>NZ_CP126740.1:2281842-2607820 GCF_030246925.1 Microbacterium sp. zg-Y625
GGTTGTTCTTACGGAGGGGTGAGGCCCGCGCTCGACCACCGGCCGACAGTCGCTCGTCCCGGCAGCGCTCGCACGGGCCGCGGTCTCAGACCAGTTCGTCGACCAGCTGCTCGGCTGCTGCGCGCGGCACGGCATGCCGTCGGCGCCGAACACGCACTGGATGCCGCGCGGTTGCTCACTGCCTGGGCACGGGCTTTCTGAGCATAGAACTCGCCGGCACGTTCCGCCTGGGCGGCGACGTGGACGGCGCGTTCGAATACGCCCTGGCGCGGCTCAAAACGGCACCGACGGGGGCCGCTGGCGTCGGCGGCCAGGGCTGGCGGCGAGGTCACCGCCTCGGCGCGATGCCGAACAGCTCCGGGGGCGTGCAGTCCAGCGCATCGCAGATCAGCGTCAGCGTCGTGAAGCGGATCGCCTTGGCGCGATTGTTCTTGAGGATCGAGAGGTTCGCCATCGTGATGCCGGTGAGATTCGACAATTGGGTGAGCGTCATTCCCCGGTCCTCGAGGATGCGGTCGAGGTGGCACACGATCCGATGACCGGATCCGTCGACCTCGGCACTCTCAGACGACACCATCGACATCTCTTTCGAGGCGGGCGCCGGCGCGGAAGGCGGCATCGAGCGCGAGCGCCACGAGGCCCGCGACGATGATCGCGAGCGGCCACTGCGGCAGGTTGACACCGATGCCGGAATAGTCACCACCCAGGAACTCGAGGCGCTGCTCAGGGGTGACCCGCCCCGCACCGAGCAGAAGACCGATGCTGCTCGACAGATAGACGTTCGCCACCATGTCGGCCAGGCCTTGCAGGATGCCGCCGCCGAGGAGGGCGAGGGTCAGCAGCCGCCAGTTGGCGAGCACAGTGGCGCCGAACGGCTCGGCCCGAGAAACCCCCTTCACCACGCGCAGGAGCGCGACGGCCGCCACCGCGATCACGGCCACTTCGACGAGCGACGGCACCGCGCCGAGCAGGCGCAGCGAGAGCGCGGCATCCGTCAGCGTCCCGGTCGCGCCCTCCCGCAGGTCGGCCTGCAGCAGTTGCGGCAGATACACCAGGGGCAGGCGGCCGTCTGCGCCCCCGAAGGCGAAGAGCGTGCGCCCGGTGATGATCGTGATCGCGCGAACCAGACTCGCCAGCACAGTGAGGGTCGCGATGACCACGATGACGGTCGAGACGAGGCGATAGCTCACCCGCGGCGACGAGCGGAGCCTGACGGGAGTGACGTGATCCGCATTGATCATGACGTGTCCTTTATCGATTTTCGATGTTATCGAAAATCAACATACACGACGTCGCGCCGACGGAGAAAGGCCGCTTCACCTGCCGCGGCTCTAGACGGCGCCAGCTCGGCGCGCTGGGAAGAGGGCGCGACACGTCAGGCGATGTCGGACACGGCACCGTGAAGTAGACCTGAGGCACCGTCATGTCTCCCCGGTGGTCTTTCTTCACCCGAAAACCTTCGGTCGACGCTTCCACAACGCGCACCCGCAACCATGAGCCGTTGTCGACTCGGAGCTCATAGGGATCAGCGAGGTAGCTCAGTCCGACTCCATGCAGCCAGGCCAACCACAACCAACACTGGCTCGCGGGGCGCCGAAAGGGGGCGTTTCGTCTCGCTCCGCTCGCTCAACGAACGGGGGTGGCTAGATGAGTTCGTCGACCAGCTGCTCGATGCGCGCGCGGATCTCGTCGCGGATCGGACGCACCGACGCGAGGCCCTGGCCGGCGGGGTCCTCGAGCTTCCAGTCCTCGTAGCGCTTGCCGGGAAAGATCGGGCAGGCATCCCCGCATCCCATCGTGATGACGACGTCGGATGCCTGCACCGCCTCGGTGGTGAGCACCTTGGGCTGTTCGGCGGTGATGTCGATGCCCACCTCCGCCATCGCCTCGACGGCGACCGGGTTGATCTGCTCGGCGGGCATGGACCCGGCGGAACGCACCTCGATGCGGTCGCCGGCGATGTCGCGGAGGAACCCGGCTGCCATCTGGGAGCGGCCGGCGTTGTGGACGCAGACGAACAGGACGGAGGGCGTGGTGTGGGTGGTCATGGTGATTCCCGGTGAGAGAGGGCGGTCAGGAGATCAGGTCGGCCACAACGATCACGGTGTCACCCGCTCGCCGGTGACCGGGTCGGTGCGGAACCAGGCGCGCGCCGCCCACAGCGAGACGTACACCAGCCCGACGAGCACGGGCACCTCGATCAGGGGGCCGACCACACCGGCGAGCGCCTGGCCGGAGGCGGCGCCGAACGTGCCGATGGCGACCGCGATGGCGAGCTCGAAGTTGTTGCCGGCCGCGGTGAACGCCAGCGTGGACGACCGGGCGTAGGTGAGCCCCAGCGCCTTTCCGGTGAAGAGGCCGGCGAACCACATGACCGCGAAGTACAGCAGCAACGGCAGCGCAATGCGGGCGACATCGCCGGGGTGGGCGATCACCTGCTCCCCCTGCAGGGCGAACAGCAGCACGATGGTGAACAGCAGGCCGTACAGGGCCCAGGGTCCCAGGCGCGGCAGGAAGGTCTCTTCGTACCACTCCCGCCCCTTGCGGCGCTCGCCGATGAGGCGCGATGCGAATCCTGCGACGAGGGGGATGCCGAGAAAGATCAGCACGTTCAGGGCGATCTGCCCGACGGAGATCTCGAGCCCCTGCGTATCCAGCCCCAGCCAACCGGGCAGAACCGTCAGGTAGAACCAGCCGAGCAGCGAGAACGCGACGACCTGGAACACCGAGTTGATGGCCACGAGCACGGCGGCCGCCTCGCGGTCACCGCAGGCCAAGTCGTTCCAGATGACGACCATGGCGATGCATCGCGCGAGGCCGACGATGATGAGCCCCGTCCGATACTCGGGCAGGTCGGGGAGGAACACCCAGGCGAGGGCGAACATCAGGGCGGGACCGGCGATCCAGTTGAGCACCAGCGACGAGACAAGCAGCTTCTTGTCGCCGGTGACGGCGGCGATCTTGTCGTAGCGGACCTTCGCCAGCACCGGGTACATCATCACCAGCAGCCCGACCGCGATCGGGATGGAGAGCCCGCCCACTTCGAGCGTGACCAGCAGATCCGAGACGGCGGGCACGAACTGACCGAGCACCAGGCCGGCGACCATGGCCAGACCGATCCACAGCGGCAGCCACCGGTCGAGCGTCGACAGGCGACGCGTGGGCGACGGGGTCGCCGCGGAGATGCTCGTCGCGGTGGTCATGCGGGTGGCACCTCGCGCGTCGCGGCATCCTGATTCGCCATGCGTCCATACTGACAGTGCTGAAACCAGGCGGCGTCGACGCCTGCCTCAGTCCTCGCGTGGTGGCACGGCATCCCACAGTCGAGCGCCGGCTTCATGCGCGTCGAGCGCCGCCCACAACTGCTCAGCAGTCGCCCCGTCCGGAACGCCGCCCGCGCTGTCGATGAAGGCGTAGGCGTTGCGGAGCGTGCCCGGCGTGCTCACCACTCGGTCCCACCTCCGAGCGGCCCACGACTGCACGGCGAGGAACGCTGCCACCGCCGGGAGGAAGGCGGCACCCACCGGCCAGGCGTGGTGAAGCCAACCGGCCCCCGAGAACGACGCGGCAAGCACGGCGTAGGTCGTCGACGCACTGACCGCCCAGACGCCCAAGCCCGCCAGAACGGAGACAAGATTGGCGCGGCGGCGTACGTTCAGTGCACGGCGCACCTCCGCTTCACGGTCCGGCCTCACGAGCCAGTAGCCGTTGACGATCATGAGCGCCTCCGTGGTGGGAACACTACCGCTCGCCAGGCCTGCACTCGGGAGGATGCGACGACGACGACATCTTCGCCAATCCCGTGGCGACCGCGCTGCGTTACGTTCGTGACCATGACAGAGCGCGGGGGCGGCACGGCTGATCACGGCGGGCGTGATCGCGGCCTCGCTGGGATTCGTCGTCGCGCTGGTTTTCGTGTTCCAGCCATGGCGCACATGCGATAACGAGGACGTCGCCATCGCCTGCGCCGCGCTCCCCCAAGACACGGCCATGACGATCGCAGGGATGGTCGTTTTGGTCGCGGGCATCGTCGCCATCTTCTGTGGAACGCTCGAGCACAGGGTGGCCACGAAGTAGCGCGACGTGCCTGTGTGCCCATCCCTGTCGCGGCCAGGGAGAATCAGCCTCTCCGCTTATGACGCTTTCTGCGCACAGCGATGAATACGCCGACGATCGCGGGAGGCACGAGCAGTGGCCAGATCAGCTCGATGTTGATCACCACGAGGAACATCACGCATATACCGAAAAGCACGGAATTGACCTTGACCGGATAGGGCAGCCATGCCCACAAGTCCTTGATCTCGCGTGCTGCCCCGGCGCCCAACCTCCGAAACGTTCCCACCCTCTGCCTTCCAACCGTTGCTGCTCTCGCTGTCCCTCGAACGTAGAGGGCAATACGCGCGGACAATCCCGTCGACCCCACAAAGTTGTACTTGCCACACAGGAAAGCCCCTGCCAGACTTTCCTTCATGGAAAGCAGAGAAGCGTCAGACCGTGACCGCGCGAACGAGGCACTCGACGATGTTGCGCGTGCCCGCGCGGAGCTCGCCCGTCGAGCGGGTGCTCCGTGGTGGTATCGCTGGGGTATCGCCGCCGCGACCCTGGTGATGTTCCTCGGTCTGGGCTTCATCGTTGGTGGCCCCGGAAGCTATGGCGACGAAACGATCGGCACCGCATTCATCGTTCTGGGTGCCATTGTCGCCCCGATGGTGTTGCTGGGGGCGTTGAACAACGTCACCGGGGTGTCGATGGATCGGTATGCCGAGGGCCTCGGGTGGTGGTGGGTGCTGCTGTTCGTGCTGCTCGCCCTGTCTTTCGCACTCCAGACTCTCGTCGGAGTGCCTTCTGCGCTCGCTGTCGGCGGTGTGGTCGCGTTCATGGTGGTCGTGCCCATGGAGAGCCATATCGACCGGCTGCTGAACCGCCGTCTCAACGATGCGCAGCGGACGGCATGACCATTACCGAGCCACGATTCGACGAGACGATTCACCCGCGCAATCGTCTGCAGATCTGCGCGATCCTCGCGGATGCCGAAGCCATCGACTTCGCTACCGTGCGCGAGACGCTGGACATCAGCGAGTCCTCGCTGAGCAAACACGTCAAGTACCTCTCAGAGGCGGGATACGTCACAGTGACCAAGAGTCGACACGGTTCACGCAGCCGCACCTGGCTGTCGCTGAGCAAAGCCGGCCGCGCCGCCTACAACGGTCACCTTGCGGAACTGCGACGCATTGCCGGTCTCACCGCGCCGCCTGTGATGTGAACAGCCGCCTCGACGTCACGACCGAGTGGTGTGGTGCCGGCTACAGGACTTGAACCTGCAACCCCCGTATTACAAGTACGGTGCGCTACCAATTGCGCCAAGCCGGCTGGTGCCCGGCTCCCCGAGGGAGCGATGGGCCACACAAGTCTAGAGCGTCACGACGCGGCATCCTTGCGACGACGACGTCGCGCCGCGAAGCCGACAGGCAGGGCTACGGGGCGGGCGACGGAGCAGGAGTCGGCGACTCCTGGTAGTACGCGTCACTCGCGAGCGTCATGACGAACTGGGCGAACTCCGCCGGGTCGTCCAGTGCGCCGACGTACGGCTCGCCGTTGACGAGCACGGTGGGCGTGCCCGTGAGGGCGAGGTTGTCGGTGCCCGGAATGGTCTTGAGAGCGCCGTCGGTGGCTTCGCGCACCCACGAGGCGAAGCGGCCCTCTTCGATGCACGCGCGCACGTCCTTCGGTGCGTCCACTCCCGATGCCTGCGCCAGGTCGGCGAGCTCCTTGTCGGACATGCCCGCCTCGTCCACGCCCGGCTGCTTCGAAAGCAGCTCGTTGGTGTAGGAGAAGAACGCTCCCTCGGAGTGGGTCGCCACGCACGCCGCCGCGCTGGCAGCGCGCAGGGAGTACTTGGTGCCGTTCGACTTGGCGCTGAGCATCGCGACCGGGTGGTAGGTCAGGCTGGCGGAGCCGTCTTCGACCCACGCGGCCAGCTGCGCCATGTTCGCCATCTGGAAGGTGCGCGAGCCCTCGGAGAGGTAGTCGACGTAGACGCGGATGTCGACGGCGGCGTCGCTCGCGGCCGCAGCGGTCCCCTCGGGCGTCGCTTCTGCGGCGGCGGGGTCGGCCGGCTCGGACGTGGCCTCTGCGGTCGCTGCATCGGTGTCGGGCACCTGCGCAGTGCCGATGGCTCCCGCCACCGACGAGATCGCGAAACCGTTGTCGGTGACGTTCTCAGGAGCCGCCTGCGGCTTCGCTGCGTTGTCCGAGAAGGCCCACACAAGCGACCCGGCGATGACGGCCACCAGCGCGAGACCCAGCGCAGCCATCAGGGAGCGCTGCACGATCCGCATCCGCGCCTGCCGCGCCTGCACCTGCTGCGCCTTCTCGCGCACCGCTTCGCGGGCGTCGCGCCGGGCGGGAGCGTTCGAGGAATCGTCGCTGGACATGGAGACCTTCTAAAAGAATGCGGCCGGATGTCCGGCGGATGCCGCTCGGGGTGCGCGGCCGTTCCGATGCTAGCCAGAGTGTCTGGGAAAAGCCCAGACGTGCCATACTGAACGCACGCCCGATGACGGGCGCGCGGGCATCCCCCCGCTCATTCACTACGGATCGTCCGGCACGTACCTGCCGGTGAAGGAGAAGAGACCATGGCGTCCGTCACATTCGACAACGCAACGCGTGTCTACCCGGGGGGCACGCGCCCCGCTGTGGACAAGCTCAACCTCGAGGTCGCCGACGGCGAGTTCCTCGTTCTCGTCGGCCCGTCGGGCTGTGGCAAGTCCACGTCGCTGCGTATGCTGGCCGGCCTCGAAGAGGTCAACTCGGGCCGCATCCTCATCGGCGACCGCGACGTCACCGACGTGCCGCCGAAGGACCGCGACATCGCGATGGTGTTCCAGAACTACGCGCTGTACCCGCACATGACGGTCGCCGAGAACATGGGCTTCGCCCTGAAGATCGCCGGCGTCGGCAAGGAAGAGCGCGCCGCCCGCGTGCTCGAGGCCGCCAAGCTGCTCGACCTCGAGGAGTACCTGACCCGCAAGCCGAAGGCCCTCTCGGGTGGTCAGCGTCAGCGTGTCGCGATGGGCCGCGCCATCGTTCGTCAGCCGCAGGTGTTCCTCATGGACGAGCCGCTGTCGAACCTCGACGCCAAGCTGCGCGTGCAGACGCGTACGCAGATCGCGTCGCTGCAGCGTCGCCTGGGCGTCACCACCGTCTACGTGACCCACGACCAGACCGAGGCCCTCACCATGGGTGACCGCATCGCGGTGCTCAAGGACGGTCTGCTGCAGCAGGTCGGCACCCCGCGCGACCTGTACGAGAAGCCGAACAACGTGTTCGTCGCCGGCTTCATCGGCTCCCCCGCCATGAACCTCTTCGCCGCCGACCTCGCCGAGGGTGGCGTGCGCTTCGGTGACGAGGTCGTGCCGCTGGACCGCGACACGGTCGGGCGCGCCAACGGCAGCCAGGTCACCGTGGGTGTCCGCCCCGAGGACATCGTCGTCGGCCCCGCCGACGGCCGTGGCCTCTCGGTCATGGTGGACCTCGTCGAGGAGCTCGGCGCCGACGGTTACCTCTACGGCCACACCGAGATCAACGGCAAGCGCGCCGACCTGGTCGCGCGCGTCGACGGTCGCAACCACCCGAACGCGGGCGAGACGGTCACCCTGGCCGCCAGCGCCGGCCACGTGCACGCGTTCGACATCGAGTCCGGCGAGCGTCTGAACGACAAGCCGGTCGTCTCGGCCTGATCCGACAGCAACCGCGCGGCGCGGGTAGCCTTGGGGCTACCCGCGCCGTGTCGTTTCCGCCAGGAGTTCCCGTGTCTTCAGCCCTCAGCATCACCGCGAGTTCGGTCGACCCCGGCCTTCTGACACTCCCCTGGTCCACGCCTCTCGCGGAGTGGCCCTCGCAGCACATCGTGTTCCTCCCCAAGGGCATCTCGCGGCACCTGGTGCGCTTCGCCAACCTCTCCAACCGCGTGGTCGCCATCAAGGAGACCACCGAGCAGATGGCCCGGCGCGAGTACGAGATGCTCGGCAACCTGGCCCGTCTCGACGTGCCGTGCGTCAGCCGCGTCGCGGTGATCGCCGGCCGCACCGACGACGACGGAACCCCGCTGCCTGCGGCTCTCGTCACGGCGCACCTCAAGTTCTCCCTGCCCTACCGGGCCCTGTTCACCCAGGTGCTGCGCCCTGACACGGCATCCCGCCTCGTCGACGCTCTCGCGGTGCTGCTCGTGCGTCTGCACAACGTCGGGTTCTTCTGGGGCGACGTGTCGCTCTCGAACACGCTCTTCCGTCGCGACGCGGGCGCCTTCGCCGCCTACCTCGTCGACGCCGAGACCGGCGAGCTGCACGAGTCGGGCCTGACCCGCGGCCAGCGCGAGCACGACCTCGACGTGGCGCGCACCAACATCGCCGGCGAGATCATGGACCTCGAGGCCGGCGGCCGGCTCGAGGGCGGCGTGGATGCCGTCGCGATCGCCGACGGCATCGTTTCGTCCTACCACTCGCTGTGGGGCGCGCTGACGGACCGCGAGACCTTCGCCGCCAACGAGTCGTGGCGCATCACGGAGCGGGTCAAGCGCCTCAACGACCTCGGCTTCGACATCGGCGAGATGTCGATCGAGTCCACCTCCGACGGCACCCGCGTGTCGATTCAACCGAAGGTCGTGGATGCCGGGCACCATCAGCGGCGCCTGCTGCGGCTGACGGGGCTCGACGTGGAGGAGAACCAGGCGCGCCGGCTGCTCAACGACCTCGACGAGTTCGCTGCGCGCGTCTCACGCCTGGGGTCGGACGAGGACATGGTGGCCCACGAATGGCTCACGCGCGTCTTCGAGCCGGTGGTGAAGGCCATCCCCTGGGACCTGCGCGCGAAGCTGGAGCCCGCCGAGGTGTTCCACCAGGTGCTCGAGCACCGCTGGTACATGTCGCAGGCGCGCGGTCGCTCGGTGCCGCTGGCGGAGACCCTCACGAGCTACATCGAGAACGTGCTGCGCCACCGCCGCGACGAGGCGACGGTCGTCGGTCCGCAGACCGAGACCCTCTCGCTCGCGCTGATGCAGACCGAGACGATCCCCGTCACCACCGAAGAAGAAGACGCGGTCGACTGGCGCGACCTGGTGTGACTCCGGGTCAGTACCCGACGGTGAAGCGCTGTCGGTGGTGCTTCGGGGATTCGATCTCATCGAGCACCGCGACCGCGAGGTCGGGACCCGAGATGTACGACTCGCCCGCGTCGTCGGTGACGAGCACGTCGCCGCCGACGCGGTAGCTGCCGGTGCGCTCGCCCGGGTTGAAGGCTCCGAAGCCGCCGGCCGGATGCACGAAGAACCAGTCGCGCGCGGCATCCGTCGCCTGAAGGTCTTCGAGGATGCCGATGGCCTCGAACGCCTCGGCCTTGAACTCCTCGGGGAAGTCGGTGTCGATGAGCCGCGGACCGTCCGGTGCGACGAGGCTGCCCCCGGCGCCGCCGATGACCCCGACGCGCACATCCTCGGGGAGGGCGGCGACCAGCTCGGCGACCGCGTCGCGCATCTTGCCCTCCATGTCGCCGCGGGGCGAGGTCGCCACCACGACGACCTCGACGCCTTCGAGCTGGCCGACGAGGGTGGGGACGTCGAGGATCGTCCCGACGAGGTACGTGGCCCCCTCGATGCGGTCACCGGGCAGCGTGCGGGCGACCGAGATCACGGTGTGACCGCGCTCGAGCGCCTCGGCGACGATGTTGCGGCCGGCGAAGCCGGTGCCGCCGATGACAGCAATGCGGGTCATGGCTTTCCTCAGTCCTGCGTCGAGCGCATCGTCGAGACCTGGTACAGCGCGACGGATGCCGCAATGCCGGCGTTCAGCGACTCGGTCGCCGCCGAGATCGGGATGGAGACGATCTGGTCGCAGGTCTCGGTGACCAGGCGCGACAGCCCCTTACCCTCGGACCCGACCACGATGACCACGGGCCGGTCGGCGAGCTTCAGTTCGGGAAGCGACACCTCGCCGCCGCCGTCCAAGCCCAGCACGAACACGCCCTGCTTCTTGAACTCCTTGAGCGTGCTGGTGAGGTTCGGCGCGATGACGACGGGGATGCGGGCGGCGGCTCCCGCGCTGGTCTTCCAGGCGGCGGAGTTGACGCTCGCGCTGCGACGCTGCGGAAGGATCACACCGTGCCCGCCGAACGCGGCGGTGGAGCGGATGATCGCACCGAGGTTGCGGGGGTCGGTCACGCCGTCGAGGGCGACGAGCAGCGGCACCTGGTCGCGGTCGATGATCTGCTCCAGCAGGTCCTGCGGGTGCCCGTACTCGTACGGCGGCACCTTGATCGCGACGCCCTGGTGCACACCGTCGAAACCGGCCATGCGGTCCAGCTCCGGGCGAGTGACCTCCATCACGGGGATGCCGCGGTGGGTCGCGATCGACAGCATCTCCTTGACGCGGTCGTCCATCTCCACGCGCTGGGCGATGTAGAACGCCGTCGCGGGGATCTTGGCGCGCAGCGCCTCGAGCACCGAGTTGCGACCGGTGACGATCTCGGTGTCGTCTTCCTTCTTCGCACGGCGCTGCGGCGCGGGCTTCTGGCCGGGCGCGCCCTTGCCCCCTGCGGCGGCGTAGCGCTCGGCTGCTGCCTTGCGCTTGCCCGCAGGGTGCCAGGCGCGCTCTTCTGCCTTGGGGGTCGGGCCGCGGCCCTCGAGGGACCGCTTGTTCTTTCCGCCGGTGCCCTTGGTAGGGCCCTTCTTGCCGCTCTTGCTTGCGCCGGGGCGCCCTGGCTTAGCCATTGAGACTCCAATGTGTTCCGTCCGGAGTGTCCTCCAGAGTGATGCCTGCGGCCGCGATCGCATCTCTGATGCGGTCGGCCGCAGGCCAGTCCTTGTCGATGCGCGCCTGAGCGCGCTGGGTGATCATCGTCTGCACCAGCGCGTCGAGCGCGGATGCCGCCACTCCCCCGTCGCCGGTGCGCCACTGCGGGTCCTCGGGGTTGAGCCCCAGCAGACCGGTCATCCGGCCCACCTGCACGGCGGCGCGCGCCGCGGCATCCCTGTCGTCGGCGTCGAGGGCGGCGTTTCCGGCCCGCACGTGCTCGTGCACGACGGCCAGTGCCTGCGGCACCCCGAGGTCGTCGTCCATCGCGGCGGCGAAGGCGTCGGGCAGGTCGGCCACGGTGAGCCAGCTGCCGGCACCCAGCACCCGGGCCGCGCGCGTCTGGAACGTGCGGATGCGATCGAGCGCGGCGGCGGCCTCGTCGAACGACGCCGACGTGATGTCGAGGTTCGAGCGGTAGTGCGCCGCGGCGAGCGCGTAGCGCACCACGAGCGGCTCGTACTGGCGCAGCACGTCGTCGGCCAGCAGGAAGTTGCCGAGCGACTTCGACAT
Source organism: Microbacterium sp. zg-Y625 (assembly GCF_030246925.1). NCBI lineage: Bacteria > Bacillati > Actinomycetota > Actinomycetes > Micrococcales > Microbacteriaceae > Microbacterium > Microbacterium jiangjiandongii. The sequence continues at coordinate 2,293,200 of NZ_CP126740.1, forward strand.
CTTCTGGTCGCCGACGGTCACGAGGCCGTTGTGCACCCAGTACCCCGCGAATGCGTTGCCGGCGGCGGTGGACTGCGCCAACTCGTTCTCGTGGTGCGGGAAGCGCAGGTCGAGGCCGCCGCCGTGGATGTCGAACGACGGACCGAGGTAGCGCCGCGACATCGCGGAGCACTCGATGTGCCAACCGGGGCGGCCACGGCCCCACGGCGACTCCCATACGGCATCCGCCGGTTCCTCGGGCTTGGCGCCCTTCCACAGCGCGAAGTCGCGGGGGTCGCGCTTGCCACGGGGGTCGGCGTCGGCCGCCGGCTCCATGGCATCCAGCGACTGGCGGGTCAGCTCGCCGTACGACGGCCACGAGCGCACGTCGAAGTAGACGTCGCCGCCGGCGGCGGGGTACGCGTGGCCCGCGTCGATGAGGCGGGCGATGAGCTCGAGCATCTGCGGGATGGATGCCGTCGCCCGGGGCTCGTACGTCGGGGGCAGGATGCCGATGGTCGCGTACGCGCGGGAGAACTCGAGCTCCATGCGGTACGCCAGCGCCCACCACGGCTCGTTCTCGGTCGCGTTCGCGAGCACCTTGTCATCGATGTCGGTGACGTTGCGCACCAACGTGACCCGCCCGAAGCGGTGGGCGAGCCAGCGGCGGAGGATGTCGAAGCTCAGCGCGCCGCGCAGGTGACCGATGTGCGGGCCGGATTGCACGGTGGGTCCGCAGACGTAGACGGTGACGTTCGAGGGGTCGGCGGGGACGAAGTCGCGCAGTGCCTGCGCCTTCGTGTCATAGAGCTTCACGCCCGTACCGCCATTGCTCACTGCACCAGCCTACCGGCGAGGGCGCTCGGTTCCTGAGATCCGCGTCGGCGCTGGGTGCCGCGGCCGCGGCGGGTTCCGTTTCGGGGCAGCGCCAGCCCCGCGCGTCACGAGCCCGACACGCGGGTCCGCTAGAACTGACGTGATGCTCCCCGTTCTCGCCGTCCTCGCCGCCGCCGTGCTCTTCGGCACGACCGGCACCGCGCAGGCGCTGGGTCCCGACGACAGCACCCCCTGGGCAGTCGGGGCAGTGCGCTTGACGATCGGCGGCACTGCGCTCGCGGCCCTCGCGTTCTCGCTGGGTGCGCGACAGCGACGCCGCACCGCGGCCGGCGCCGCGGCCACCTCCGCGCGCCCCGCCCCACGGCCGGTGCTCGACCGTCGCGCCCTGCTGCTGATGGCGGCCACCGGCACCTGCCTGGCGCTGTATCAGCCGCTGTTCTTCCTCGGCGCCGAGCGCAACGGCGTCGCCGTCAGCACCGTGATCGCGCTGGGATCAGCCCCGGTAATCGCGGGGCTCGTCGAGTGGGCATTGACCCGCCGTGTCCCCTCGGGGGCATGGCTGGGTGCGACGGCGCTCGCGACGACGGGAGTGGTGCTGCTGGGTGCGGGCGGCGCGGCCGCCGGCGGCAGCGACCCCGCGGGGCTTGTCGCCTCCCTCGCGGCGGGCGCCGCCTTCGCCGTACAGGCCAACGTGCAGCGGCGGCTGATGGATGCCGGCTGGGACCCGTTCGCCGTCGGCGGGGCGATGGGGCTCGGCGGCGCCGCGTGGGGCCTCGCCATGCTGCTGTTCGCCGACCTGACGTGGCTGGCCTCGCCCGACGGGCTCGCGATGGCGCTGTGGCTCGGGCTCGCGACGGTCGGCATCGCGTACACGCTGTTCACCTGGGGGCTGCTGCGGCTCACCGCCGCCACCGCCGCCACGCTCACCCTGGCCGAGCCGCTGACCGCGTCGCTGCTGGGCATCGGCGTGCTCGGCGAACGCCTGAGCCCACCGGCGCTGCTCGGGCTGGCCGTGCTGGTTGCGGGCCTGGTGCTGCTGGCCTGGAGCTCCCGCGCCCCGCGAGACCCCGCGCCATACGCCGTCGAAGGCTGAGGAGACACGTGACCCTGCAGATACGCACCGACGACCTCACTGGTGAGGCTACCTGCGCCCTCATCGCGGCCCACCTCGACGCGATGCATGCGCAGACCCCCACCGAGAGCGTGCACGCACTGGGCGTCGAGCAGCTGCGGCAGCGGCACATCACCGTGTGGTCCGCCTGGGAGGGTGACGACCTCGCGGGCGTGGGCGCACTGCAGCGGCGGGATGCCACCCATGGCGAGATCAAGTCCATGCGGGTCGCCTCGACCCACCTGCGACGCGGCGTGGCCCGGGCGCTGCTGCGCCATATCGTGGCCGAGGCACGCGTCATGGGGCTCCTGCGCCTGCAGCTCGAGACGGGCTCGGGGCCCGACTTCGCCGCAGCACGGGCACTGTACCTCGGCGAGGGGTTCACCCCCTGCGGCCCATTCGGCGACTACACCGACGACCCGCTCTCGACCTACTTCGTGCGGGAGCTGCCGCGGTAGCGCGCGCGCACGACCTCACCGGAACCGCGCGACCGCGACCGTAACCGCGCGCGCCGCTCAGGCCGGGACGATCATCGCGACCGCGAACGCGGCCACGCCTTCGCCGGTGCCGGTGAAGCCCAGTCCGTCGGTGGTCGTCGCCGACACCGAGACCGGCGCCCCGCCGAGGGCGGCCGAGAGAACCTGCTCCGCCTCGGCACGCCGATCCGCGAAGCGGGGGCGGCGCGCCTGCACCTGCACCGAGACGTTGCCGACGGCCCAGCCGGCCTCGCCGAGCAGCGCGCGGGTGCGCGCGAGGAACGCGTCGGCGTGCGCGCCGGCGTACTCGGGCCGGTCGGTGCCGAAGTGCGTGCCGATGTCGCCGAGCCCGGCCGCGGCCAGCAGTGCATCGACGATCGCGTGGGCGACGGCATCCCCGTCGGAGTGACCCGACAGCGGCTGCTCCCCCGGCCACTCCAGACCGGCGAGCCACAGCGTGCCGTCGCCGCCGACCGCGTGCACGTCGGTGCCGACCCCCACGCGCGCAGCGGGCTGCGGCGGGTCCAGACGGCTCGCCGCCGGTGCGACGGGCGACACCAGCGCGCGGGCGCGCTCGAGGTCAGCGGGAGTGGTGATCTTGAAGCTGAGCTGCGACCCGTCGACGACGGTCACGTCGTGACCGGCGGATGCCACGACCGCCGCGTCATCGGTGAACTCCTCCTCGGCAGCCGCGTATGCGGCATCCAGCACGTCACGACGGAACCCCTGTGGGGTCTGTGCGGCAGCCAGCTCGGCACGGTCGACGCCCGCGACGATGCGCGCGCCGTCGACCCGCTTCAGGGTGTCGATGACGGGCAGCACCGGAATGACTCCCGCGGCGCCCGCGTCGACCGCCACGATGACGCGTTCGAACACCGCCGGCGGGGTGAGCGCGCGGGCGGCGTCGTGCACGAGCACGACCTCGACATCGGGCCACACCGCGTGCAGACCTGCCGCCACCGATGCTTGGCGCGTGGCGCCGCCCGTGACCACATGCACCAGGTCCCGACGATCGCCGGATGCTTCCAGGGCATCGGTCTGCGCGTCGCCCTCCCGTCCGGGAGGGGCGACGACGATCACCTGCGCGCTGGTCGCGGCGAAGACGCCTTCGAGGCAGTGACGCAGGATGGTGTGCTCATCGATCCCGACGAACGCCTTCGGATCCGCGGCACCCAGACGGGTGCCGGATCCGGCGGCGACGACGATGACGGCGACACGGGGAACGGGCGTGATGTCCACGCCTCGAACCTACCCGGCGATGCGTTGGGCCGGGCTCAGCTGGCGAGCACCTCGTCGAGGACGACGCTCGCGCGCTCCTCGTCGGTCTTCTCCGCCAGCGCGAGCTCCGAGATGAGGATCTGGCGCGCCTTGGCGAGCATGCGCTTCTCACCCGCAGAGAGTCCGCGGTCCTGGTCACGGCGCCACAGGTCGCGCACGACCTCGCTCACCTTGATGACGTCGCCCGACGCGAGCTTCTCGAGGTTCGCCTTGTAGCGGCGCGACCAGTTGGTCGGCTCCTCGGTGAAGGGTGCACGCAGCACCTCGAAGACGCGGTCCAGTCCCTCTTGGCCGATGACGTCACGGACGCCCACCAGATCGACGTTCTCCGCCGGCACCTCGATGATCAGATCGCCTTGCGTGACGTTCAGCTTGAGATACTTCTTCGTCTCGCCCTTGATCACCCGTTCTTTGACTTCGATGATCGTTGCGGCCCCGTGGTGCGGGTAGACAACCGTCTCGCCAACCTCAAAAAGCATGCAGTTGTGTCCTTTCGGCAACCTCCAGAATACCACAGGCGACATACGCTAAGGTTCGCCGGCCTGCGGCGACTGCACCGTCCCGGATCGCGGCGGCGCACCGCGTAGACTGCTCAGGATGTCGTCTGCTTCTCCGGGAGGAACCGTGAAATCGCGCCTGCTCGCGTCGCTCGCTCTGGGTGCCGCCGTCGTCGTGGGAGCGACCGGTTGCAACATGCTCGCCCCTCAGGCGACCACGATCGCCTACTCCCCGTCTGACGGGGTCAACGTTCCCGCTCCGGGACCGGTCGACGTGCTCAACGCGATGGTCATCGCGAACGAAGACGGCTCCGCCGGCAACTTCATCGCCGCGTTCGTCAACACCTCCCTCGAGCCGCAGGAGATCACCGTCGCGGTGCAGAACGGCGAGGCGGAGATCATCGAGCTCGCCGCCGGTGAGAGCGTCAGCCTGGGCGTCGATGTCGAGCCGATCCTGTTCACCGACCTCGGCGTTCCCGCCGGCGCCACCGTGCCGATGGCCTTCCAGACGGGCATGGAGTCCGGCACCGTCGCCGAGATCCCCGTGCTCGACGGCGCGCTGCCGTACTACACCGAGTTCGAGCCGGTCGAAGAAGAACTCATCGAGGACTGAGCACGCCCCTCCCCCTGCGGCCCCGCCGCGCGGGGCGCGTCATGCTTCGAAGCGGTAACCCAGTCCGCGAACGGTCACGAGCATGACCGGTTCGCTCGGGTTCTCCTCGATGCGCGACCTGATGCGCTTGATGTGCACGTCGAGCGTCTTGGTGTCGCCGTAGTAGTCGCTTCCCCACACCCGGTCGATCAGCTGGCCGCGCGTCAGCACCCGGCCGGCGTTGCGCATGAGCAGTTCGAGCAGCTCGAACTCCTTCAGCGGCATGCTGATCTCGGTGCCGTCGACGCTCACAGCGTGACGGTCGATGTCGAGCGACACCCGCCCGCCGGTGAGCACCCGCTCGTCCTGGTGATCGTCGACCGGTGCGCTGCGCCGCAGCACGGCACGCATGCGGGCGAGCAGCTGGCGCGATGAGTACGGCTTCGTGACGTAGTCGTCCGCGCCGAGCTCGAGCCCCACGACGATGTCGACTTCGGAGTCCTTGGCCGTCAGCATGATGATCGGCACGGTCGAGGTCGACCGGATCTGGCGGCACACCTCCGTGCCCGGCATGCCCGGAAGCATGAGGTCGAGCAGGATGATGTCCGCACCGTTCGCGCCGAACATCCGCAGCGCCGTCGGTCCGTCCGCCGCGATCTCGACGTCGAACCCCTCGCGCCGCAGCAGGTAGGCCAGGGGGTCGGCGAGATCCGGCTCGTCCTCGACGATCAGCACGCGGGTCATCGGGGCTCTCCGTTCGGAACCGCCGCGGTGGCGCGGCTGGGCTTGATGCGGGACTTCTTCTTGCCTGGCCGTTCGTCGCCGCGCAGGGCGTCGGTGTCCGGTCCACTGGCGCGCGGAAGGCGGATCGTGAAGGTCGATCCCTGTCCGGGCTGCGACCACAGGCGCACGTCCCCGCCGTGGCGGTGGGCGGCGTGCTTGACGATGGCGAGCCCCAGCCCGGTGCCGCCGGTCTGGCGTGAGCGGGCCTGGTCGGCGCGGTAGAACCGCTCGAACACCCGCTGCTGCTCGCTCTCGGCGATGCCGATCCCGCGGTCGGTGACGGCGATCTCGACCACGCCGTCCGTGCCCCTGACGCCGACGCCCACGCGGGACCCCGCCGGGGAGTAGGCGATGGCGTTGGCGATGAGGTTTCCGACGGCTTCGCCGAGGATCTGCGCGTCGCCGCGCACGTACAGGCCGCGGTCGCCGCCACGCACGAGTTCCACGCCCGCGGCATCCGCCTGCGTCTCATGGGCCTCGACCGCCGACGCGACGATCTGATCGATCGAGACGTCGCGCACCTCTGCCAGGTCATCGGCCGCCTGCAGGCGCGAGAGGTGCATGATCCGCCCGGTCAGCCGACTGAGTCGCTGCGCCTCCGCGTGCAGACGACCGGCGAAGGTACGCACCTGCTCCGGGTCGTCGGCGGCCGACTCGATCGCCTCCGACAGCAGCATGATCGCGCCGACGGGCGTCTTCAGCTCGTGACTGGTGTTGGTCACGAAATCCCGCCGCATCTCCTCCACGCGCTCGCGCTCGGTGATGTCGCGCACCACCAGCAGCACGAGCCGGGGCGTGACGGGGTACGCGCGTGCGGTCACCAGGCGCGTCCGCGCGATGCTGGCGTCGCGCTCCAGCCGCAGGGTCTCGGTGGCGGGGCGCTCGCTCGCGCGGGCGGTGCGGACGAGGGCCCGCAGCGCCTGACTGGGCAGCACCGCGCCTTCCTGCATGCCGAACAGCTCCGCGGCACCCGATGCCGCGACCACGGTCGCCGAGGCGTCGACGACCGCCGCGGGATCCTCCATGCCCTCCAGCACGGCACGCAGGCCGTCGGGCAGATGCGACGAGTCGTGCGCCAGCGCTCGGTCCCGTGCGCGCAGCGCCAGCGCGATCAGCAGAGCGAACGAGACGCCCACGAGCATGCCGGCAAGCAGGGCGAGCAGCGCCAGCTGCGTCGAATCCATGGCTCCAGCGTAAACGGGCGGTGCCGGCATAAGCGTCCAGTTGCGGCCGAGCCGGGGCGGCGCGGGATACTATTCACTCGGGCGGCACCGTTCGTTAACCTTCGCCGAACAGAATCGCCGGGCTTGCGAATCATGCCGAGCCGCGAGGACGAAGCGGTGCTGTGCCCCGCGAAAAGGAAGGTGCCCCATGCGCGAAGTGTTCCACCAGTCCCTCGAGGACGTGCAGGGCCGACTGGTCGAGATCGCCGAGCTCGTCGCGGTGGCCATCGAGAAGGCCACCCGCGCGTTCGGAACGAGCGACGTGGGACTGGCCGAAGAGGTCATCGAGGCCGACCAGATCATCGACGACAAGGCCATCGAGCTCGACGAGCTCGCGATCCAGATCCTCGCCCGTCAGCAGCCGGTCGCACGCGACCTGCGCATCGTCGTAGCGGCGCTGCGCGTCTCCGCCTCTCTCGAGCGCATGGGCGACATCGCCGAGCACATCGCCCAGCTCACCCGCATGCGCTTTCCCGAGCGGGCGATCCCGCGCGGTCTCAAGAACACGTTCACGAAGATGGGCGAGCTCGACGTGCGCGTAGCGCGGCTGCTCACCGAACTGCTGCGCACCGAGGATCTGTCGCTGGTCGAGCAGATCCGCGTCGCGGAGGACAAGCTCGACGACCTGCACATCTCGGTCTTCGAGAAGGTGCTCGGCGACAACTGGCAGGGCGAGGCGGCCGCGACAGTGGATGCCACCCTTGCGAGCCGCTACCACGAGCGTTTCGCCGACCACGCCGAGTCGGTGGCCAAGAAGGTGCTGTACCTCGCCACCGGCGACTGGTCGGCCGACCCCGAGATGGTGCTGCGCGCCCAGCTGGACGCCTGACCTCATACGCGAAGAGGGGCGGATGCCAGTGGCATCCGCCCCTCTCTTCGTGCGTGACGCGTTACTTCTTGCCCTGCGCGGCCACGGCGGCGGCTCCCGCGGCGGCGGCCTCGGGGTCGAGGTAGCGTCCGGGCTCCAGCGGCATCATGTCGGCGCCGAGGCGGTAGACCAGCGGAATGCCGGTGGGGATGTTCAGCTGCGCGATGTCCTCGTCGCTGATGCCCTCGAGGTGCTTCACGAGCCCTCGCAGCGAGTTGCCGTGGGCGGTGACGAGCACCGTCTTGCCGGCCTGCAGGTCGGGCACGATGTCGTTCTGCCAGTACGGCAGCATGCGGTCGATCACGAGCTTCAGCGACTCGGTGGCGGGCACCTCGCCGTCGATGCCGACGTAGCGCGGGTCACCGACCTGGCTGTACTCGTCGTCGGCGGCCAGCGGCGGCGGCGGCACGTCGAACGAACGGCGCCAGAGCATGAACTGCTCCTGGCCGTACTCGGCGAGCGTCTGCGCCTTGTCCTTGCCCTGCAGCGCGCCGTAGTGGCGTTCGTTCAGACGCCACGACCGCTTCACCGGAATCCACAGCCGGTCGGCGGAATCGAGGGCGATGTTCGCGGTCTGGATCGCGCGGCTGAGCACCGAGGTGTGCAGGATGTCGGGCAGCACGTCGGCCTCGGCCATCAGCCGGCCGCCGCGTTCGGCCTCGGCCTTGCCCTGCTCGGTCAGGCGGACATCGACCCACCCGGTGAAGAGGTTCAGCTCGTTCCACTCGCTCTGGCCGTGGCGGAGGAGGATCAGGGTGTGCGACTCACTCATGCTTCGATCCTACTCGGCGGGCCCCCAGCGCACCCCTGGCATCATTGAGGTATGACGCCCTCCCCGATAGGGCAGATCACGCGTGGCACGACCAACACCAATCGGCTGCGCCGGGTCGATCGCTGGATCGCCCGTCATCCTGCGCTCCGCGCGGCATCCGCCGATCCCCTCGTGGTCGACCTCGGATACGGCGCGAGCGGCGTGACCGCGTTCGAGCTCGAGGCGCGGCTGCGCTCCGCGCGGGCCGACGTCGAGGTGCTCGGGCTCGAGATCGATCCGGCGCGCGTCGCGCGGGCGAACGCGCAGCTGGCCGAACTGCGACGGGGCGGCACCGGCTTCTCCCCCGACGCGCGGGTGTCCTTCGCGCGCGGCGGGTTCGAAGTGCCGGCGCCGCGTGCCCCCACCGTCGTGCGGGCGTTCAACGTGCTGCGCCAGTACGGCGAAGAAGACGTTGCCGCTGCCTGGCAGCGCATGACGGCGCGGCTGGCGCCCGGCGGCATGCTCGTCGAGGGCACCTGCGACGAGATCGGGCGCGTCTGCACCTGGGTGGAGGTCGGAGCGGATGCCGCGCCGCGCTCGCTCACCCTGTCGCTGCGGCTGAGCGCGTTGCAGACACCCTCCATCGCGGCCGAGCGCCTGCCGAAGGCACTCATCCACCGCAACATCCCCGGCGAGCGCGTGCACGATTTTCTGCGCGCCCTCGACACGCAGTGGGGTCAGGCCGCGGTCGTCTCACCCTTCGGGCCGGTGCACCGGTGGCGCACCGCTCTGGAGGGCATGGTCGATGCCGGCTGGCCGCTGCGCACGCCCGCACGGTGGCGGCTGGGCGAGGTCACGGTGCCCTGGAGCGCGGTGGCACCGGGCTGACGGCGGGGGCCGTCGGGGCTGGGTGACCGTGCGGCGGACCGTCGGGCCCGGACTCAGCGCCGACGCGAAAGCCGGGGCAGACGCGGGATCGACGCGGTGGCGCCGGCGTCGGGCGGCACGATGGTCTCCTGGGCGGCGGCCACGGCGCCCCCGTCGGTGTCGACCGTCAGCGTGGCATCCACCGGCACCGAGCGCTTCACGAACGCCAGCGCGATCGGGCCCTCTTCGAAGTGGCGCGCCACCGAGGTGACCTCGCCGACGGCGTCGCCGTCGCGGCGCACGGCCGCGCCGACCTCGGGCATGAGGGCGTCGCTGCCGTCGAGCTGCAGGGCGACCAGGCGGCGGGGCGGGTGACCGAGGTTGTGCACCTTGGCGACGGTCTCCTGGCCGCGGTAGCAGCCCTTGTCGAGGTGCACGGCGGTGCGCATCCAGTCCGCCTCGTGGGGAAGCGTGCGCTCCCCCGCCTCGTTCGCGGCGCGCGGCCGCCATGCGGCGATGCGCAGGGCGTCGGCGGCCAGGGTGCCGGCGAGGGCCAGCTGACCGTCCTTCGCCGCCTGCGCCAGACGCTCGAGCACCGGGCGGGGCACGATGGCCTCGCTCCAGTCCCGTTCGGCGCCCGGGTGCGGATCGGCCGGCGCGTAACCCCAGCCGCCTGCGGCGACACCGGGCCAGGGGTCCGCCCACACCGTCACGGCGTCGGGGAGCTCGCGCGCCACCGCGTCGGCGGTGCCGCCCACGACGGCGACCTCGTCCGACGCGTCGCGCGGGGCGACCCGCAGGCGGAACCGCATGCGGGTGAGCCAGGCGAGCAAGCCCGCCGCGTCGGCGCGGTCGACGATGAGCCAGGTGGTCTCGCCGTCGTCGACGACGGATGCCGCGTGCTCCACGTGACCGTGGGGATCGAGGATGAGCAGCTCGGTGCTCGCTCCGGCGGCAAGGCCCGTGAGCGCCTGAGACGAGAGCGAGTCGAGCCACGACAGGCGGTCTTCGCCGGTCACGGCCAGCACGGCACGGTCACCGAGCGGCGCGAGGGCGTTGCCGGCGGCGAGAGCGCGCTGCTCGGTGGCGGGGGTGCCGACGTGCAGCAGCCGGCCGTCGTCGACGACGGCGGCGGGCACCGAGAGGAACGGGTCGGTCATCACTGCACCCGCGCCAGGCGGGCCGAAGCGTGCGAAGCCAACGGGGAGCCGAGGGCGGCGATGTCCCACGCCCACAGCAGGTGGTTGTCGACGAGCCCGTACATGCGCGTCGCGGCGGCGTAGGGCTTGGTGGATGCCGAGCGCATCACGGCATCCGTCGCGATGTCGATGCGGGGGCCGCGCACCTGCCCGATGTAGAGCTCACTCACGCCGTCGGCATGCACGAGGGCGACCTCGATGCCGAAACCGCCCTCGGGGGTGCGCAGCGCCTCGACGTCGTCGACGGTGCGGGTCTGCGCCTCGGCTGTCGCCGGCAGCAGCCCGGGCCCGGCGTCGGCGGCGGTGGCCGGCCGGCCCAGGCGCCAGAAGCCGGTCTCGGCGACCAGCGGCGTCTGCGGCTCGGTGAGCAGGCGCGCCTGGCCGGAGTAGTTGAGGTAGTCGCCGCCGTCGTGACTGAAGCTCACGCGGTGCGAGAACTCACCCTCGAAGCGCTGCCCGTCGGCGGTCTCGTAGTCGATGACCCCGGTGCCTTCCCAGACCCCGAGCAGCCATGACAGCGGGACGAGGTCCGCGGGGAGGTCGGTCGGCAGCTCGATCACGGAGCCGCCGTCAGCGCTGGCCGCGGTAGAGGTTCTTGACGACCACGGCCGACACGAAAGCGATCGCGAGCCCGGCGAGGCCGAGCAACCCGACGAAGAACATCTCGAGGGCGAAGAGATCCATGGTGCCCACTCTACGCCGGAACGAGGGTGGCCAGACCGAATCCGAACCCGATGACCCCCATCACGACGAGCGCGCCGAGAATGCTGGCGGCCATGCGCTGCGTGAAGTTCTGCGACCGGCCGTAGGCCAGCTGCACCGCGAACGAGAGCACGAGGCATCCACCCAGCGCCACGGTCACCCACGGGGCTCGCCACTCAGCCGGAGCGAACACGCCGATGAGAACGGCCGCGACGGCGGCGACGACCCACACGGCGACGATGCCGCCGAAGGTGCGCCGCGGTGCCAGCTCGGGAATGGTCATGGACCCATTGTTACGCACCCGCCGCCGCTCGTGCGGGAGCGGTGCCAGCAGGGACGGCACCGCGCCCTAGGATGGTGGGCACGACGCGGCCCGCCGCGCCTGGGAGGATCCCCTTTTGGCCCAGCTTCTCGTTCTAAGCTCCGCGCCCGGCGGCACTCCGCCGTTGCCCGCGCTCGAACTTCTGAGCCACCGCGTGCGCCAGATTCCCGCCGAGCCCGCACAGCTGGTGAATGCCCCCAGCGCCGACGTCATCTTCATCGACGCCCGCTTCGACCTCGTGGGCGCGAAGTCGCTGTGCAAGATCCTCACGACCACGGGGCTCGACGCGCCGCTCGTGCTCGTCGTGACCGAGGGCGGGCTCACTGCGGTGTCGACCGACTGGGGCATCGACGACGTCATCCTCGTCTCCGCCGGTCCCGCCGAAGTCGACGCCCGGGTGCGCCTCGCCGTCGGCCGCCAGTCGGCGGAGCAGGTCTCCACGCGCATCCAGACCTCGGGCATCACGATCGACGAGTCCTCGTACTCCGCGAAGGTCCACGGCAAGCCGCTGGACCTCACGTACAAGGAGTTCCAGCTGCTGCACTTCTTCGCCACGCACCCCTCGCGGGTGTTCACGCGCGAGCAGCTGCTCAGCGAGGTCTGGGGCTACGACTACTTCGGCGGCACCCGCACCGTCGATGTGCACGTGCGGCGCCTGCGCGCCAAGCTCGGCGACCTCGAGCAGCTCATCGGCACGGTGCGCAACGTGGGGTACCGCTTCAACGTGTACGAGGACGACGAGCAGGTCCCGACGCCCCGCGAACGATCGCAGGCCTGAACGGATCGGCATCCGTTCACTCCCCCGCCGCGAGGCCCTGACATGATGGGCTGATGATCCACACCGAAGCACTCGACGCCGGTCTGGGCGACGCCGACGACGACGACTTCGACCAGGCCGTCGAGACGTACGATTCACGACTGCCGGAGAACCGGTACCTCGACCGCGAGCTCAGCTGGCTGGCGTTCAACCGCCGCGTGCTGGAGCTCGCGGAGGACCCCGCGCTGCCGGTTCTCGAGCGCGCGAACTTCCTGGCGATCTTCGCCAGCAACCTCGACGAGTTCTTCATGGTGCGCGTCGCCGGCCTCAAGCGCCGCATCGTCACCGGGCTGGCCGTGCCCACCAACGTGGGCCGCTCCCCGCAGGACGTGCTCGGCGACATCTCGGCCGAGGCGCACGCGCTGCAGCTGCGTCACGCCGACGCGTGGACGACGCTCGTGCGTCCGGCGCTGTCCGAAGTCGGCATCGACATCGTGACGTGGCACGACCTCAGCGACGAGGAGCGGACGCTCCTGTACGAGTACTTCCAGGGGCAGGTCTTCCCCGTGCTCATGCCGCTGGCCGTGGACCCGGCCCACCCCTTCCCGTACATCTCGGGGCTGTCGCTGAACCTCGCCATCCGCATCCGCAACGCCCGCACGGGTCGCCAGGAGTTCGCGCGCCTGAAGGTGCCGCCCATGCTCCCCCGCTTCGTGCCGGTGCGCAGCGACGGCGAGACGGTGCGCTACATCCCGCTCGAAGACCTCATCGCCCACAACCTCAAGGATCTCTTCCCGGGCATGGAGATCCTCGACCATCACGCCTTCCGCCTCACCCGCAATGAGGACGTGGTCATCGAGGAGGACGAGACCGAGAACCTCATCCAGGCGCTCGAGGCCGAGCTGCTGCGCCGGCGGTTCGGGCCGCCGATCCGCCTCGAAGTCGGCGACGACATGGACGACCTGACGCTGGACCTGCTCATCAACGAGCTCGGCATCACCCAGCAGGAGGTCTACCGCCTCCCCGGCCCGCTCGACCTGCGGGGCCTGTTCGACCTCGCCCGCATCGACCGGCCGGAGCTGCACTACCCGCCCCACGTGCCCACCACGGCACCGGCCTTCCAGCCGATCGAGCAGAACGGCCGCACCGACCTGTTCGCCGCGATCCGCAAGGGCGACGTGCTGGTGCACCACCCGTACGAGTCGTTCACCACCAGCGTGCAGGCGTTCCTCGAGCAGGCGGCCAAGGACCCGTACGTGCTCGCCATCAAGCAGACCCTCTACCGCACGTCGGGCGACAGCCCCATCGTGAAGGCACTCATCGACGCAGCCGAGGCGGGCAAGCAGGTGCTGGTGCTCGTCGAGGTGAAGGCCCGCTTCGACGAGGCCGCCAACATCGTCTGGGCGCGCAAGCTCGAGAAAGCCGGCGTGCACGTCGTCTATGGCCTCGTGGGGCTGAAGACGCACTGCAAGCTGCTGCACGTGATCCGTCAGGAAGACGGGGCGCTGCGCAGCTACAGCCACATCGGCACCGGCAACTACAACCCCAAGACCAGCCGCCTCTACGAGGACTTCGGGCTGTTCACGATCGACGAGCAGGTGGGCCGAGACCTCACCCGCCTGTTCAACGAGCTGAGCGGCTACGCGATCGAGAAGAAGTTCAAGCGCCTTCTCGTTGCGCCGCTGCACCTGCGCAAGGGTCTGCTGCGACTCATCGACGCCGAGCGGCGCAACGCCCTGGAGGGCAAGCCCGCGTCGGTGCGCATCAAGGTCAACTCGATGGTCGACGAGCAGATCATCGACGCGCTGTACCGCGCCAGCCAGGCAGGCGTGAAGGTCGACGTGTGGGTGCGCGGCATCTGCTCGCTCAAGGTGGGACTCGACGGTGTCAGCGAGAACATCACCGTGCGCAGCATCCTCGGTCGGTACCTCGAGCACTCCCGCATCTTCGCCTTCGAGGGCGGCGGTGACCCGCAGGTGTTCATCGGCAGCGCCGACATGATGCACCGCAACCTCGACCGGCGCGTCGAGGCCCTGGTGCGGGTGACCCAGCCCGCCCACATCAAGGAGCTCATCGACCTGTTCGACCTCGCGATGAGCGAGCGCACCAGCTCGTGGCACCTCGGGCCCGAGGGCGAATGGACCCGGCACCACCTCGACGCGAAGGGCAAGCCGCTGGCGGACCTGCAGGACAAGACCATGGCGGCAGTGCAGCGGCGTCGGCGCGTGCGGGCGGTGCGATGACCGACCTCGCCGTCTACGCGGCGGGCGGCGTCGTCTGGCGCGTCGTCGACGGCAAGCTGCGCGTGCTGCTGATCCACCGCACGCGATACCGCGACGTCACCCTCCCGAAGGGCAAGGTCGACCCCGGCGAGACGCTGGCCGAGACAGCGGTGCGCGAGATCCATGAGGAGACCGGCATCCGAGTCTCCCTGGGCGTCGCCCTGGGCGTGTCTCGGTACCGGCTGCCCAGCAAGAAGCAGAAGATCGTGCACTACTGGTCGGCGCAGGCGACCGAGGCCGCGATCCGCGCGTCGACGTTCGTGCCGAACAAGGAGATCGCGGCGCTCGAGTGGGTGAGCCTCAAGAAGGCGCGCGCGCGGCTGAGCTACCCCGTCGACATCGAGATCCTCGACGGCTTCGCGCGGTTCGTCGACGACGGGGTGCTGGAGACGTTCCCCCTCATCGTGCTGCGTCACGCCAAGGCGGTGTCGCGGGACGAGTGGAAGAAGGCCGACGCCAAGCGGCCGCTGTCGACCAAGGGCACGCGGCAGGCGGCGGCCCTGGTGGGCCCGCTGTCGTCGTTCGGGGTGCGGCGCATCGTCACCAGCCCCGCGGAGCGGTGCACGGCCACGGTGGCGCCACTGGCGGCCGCGCTCGAGCGGCGCGTGGAGCTGACCCCGCTGATCAGTCAGGATGCCTGGGAAGAGGGCCGCTCCGACGCGCGCACCGTGGTGGGCGAGCGGGTGCGGGCGCGCAAGGCCGCGGTGCTGTGCAGTCACGGTCCGGTGCTGCCGGAGATCCTCACCGAGATCGCGCTGGCGACGGGGACGATGCGGGGCTCGTACCTGGGAAGCGCGTCGGCGCTGGAGGTCGCGGCCTTCTCGGTCGTGCACCTGTCCGCGACGAACCCGGGTTCCGGCATCGTGGCGATCGAGACGCACGTCCCGAACCCCTCCCGGTAGCCCGCCGCCGCCGCCGCTCGCGAGTGAGTATTCGTGGTCGCGAGTGAGTATTCGCGGTCTCGAGTGAGTATTCGCGGTGAGTACTCACTCGGCAGCGCGAATACTCACTCGGCGCGTCGAATACTCACTCGCGAGCGAGGGGCTGTTCACCTTTCGTTCACTTGAAGAGCGCACTCTCGTAAGAGTTGCTCTCTATCGTCAGCGGGCCTGCCCCCAGGGCTCCCGCGACACCGAAGGATCACAGTGAAGCTCCCCCGTTTCGCCCGGATCGGCGCGCTGACCGCCGTGGCCGCACTCACCCTCACCGGCTGCGCGGTCAACGAACGCAACCTCCCACCCAGCGACAGCGATCTGTCCGGCACGATCGCCGGCGCCGGCGCATCGTCGCAGGAGGTCGCCGTCCAGGCCTGGACCGCGGGGTTCCAGACCGCCAACCCCGACGTCGAGGTCACCTACGACTCCGCGGGCTCCGGCGCCGGCCGCGAATCGTTCCAGGCAGGCGCCGTCGCGTTCGCCGGATCCGACCGCCCCTTCACCACCGAAGAGCTCGAGGGCA
This sequence comes from Microbacterium sp. zg-Y625, assembly GCF_030246925.1. Taxonomy (NCBI): domain Bacteria; kingdom Bacillati; phylum Actinomycetota; class Actinomycetes; order Micrococcales; family Microbacteriaceae; genus Microbacterium; species Microbacterium jiangjiandongii. The sequence continues at coordinate 2,309,182 of NZ_CP126740.1, forward strand.
CCTTCGCCGGCTGCACCGACGGTTCCGACATCCTGCAGCTGCCGACCTACATCTCCCCCATCGCCATCGTCTTCAACGTCGAAGGCGTCGACGCCCTCGACCTGGATGCCACGACCCTCGCGGGCCTGTTCTCCGGCAAGATCACGAACTGGAGCGACCCGGCCATCGCCGCGCTCAACCCCGACGTCACGCTTCCCGACGTTCCCGTGACCGTCGTGCACCGCGCCGACGACTCCGGCACGACCGAGAACTTCACCGACTACCTCCACCAGGCCGCCCCGGCCGTCTGGACCTGGGAGCCCGACGGCGTCTGGCCCGACACCGACGGCGCGAACGAAGCGGGTCAGGGAACCTCGGGCATCATCTCCTCGGTCACCGCCGGCAACGGCACCATCGGATACGCCGACGCCTCCCGCGCCAGCGAGGAAGGCCTGTCGACCGCCGCGATCAAGGTCGGCGACGAGTTCGTCGAGTACTCCCCCGACGCGGCCGCCGCCGCTGTCGACGTCTCCCCGTTCGAGGAGGGCCGCCCCGACGGCGACCTCGCCATCGCCCTCGACCGGACGACGGATGCCGCCGGGGTCTACCCCATCGTGCTGATCAGCTACATGATCGCGTGCGCCGACTACGTGAACGTCCCGGCCGCCCCGATCGTCAAGGGCTTCCTGGAGTACATCGCGAGCCCCGAGGGGCAGGATGCCGCTGCCGCCAGCGCCGGCAACGCGCCCATCTCGGACGCGCTGCGCGACCAGATCAACGCCGCCATCGACCTCATCGTCACCGAGTGACTGTCCTCCGCCCAGCCCCGGCGCGTTCGGGGCCGGGCCGCACCCCGCTCTCCGCACCCGAGAACAGGACCCCATGACCACCACCACCGCCCCGGCCGACCCGGCCACGACCCGCAAGCCTCCGCAGCGCGCGGGCGACCGCTGGTTCTCGGGCACCGCGCTCTTCGCCGGATCGATGATCCTCGCGACGCTGGCCGCCGTCGCGATCTTCCTCATCGTGCAGTCGATCCCCGGCATGACGGCCACCAGCGAGAATGCCTCGCTGCTGCAGACCAACTTCTGGGACTATGTGTGGCCGCTCGCGTTCGGCACCATCTGGGCGTCGTTCCTGGCGCTGGTCATCGCGGTGCCGCTGTCTGTGTCGGTGGCCCTCTTCATCTCGCACTACGCCCCCCGCCGCCTCGCCGCGGCCCTCGGCTACATCGTCGACCTGCTCGCCGCCGTGCCGTCGGTCGTCTATGGCCTTTGGGGCATCCTCGTGCTCGCCCCCACGGTGCAGCCGGTATACGACTGGCTCGTCACCAACGCGGGCTGGTTCCCCCTCTTCGCCGGCCCCGTCTCGCAGACCGGACGCACCATCTTCACCGCCGCGATCGTGCTCGCCGTCATGATCGTTCCGATCATCACCGCGATCTGCCGCGAGATCTTCCTGCAGACCCCGCGTCTGCATGAAGAGGCCGCCCTCGCGCTGGGCGCCACCCGCTGGGAGATGATCCGCATGGCCGTCTTCCCCTTCGGCCGCTCCGGCATCGTCTCGGCATCCATGCTCGGGCTCGGCCGTGCGCTCGGCGAGACCATGGCCGTCGCCATGGTCCTCTCGGCCACCGGCGTGGTGACCTTCCGCCTGTTCACCCCGTCGAACCCCAGCACCATCCCCGCCAACATCGCCCTCACCTTCCCCGAGTCGTACGGCACCAACGTCAACGTGCTCATCGCGACCGGCCTGATCCTCTTCGTGGTCACGTTCGCCGTCAACGCGCTGGCGCGGTGGGTCGTCAACCGTCGCAAGGAATTCTCGGGGGCCAACTGATGACCGTCACCACCTCTCCCGCTCCCTCCGCGACGCCCTCCCCGGCGTCGGCACCCGCCGCGCTGCGGCTGACCAGCGGGCGCCTGCCGCGCTGGGCGCCGTGGGCGATGCTCGCCGCATCCGCCGCCGGCGTCGCCCTGCTGTTCGCCGTCATCGCAATCGCGGGCGACTCCGACTTCAACATCGCCGGCTGGGCCGTCGTCACGGCCCTGGTCTACCTCGCACTCAGCACCACGATCTCGACGGTCATCGAGGGTCCCCGAAAGGGCATGGACCGCCTGGTCACCGGTGTGGTGACGGCGGCGTTCCTCGTCGCGATGGTGCCGCTGGTGTCGGTGGCCATCACCGTGATCTCCAACGGCGTCGCGGGACTGTCGGCGGAGTTCTTCACGCACTCGATGCGCAACGTCGTCGGCGAGGGCGGCGGCGCGCTGCACGCCATCGTGGGCACGCTGCTGATCACCCTCGCCGCGGCGGCCATCTCGATCCCGATCGGCCTGTTCACGGCGATCTACCTCATCGAGTACGGCGCCGGAAAGCGTCTCGCCCGGGGCATCACGTTCCTCGTCGACGTGATGACCGGCATCCCCTCGATCGTCGCCGGCCTGTTCGCATTCGCCCTGTTCGCGCTGTTCTTCGGCCCGGGCGTGCGGATGGGGATCATGGGAGCGGTGGCGCTGTCGGTGCTGATGATCCCGGTCGTCGTCCGCTCCACCGAGGAGATGCTGCGCCTCGTCCCCAACGAGCTGCGCGAGGCGGCCTACGCGCTGGGCGTGCCGAAGTGGCTGACCATCGTCAAGGTGGTGCTCCCCACCTCCATCGCCGGCATCACGACCGGCATCATGCTGTCGATCTCGCGCGTGATCGGCGAGACCGCACCGCTGCTGATCACCGCCGGCATGGCGACGTCGATGAACTACAACCTCTTCGACGGCCGCATGGCGTCGCTGCCGGTGTTCGTCTACACGCAGTACATGAACCAGGGCATCCCGGGCTCCGCGTACGTCGACCGCGCCTGGGCCGGCGCCCTCGTGCTGATCGTCGCCGTGATGGCGCTGAACCTCATCGCGCGGCTCATCGCGCGGGTGTTCGCCCCCAAGATGAGCCGCTGACGCGGCATCCCATTCTTCCGACCTGAAGGAACCAGACAGTTGTCCAAGAGCATCGAAGTCAACGACCTGAACGTGTACTACGGCGATTTCCTCGCCGTCGAGGGCGTCTCCCTCGAAATCGAGCCCCGCAGCGTCACGGCATTCATCGGCCCCTCCGGCTGCGGCAAGTCGACGTTCCTGCGCACCCTCAACCGCATGCACGAGGTGATCCCCGGCGCGCGCGTCGAGGGCCAGGTGCTGCTCGACGGCGACGACCTCTACGGCCCGACCGTCGACCCGGTGCTGGTGCGCCGGCAGGTGGGCATGGTCTTCCAGCGGCCCAACCCGTTCCCCACGATGTCGATCAAGGAGAACGTGCTGGCCGGGGTGAAGCTCAACAACAAGCGCATCTCGAAGTCCGATGCCGACGACCTCGTCGAGAAGTCGCTGCGCGGCGCGAACCTCTGGAACGAGGTCAAGGACCGCCTGGACCGTCCCGGTTCCGGCCTGTCCGGTGGTCAGCAGCAGCGTCTGTGCATCGCGCGGGCGATCGCGGTGTCGCCGCAGGTGCTGCTGATGGACGAGCCCTGCTCGGCCCTGGACCCCATCTCGACGTACGCGATCGAGGAGCTCATCGACGAACTGAAGGCCGAGTACACGATCGTCATCGTGACGCACAACATGCAGCAGGCATCGCGTGTGTCCGACAAGACCGCGTTCTTCAACATCGCGGGGACCGGCAAGCCGGGCAAGCTCATCGAGTACGACGACACCACGACCATCTTCACCACGCCGTCGCAGAGGGCCACCGAGGACTACGTCTCCGGCCGCTTCGGGTAAGCCCGGGGGGGTGCGGCTGCCCTCAGTCGCGCGGACTCAGCAGATACCGATTGGCGGATGCCGTCAGCTCGGCGTCCACCGCCAGCGGCGTGCCGTCGACCGCGGTGATGGGCGCGGCCAGTCGCACGCTCGAGACGAGCCACGCGGCATCCGCCGTTGCGAGCTGATCGACGGGAATCGTCTCGTACGCGGTGGCGAACCCCTGCTGCTCGAGGTGCGTGAAGAGGCTGAGCTGGGTCGTCCCCTGCAGGATGCCGCCGTTCGCCGCGGGGGTCACGAACGTGTCGCCGCGGCGGAGGATGAGCGAGGCGGTGGGCGCCTCGAGCACGAATCCGTCGGAGGTGACGAAGACGGCATCGTCGGCCCCGCGGCGCTTGGCCTCGCGGATCGCAGCCATGTTCACCGCGTACGAAAGCGTCTTCGCGCCGAGGAGCAGCCACGGCGCGCGTGAGGGCAGGTCGAGGGCGTAGCCGCGGTCGAGGGTGACAACGCGCACGCCGTCTCGTCGCGCCGCGGTGAAGTCGGATGCCGGTGCCGCCGTGACCCACGCCGTCGGCGCGGGTCCGTGCTCGACGCCGCGGCTGAGGATGAGCTTGATCACCGACTCCCCCGGGCCGCACGCGGCTGCGGCCTCGGCGATGGCCTGCCGCCACTGCGAAAGGTTGGGGGCAGGCAGATCGCAGATGCGGGCGGAGTGGGCGAGCCGCTCGAGGTGGGCGGTGGCCTCTTGCGGATGCCCGTCGACCACCCCGATGGACTCGAAGATGCCGTCGCCGCGCTGCGTGCTGAGCTCGCCGACGCTGAGGGCCGGCGCGGCCGGGTCGATGACGGTGAACGTCGCCGCGAAGTCGTCGCGGGGATCGTCAGCGGCGGAGGGGTCGATCATGAGCGCGGTGGTCCAGGCCATGGGGCGAGCCTACGCGTCGGAATTCCTGCCGAGGAGGCGTGCCGGCGGCGCGCGCGGAAGTCGGGTTGCCCACAGAGGACGTGCGAAGGGGAATGCCCCCTTGCGGGTCTCGGTTACACTTGATCAGCCGGGCCGCAGTAACCCCGGGCTCCATCTTTCGCCGCCATGAGCGGCCTCGCGCCGAGAGGCGTTCTGCGGCCCGGCACTTTTCTTTTCCAGGCCGTTGCGCGCGTGCCGCGGAGTCAGGTCAGCGAGTCGCGGCGCCAGAGGGCGGCGCACGACGTCAGGTCCCCGGCGTAGGTCGACAGCCGCAGGGCGCGCGTGGTCAGGGCGCTCGCCCGGTCCGACTCGGTGCCCTCGTAGTCATCGGCCAGGTGCGTCGCACCGCTGGACTGCACGCGGCAGAACGCCGCGGCCCGCTCCAGCGCGACCGCGAAGTCGCCGGTGAACAGCCCCCGCAGGATCGTGTCCACGAGGGTCACCAGCTCCTCCGGCCCGGCCGGGGTGGGCGCTCCCGCCACAACGGGATCGACGGTGACGCTCGCCAGTCGGCCGCGGTCGTAGAGCAGCGCCGCGGTGTGCGGATCGTCGTGGATCATCAGCTGCAGCAGGTACAGCCGCCACAGCGCGCCCGGCAGCGACCGTGCAGGCGACTGCGACCACAGTTCGGCGATGTCGTGGATGCCGTGACGATCGGTGAACCCGATGAGCCGCTCCACCACCTCGGCGTCCTGCTGTTCGCGCACCCGGGTCAGCAGCGCGTGCGCGGTCGCATGCGCGACCCGCGACACTTCGGCAGGATCGTCGGCGGCGAACCGCCGATCGAAGGTCTCGGAGGGCCGCCGGACGGGCTTGTGGAACGGGTTCCCGGCGTCATCGGTCATCAATCCAGGGTACCGCCGGGCCCGTGGACCGGGCCGGCACTCCCCGCTCAGGCCGTCGGCACCGCGACGATGGGGTCACTCGTGGGCATGCCGCCAGGCGCGCCCCCGGCCGGCTCCACCGTGACCGCGATGACGTCCCCCGGCTGCACCTCGCCCTCGACGACAGTCGTGGCCCTGCTGCCCGCCTCGGGCTCGAAGGTGCCCGCGGACAGGGGCTCGTCATCACGGATGACCCACAGCTCGAACGTCTCGTCGTCCGGGATGGTCGGCAGCCCCTCAGAGACCAGCACCGCCTCGCCGCGCTCCGCGGACCAGTACGCCGTCGCCGTCAGGCCGCCCTCCATCACGACCGTGGCGGACCGCGCGTCGGGGGCGTCGTTGATCTCGTCGAGCGCGACGACGGAGGCGGGCCGGTTCAGCCACGTGTGCAGCACACCGGCACCGAACCCGACGCCTGCGAGCAGCGTCAGGCAGGCGGCGAGCGCCAACAGTCCGCGCGTCCACCGCCGACGCATCACGGCCTGCACCGTGGTCGTGGTCGGCGGCTCGTCGACGCCGTCCGAACTGGATGCCGGCTGCACGGGCGCCGGCGACGTGTCGACCGTGGCCCACCGGAAGAGTCCGGTCATGGTGGTGGGAGTCGTGTCGGTACGGGGACCGTCCGGGGCCTCCCCCGCGGCCGGCGGCGCGGGAGGAGCCGGTGGAATAACCGTTGCAGGCACAGGGGGTGCGGCGGGAATCGGCGGCGGCGGCATGCCCAACACCTGCGTCGCGCCGCTGTCAGGCGCATCGCCGGCAGGCCCAGCCTCGTCGGCCTCAGGCGCGTCGGTACCCGTCGCCGGGGAATCGGCCGCATCGACATCGGTGGGCACAACGTCCGCGACGTGCGTCGGCGTGTCCCCATCGTCCGCATCCGTCGTATCAGCATCGGCTGTCTCGGCGTCACCCAAGCCCGTGGCATCCGTCCCCGGCACATCCGCGTCGCCGAGGTCCGTGGCATCCGCGTCGCCGAGGTCCGTGGCATCCGCGTCGCCGAGGTCCGTGGCATCGGCCTCAGCCATCGCGTCCCCGGCCCACGCAACCGCGCCGCCGTCACCACCCACCGCCCCCTGCTCCCGCGCGAGGGCCGCGACACGCACCAGCAGCATCGACCGCGCCGTCAGCGGCGGCGCAACGCGCTCCACTCCGTCGGCGAGGGCCGCGGCGGTGGCGGCATCCGCTCGCACGATGGGCTCCCATTCCGGGTGGGCGGCGAGCGCCTCCCAGTACCGGGCCTCGTCTTCGTGCGACAGCGCGTTGAGCGCGTGACCGGCGGCGAGCTCGGCGAACTCCTGCTCGTTCATGGGGTCACCCCCATCGCGGCGCGCAGGCGCGACAGCCCGTCGCGCATGCGGGTCTTGACCGTTCCGAGCGGCGCGCCCACCATCACGGCGATCTCACTCTGGCTGTAGCCGCCGTAGTACGCGAGCACGATCGCCTCGCGCTGCGCGATGGGGAGGGTCGACAGCGCACTGGCCACCTTCTGCCCCTCCACCTTCAGTTCCACTTGATCGGCGACATCGTCGTGTGCGACGTCGAGGTCACGCAGGCCCGCTCGGCGGTCGCGGTCGGCACTCGACTGCGACGCCCGCACGCGGTCCACCGCGCGTCGGTGGGCCATCGTCAGCACCCACGATCTTCCCTGCCCCTTGTTCGGAGCGAAGCGTCCGGCGGATTGCCACACCTCCAGGAACACCTCCTGCAGCACCTCTTCACTCTGCGACCGGTCGACGAGCACCCGCACGATCAGGCCGAACACCCGGGGCGACAGCATGTCGTACAGCCGCGCGAAGGCGGCCTGGTCCCCGGCGGCAACACGAACGAGGAGGTCGGCGGCGTGGTCGCGCGCCGGTCCGTCCTCCGGTACATCCACGCCGTCGATGACCATCCACTCCAGCATGCACTAATCCCCTCGTCCGCGCCGCGTTTCGCCGTCACCCGAAGGTGAACGAATACGCCTGGATGCCGGCCGGCACCGTGACCTCGATGACCCCCTGCCGGATGTCGCCGGATTCGACGAGCGGGTACGACCTCGGGGTGCCGCCGACATCGAGGGTCGACGCCGGCTCGCCGTCGACGCGCACCTGCACCTGCCCCTCCCCGGCCAGCACCATCCGCACCTCGCCGCCCGTGAAGCGCAGGCGGATGCCGCCCTCGTCGTCGACCGGCGTCACGAACTGGGTCTGCACATCCCACGAGCCCTCGAGCGCGAACGAGTCGTCGGGCTGATCCCCCGGGTACGCGAACGCGTGGACCCCGGCGCGGTAACGCTCCTCGCCGCCGTAGTTGACGTCCTTCGCCGAGCCCAGGAACGTCTCGGGCGTCGTCGCCCCTTCCTCGGGCGTCAGATCAGCGACGTCGGTGGCCTGCGGCAGCGTGGCATCCGCATCGGCGTCGTGCAGCAGCTCGCGGATCATCGCCTCGGTGGCGGCGTAGTTGCCCTCGCCGAAGGAGATGTGGCGCACGGTGCCCTCGGCGTCGATCAGGTAGTGCGCGGGCCAGAAGCGGTTGCGGTAGTTGGTCCACGTCGACAGCGAGTTGTCGAGGGCGACCGGGTACTCGATGCCGAAGTCCGCCGTGCCGGCGGCGACGTTGGCGGCATCCTTCTCGAAGGCGTACTCCGGCGAATGGATGCCGATGACCTGCAGCCCCGCGTCGCGGTAGGCGTCGTCCCAGGCGACGACGTGCGGGATGGAGCGCTGGCAGTTGATGCACGAGTACGCCCAGAAGTCGATGAGCACCACCTGGCCGCGCAGGTCCGCCAGGTCGACGCCGGCGCCGTCTGGCGTGTTCAGCCACGCCTCGATCCCCCGGATGCCGGGGGCGGTGCCGCACGACTCCAGCTCGGTCGCGCCGTTGGTGCAGTTGTCGAGCTCGCGGTTCTCGTCGGTGACGATGCCGCCGAGGTTGAGGGCGCGCGCGGCATCCTCGTTCTCGGTGAGGTCCCGCTGCAGGTCGGCGGTGTAGTCGGGCACGAGGCGCTGCAGCAGCTGCGGCACGTTGAAGACGAGCCCCACCGCGAGGGCGAGCATGGCGACGCCGGCGGCGATGCGCAGGCCCCGCTCGCGGGTGCGGAACGCGCGGATCCGCTCGATGAGACCGCGCCCGGCGAGCGCGAAGGCCAGCAGCGGCAGGGCGACGCCGATGGCGAAGGATGCCGTGAGAGCGACGGTGTCCACGCCGACCTGTCCGGTCGCGCCGGCGACGATGATCGCCGCCAGCACCGGTCCCGCGCACGGCACGAACACGGCGCCGAGCGCGAGCCCCACCGCGAAGCCGCTCCCCCTGTTGGCGACTTCGCGGCGGGGCAGCCATTGAAAAGGCTTCTCGAGCAGCTGCTCGACCCGAGGAACCAGCAATCCGACACCGATCAGCACGAGCACTGCGATCCCCACCCAGCGGATGACGTCCTGCGGCAGGTTCAGCGCCCCGAGCAGCAGCGAGCCGGCGAGGGTGACGAGGGTGAAACTCGTGACCAGCCCCGCGATGACGAGGTAAGGGCGGCTGCGGCGGGCGGGGATGGTCGTGGCATCCCCCTCGAAGCGCGCGGACTGAGCGCCTCCGGTGAGGAAGATGACCGGCAGCACCGGGAGGATGCACGGCGAGATGCCGGTGATGAGACCCCCGAGCAGGCCGATGACGATGAGCTCCATGGGTCCCCGTTTCTGTCGGGGGTTCTTCGTGCCGGCAGATGGATCGGATTGTTTCCCATCCGATCCCGGGACCGCTCCGAAGAGTTGTCATGGCCGCAGTCCTGGCGGCTTCGAAAACCGGAGGACATCATGCTCAGCAGCAAGAAGAAGATCACCGCAGCTCTGACTCTCACGCTGGCGAGTGCGTTTGCACTCTCGGCATGCTCGATGGGCAGCGACACGGCCACCGACGAGCCGACCGAAGAGGTCGTCGAAGAGGAGATGGTCGAGGAGACGATGGATCCCGCTGCCATGCTCGTGGGCGCCGGCTGCGAGGCCTACGCCGAGGAGGTTCCCGACGGGGCCGGCTCGATCCAGGGCATGTCGCAGGAGCCCGTCGCGATCGCGGCATCCAACAACCCGCTTCTGACGACGCTCACCGCGGCGATCAGCGGCGAGCTCAACCCCGACGTCAACCTCGTCGAGACGCTCAACGACGGCGAGTACACCGTGTTCGCCCCGGTGGACGAGGCGTTCGCGAAGATCGACCAGGCGACGCTCGACTCGCTCAAGACCGACAGTGACACGCTCACGTCGATCCTCACGTACCACGTCGTCGAGGGTCAGGTCGACCCCGAGGACATCGCGGGAATGCACACCACCCTGCAGGGCGAAGATGTGGAGGTGACCGGCTCGGGCGACGAGTGGATGGTCAACGACGCGTCCGTCATCTGCGGCGGCGTGCAGACCGCCAATGCCACCGTCTACCTCATCGACACGGTCCTGATGCCTCCGGCTCAGTGAGTCGCACGGGCCGCGGCGGGGAATCCGCGGTCCGTGGGAGGCGGTGAAGGCCGCCGGCGCAGCGATGTCGCCGGCGGCCTTGTCATGTTTCCGCCCAAACGTCAAGAGCCCTCGCGCAAATACCGGGTTCGTTAGCGTCGTCAGTGATCGGAGCGCGGGCTGGGCCGCCGCCGATCGGCTGGGAGGGCCATGATCGACGCGCGTGTCACCGAGATTGCCGAGGGCACGGTGCTGGAGCGCCGATACCAGCTGCGAAAGCTGATCGGATCCGGGGGCGCCGGCAAGGTCTTCCGCGGCGACGACCTGCACCTGCAGCGTCCGATCGCCGTGAAGGTCATGCACCCTCACGCCGACGACCTCGGTTCGGTGGACCGTGCGCGGGCCGAGATGCTGGTGCTCGCCTCTCTCAACCACCCCTGTCTCGTCACGCTCTTCGATGCGCGCATCAGTCACGCCGACGACGACGTGAACTACCTGGTCATGGAGTACGTTCCCGGGCTCACGCTGAGCGAGCGCCTGAGACAGGGCGAGATGGATGCCAGGGAGCTCGCGGGCATCGCGCTCGACATCGCCGAGGGGCTGCACGTCGCCCACGCGTCGGGCATCGTGCACCGCGACATCAAGCCGTCGAACGTGCTGCTGTGGCGCTCTCCGCTCGCGAACGGACGCTGGCGCGCGAAGGTCGCCGACTTCGGCATCGCCTACCTGCAGAACACCACCCGCGCCACCGCCCCGGGGCTCGTGATCGGCACCGCCGCCTACCTCGCGCCGGAGCAGGCGCGCGGCACGGCGGCCACCCCCGCCGCCGACATCTACGCCCTCGGCATCCTGCTCATCGAGGCCATCACCGGGCACCGGCCCTACTCCGACGCCTCGGGCATCGGGGCGATCACTGCGCGCCTCATCGACCCGCCCGCGGTCCCCGCGTCGCTGCCCGCGCCGTGGCGCGAGCTGCTGCAGGCGATGACCGCGATGCGTCCCGAGGACCGCCCCAGTGCCCTCGAGGTGGCTGTCGCGGCCGCGCGGCTGACCGTGCCGGATGCCATCGCCTCCGACACCGCAACGCCCGTGGCGCCGGTGGCTTCGGTGACTGCCGTGGCTCCCGTGCCTCCCCAGACTGAGCCGATGACGCGCCGCGCACGCGCACGCGCTGCTGCGGCGACCGCCGCCACCGCTCCCCTGCAGCTGCCGACCGTCACGGCTCCGCGGTCGGCGTCGTCGGCCGTGTCGGCCCGCCGCACCGACACCACGGTGCCCGAGGTTCCCGGCTTGACGCCGGTTGCGCGCCCGGCCGCCCGCTACCCGCGGCGCGTGTACGCCGCCGCGGCCGGGGTCGGAGTGCTGGCGGTGCTGTCGGTGTCGGCCTTCTCGGCCGTGATCGGCGCGAGCGTCTCTCAGGATCCTGCGCCGGTCGTGCAGGAGGAACCAGCTCCCGTCGAGCCGGCGCCCGTGGTGCCGGTGGAGCCCGCGGCTCCGGTGGCTCCGGCGGAAGAGGCCCCGGCCATCGTGGCCGAAGAGGTCGAGGCGCCCGCGCCTCAGCCGATCGTGGTCACGCCCGTCGACGCACCGGCGGACAAGCCCGGCCCCGCGAACCTGAACAAGGGCCCGGGCAACAACAGCGGCAACGGCGGCGGCCCCGCCCACACCAACCCGAACAAGGGGCCGGGCAACGGACCCGGCGCCGACAACCCGAACCGCGGACCCGGCAACAACAACGGGAACGGGAAGGGGAACCGCTGACGGCCTACTAGGCTGGAACACGAGGGCCTCTAGCTCAGTCGGTAGAGCATCGGACTTTTAATCCGCGGGTCGTGGGTTCGAGCCCCACGGGGCCCACTTCATTCTCCTCCTCGTCGACCATTTCGCCTTGGTGCGGATGCCGCGCAGGGTCGCCTGCCTGCGGGCTTGAACACCTGATCGGATACCGTCTGCCGGTTGCCTTCGGGGTCCGCTCGTTGACAATTCGTGCGGGCGGGTCTCCTGCGACGCGACTGCCGCGATGGCCATAGTCGACGTCCGCCGACCTGTCACTCACGTCCACGCGCGCAAGGATCCATTCGAGCGAGCGCCTGGAAGCGGAGGGCGCGGGCGCTCGCCCTCGGGGATTATGTCACCTCCCCCATCGTGACGGCGGCAACATCGGCGGAGCGATTCTCGACTAGGCGTAGACGCGGGGCATGTTTCCGGCGTATTTGTTTACCATGCACCTCGTCGCGCTTATCATTCGTGCTTCAGCCACCCCAACCGCCCCGGTCGGCGCAGGTGCGGCCGTCTACGGTTCGCCCGGCTTCTGGTTGGCGGCTGCGGCAGCGTTCGGCGGTCTTCTGCTGATCATTGGTGACACCGTGATCCGATGGAAATCGCTCGCCGCTCAGGCCGAGCTCGCGGGAGCTGCCAAGCGTCTTGCAGACGCATCTATCGCGTCTCAGACCATGGCGAGCACTAATGCAAACGCACCGGATCTTGGACAGTCGCAAGAACAAGTGACTGAGGCAATAAAGGCCTATGAAAAGCTGTTCTTGAAGCACCCGCAGTTGGTGGCAGGGGTGACGCTGCTCGTGATCCCAGTTCTCGTCGTGGGGGGCGTGTCATTCGGATCGACCAGCTAGCGAACTGAACGGATGCCAGCACGAAGACGGTTCCTTCGTTGGCCGCGGCATATCATATTGCCCCGCGAATCTTCCCCCGCATCTCTCAGCTCCAGCGCCCGCAGGACGAGCGCCCCGGATCTGCGCAGCAATCGAGGCGCAGAGACCGGCCCTCCGCGAGACGGATCTCTTCGCAATCGACGCGTGTCCGGGCAGGAATCCGCGCGGGCACTTGCACAGCGCCGTACGTGATCGGGCTGCGATGAGTTGTGTTGAGGATCAGGTAGCCCTACACAGGGACCAAGATTGGTCACTCGATTATGATCCCCGTTTCCGCTTGCTTCTTCTGCATGCACCCATTCACGAAGCTTTTGGCCTGACCTGGCGAGAATGCTGTGACCCATATGTCAGAAAGCGGATCTACACCCCCCGAACCGAACCCCACCTCGTCACGATCTGAGGCCTCAGCCCCGCCCCCGCCGCTGATTTGTGGCGCCTGCGGTGCCGGTTCCCAAGTGGGCGGTGTCGGCCGGTTCAGGAAGATGTCATGCGGAGTCGGCGACGGAACCGGTGCGGGGCAGAGGCGGTATGAGCACCTCGTCGCGATCTTGCCGGCCCATCCCCCAAATAACCCTTTCGTTGATCTTCCCCCAGTCGATTCCGCCGTCCGTCATGATGCCGCCTCGCGGGCGGTATCCACACGCAAAAAGATGTCGCGTGCCGCATCCAACGTCTCTGGCGCAACAAGCGGAGTGATGTTGACAGATTGTCCAGTCCGCTACGCGCTCGTCGGGCTGTTCGCAATCGTCAGCAAGAAGTCGTCCATTGGTCCTCCTCGATCTGCGTTCCCCCGCATCCTATGACTGCTTGAGATCGGACGCCGTTCTCCGGATCCCGACCAGGTTGTAGCTCGTCGAAGTTTCGACGTTCGTCGCCTCTGACCGTGGAGGAGGTGGTTGGGCAGTACGAGCCCGCCCGCGCAACCACTCGCCCGAGGGCCTCCCAAGACTCTGGCAGCTCAACTGGCAGCATCCGAAAGATGCCCACGGACTCAATTAGCCAGGGCGGTTCCGGCGCGTACGGAGGTCCTCCGAGGAGTAGCCCCCGTGCGCGCATAGGGATGCAGAACAAACGCGGTCGAGACTGACTATCGCTGTCGGCGAATCAGCGCGTCGCGCGCATAGACTTCGCTCACGTTCGGGAGGACAACGGTGCAGATGTGGATAGTGCGCGCGGTTCAGTTCACCGCCTAATCAGTGCGGTAGTCATCGGCGCGATTGTCGGGGGAGCGGTAGCGTTCGGCGGAAGATACCTGTTCCACGCCGTCCTGACCTACCTTCGCCCTGATCCGTACCTGTCGTCGGATGTTCAGCCGTTGGTTCTCGCGCTGGTCGTGACAGTCGGAGGCTTTGTCGCGCTAGTCGGCGCCATGATGCGCGCTGCCGCGCACGGTCACGACGGAAACAAGATGAGGCGGTATGACCTCAACGGAAAACTTCTTGCGGTGACGGCCGGCGTGATTGCCAGCCTAGGAGCAACAGGTGCGCTCCCGTTCGAGGTGGGCCTGGTCGTCATCGTGCTAGAGACGCTGGTTCTGCTCGCCGTGTGCATTGTGCTAGTTCGTGCAGTGCCTGACGAACACTAGGGCGCCCAGCTCTGCGCGTCAGCTACATCGCGGCGCAGGGGCCTTCACGGCAGTTGGAGTAGCGAGGAAGGGTCGCTCCCCGCCCCGTCGTTAGTATTCAGCGACCGCAGAGGGATCCCGCCGCGCACCTTCGTGTATTGGCCGGACGAGGACCGTTGACCGGCGTGGCCGCCGGGGGACGCAGAACGCGACGAGACGCTTACCTACCTGTCGCCAAGCGCAGCTCGTCCATAACCCGCTCGACGTTCTCTAGCTTGTCGAATGGCCCTGGCATCCGGAACACCTTCGCCCCCCAAGCAGTCCGCTTCGCCTGAAGTCCTGGCTTCCCTTCCCGGCCAAGAAGCACTTTGACGGGATGCCTAAACACGCAGACGACGAGTTCCACGTTGCGGCTCCCCAACTTCTCGGCAAGGAGTGCGCTCCCATGCCGAATCTCGTCCGGATGCACGTCCTTTTCCCCACGACTTGCGCGCTTTACAATGTCCGTGAACCCTACGCCGGACTCGGCCGCTGCCTCCTCGAACCACCGACCGGAAGTATGCCGAAAGAGCCCTGCCGAGGCGAGCCGCCGCAACTGGGTTTGCCCGACCTGACCCTGATAGTAGTGGCCTGCAGCAACGCTCGCCGGTGCGGGATTCAGGCCGACAATCATGGCTTGCATCTCGGCCGGCCAGACGTCAGCCAAAGTGAGCACGTCAGCGCCCATCCAATCCTCGCGCGCCTGGTATCCGATTAGGTCCGTCATGCTGGCCACCCTAGTTGACCGATACGGCGCGTTCGGCGACCGGCTAACGACCGGAACCTGCACGTGACCGACTAGCTTTCGGTCGACTCCATCCGGTGCGATGGTGGCCGCATGGAGATCATCGAGTGGTGGCCGAAGCTGGACTCCGACGCCAAGGCGTGGCTCATCGCCCACAACGGCGAAGCGGTGTCGCCGGAGGTGATGAGCAAGATCGCGACGGCCGGCGGCTCCGTGACCTCGAGCGCGTGGTGGGTCGGCGAGTCAGGACCCGATGGCTTCTTTCTCTCGGACGAAGCAGTCGACTGGATCGAGGCCGCCGCGAACGACGAACCCGACTGATTCGTGCGCGGCGGAGGACCCTTTACAGGTCGTGCCGTCACGAGTATGGTTCGTGCCAGTCGCGCGCGTAATCGGGGATCGGCGCGCCGAAACTGGGGATCAATGGTGCGCTCCACATTTCGTACGCTCGGAATGATCATGGTACTGGCGGCGTCGGCTATCGCCCTCGCGGGTTGCACATTTCGGTGGCCGCACATCGAGTGGCCGCTCTAGGCGACCAATGAGGTGTCAATGTGGCGATGACCTGGACTGGGTAAACCTCGTCGCCACTGTTGGCTCCGTGGTCGTCGGTCTGGCCGCAGTGATGATCGCATTGGTGATAGCCGAGCGCGAACGAACCAAGCGGGACCTCGCTGCGTATCGCGACGCGAGGCGCGATGCCTACGCCAATTTTCTGAGCGCCTACTACGTTTTTCTGGCCCGAGCTCGGACGCTGTTCGCGCAGCCCGACGCGAGAGTGATGGAGTCGTTGCAAGCGGCGATCAGCAGGCTAGGGCTCGTGGCGCCAGCCCGCGTCCGAAACCAGGTTCGTCGCGTTCGTCGCGCATCAGGCGCGCTCTTTGAAGCAAGGGGCAAATCTCGGAAGAGAGCGCGAGCAGTACTGAGTCTCGAACTGAAAAAGCTCGAACGTGTGATGTATGAAGATGTGAGACCTCCTGGCAGTCCTCAATGGGATGAGGACCGAGACCCTGAGGCCGCTAGCGACGCCGGTGGGAAGGCATAGTCAGTTGCCCGGCGTCAGTGCGCTTGCCCAGCGCAGCGCTGAAGTGAAGCGGGCGCTCTGAGCCCAGGCCAACTGGACATCGTGTTCTTCCTTCGCGCTCTGCTCATGAGCGGCGGTTGCCCATCCTCATCGTGTGGCGTCAGTAGCGCGGCACGACTCTGGGCCTACGGATAGAAGGGTCTCGACCACGGATCAGGACCTCACCGCTCAACGCGACGCGCTCCTGCGTTTGGGCGTTCAGGATGCGCACATCTACGTCGACCACGGCATGACCGGCGCGAATCGCGCTCGACCGGGATTGCGGGAGGCGCTTGCCGCGGTGCGAAGCGGAGACACCCTCGTCGTGACGAAACTCGACCGGCTCGCCCGGTCGACTGCTGTTCAACGTGCTCGCCATGGTGGTGCGCGGACGCGCCCGTCACGCGACGGGTCAGTCCACCTTCTTCAACGGACTAGTTAGTCCCGGTGGACTGGGAGACGTCGCTCGTCTGCGAGCTGACGGGAATATGACAACATCCCGTGCGTGATCGCGAGCCGAATCACCATGTAGATGAGCAGCAGGTTGATGATCAGCCCCAAGAGACCAGCCGATATCACCAGGATCCAGTAGTACGACTGAGTAGGGTCGAGAGGCATGCCTTCAACGTAGTGGTGGCGGCGATCCGTTCCGCTCGCGCCGCGTCGGTAAGGCGTACCTGCGGCCTTTGAGCCAGAAAGCCCACATGCGGATCCTCCTGTGCGCACGCGGGCTGGTGCGCGGCGCTGTCGGCACTACAACGCGGAGCGGCTGGTCGCCCGTTGGGCTGTAGGCCGGGTCGGGCTGATCGTCGTCGGCACGATCCTGCAGCCCGGCCTCGGCGCGGCATCCCTCGTCGCAGCCGGAATGGTGGCGGCGGCAGGGACCGGACGACTCCGCTCGCACGGAGCCACCGGTCCCGGCCGCAGCAGCAGCCCTCTCAGCCGAGCAGCGCAGTGATCTTCGCGTAGAACTCGGCGCGGTCGCCCGCCACCGATTCCTTCACCATCGCGGTCCAGTCATCGACGATCACCTCGATGTCGCCGCGGGCCAGGCCGTCGAACGCGGCGCGCGGCACGTCACGGGGGTCGATCTTGGGCCCGTCGTAGCCGTCCATCATGTCGGTGTCGGCGGCGCCGAGCAGCACGCCCTGAACGAGGGTGCCCTGCGAGGCGAGCTCGAGCCGCACACCGTTGGTCATATTCCATTCCGCGGCCTTCGCGGCCCCGTACGCCCCGGCCCCCGGGCTCACGAACCACGACAGCGCCGAGAGCACGTTCACGATCGCTCCCCCGCCGTTGGCCGCGAGCACGGGACTGAACGCGCGGATCACGTCGAGCGTGCCCCAGAAGTGGGTGTCCATCTCGCGGCGGATCTCGGCGAGATCACTCGTGACGAGCTGGGCACCGCTGGAGATGCCGGCGCTGTTGATGAGCAGCGTCACGTCCGTCGCTGCTTCCGCCGCGGCGACGACCGACGCGTCGTCCAAAAGATCGAGGTGCAGCGGCACGACTCGCGCGTCGTCGAAGTCGAGGCTTTCGGGGCGACGGGCCGTCGCATAGACCTTGCTGGCCCCTCGCTCGAGCAGTTCGAGGACGAACTGCCGTCCGATTCCACGGTTCGCTCCGGTGACGAGGGCGACCTGCTGTGTGACGTTCATTGCTTGTTCTCTTCCATCTGACTCTTCGGTGGCCGGCCGGATTCGGCCCGCCGACGGCTACGCTAAGACCTGACATCAACGTCAACGTCAAGTCCGCGTTCACGCGGGTGCAACAGGAGCGGAGGATGCCGGTGCGCATTGGAGAAGTCGCGCGTCAGGCCGGGGTCAGCGCGCGGGCGCTGCGGTACTACGAGGAGCAAGGACTGCTCTCCTCCGAGCGCACGGACAGCGGCCAGCGGATCTACCCGCCGTCGGCCGTCGAGCGCGTGCGGCTGATCCAGCAGCTGTTCACCGCGGGGCTGCCGAGCCGCACCATCCTGCGCCTCATGCCCTGCATCGAGGCAGGACAGGCGTCGCCCGACGTGTTCGAGCTGATGGCCCAGGAACGCGAGCGCATCACCACCGCCATGGCGGAACTCGCCGCCGCCCGCAACGCTCTCGATCGCCTCATCCAGATCGCGAATCATCCAACCCCGGAGCATTGCCCCGCCCTGCGTGATCCGGCGTGGGCGCCGTACCGCGCCCCCGACGAATCCGCGGCGGGCGCAGTCCCCGTGGGCGCGAGCACGGCAGCCTGACGGCCACCACCCGCCGGCTCAGCCTGAGGCCCGTGTCGCACCCATGCGAGACTCGAACCGTGAGCCTCAAGCAGCAGCGACTTCAGATCGAAGCCAAGCGCAGCACCGGTGTGCTGTTCTGCGTCCTGGGCGCGATCATGGCCGCGGTGAGCCTGTGGGTGCTGCTCGGCGACCCGCAGAACATCGGCGGCTGGCTCTCCGCCGTGACGCCCCTCATCCTCATCCCCCTCGGGGTCTTCAACCTCGTCACCTATCGACGAGAGCTCGCGGCGTTCGAAGCCGAGCACGGCGAGGACGCAGGTCGGCAGGACCCGGTGGCCTGAGGCCCGATCCGGCATCGTGCGCTGCGGCGGATGTGCGATCGCCGGGCAGGGTCACAGATTGCCGAAGGTGTAGTACCACGCGTTCGCGCGGAGACCGGCGACCGTCGTCGCATCCTCATCGAGATCCAGAATGACGATGCGTGTCGGCTCAGCGGTCGAGTCGAACAGCGCGGGGTCCGCAGGCTCCGCTGCAAGGGGGATCTCAGGTGTCGGCCGCGCACCGAGCGCGCGCGCCGTATCTACGGTGTCTCCGACACCGATGCCGGACACGGTGCGGATGGGGACGCCGGCGAGATCCGGGACCTCGACGACGATTGTGACGTGGCGGCACTCGGGGAGACACTCCTCGCTGAATCCCGTGGTGATGAGCAGTCCCGGCCACGCGTAGTCCGTCGTGAACCGCGCCCCCTGCGCGCCGCCGGGAGAGGTCGTTTCGGTGGGCTCCACTCCAAGAGTGGCGCTGAGCGCGGAGACGTAGGGGGCGGGATCGACGCCAGCGAAGACGAGCTGCGCCTCCACCGCACCGCCGTCATCGAGCAGAGTGATGTCCGTCGCGCTCACAACGATCGCGGAGAGGTCCGGCGGTGGTGTGGGGCTGGGAGTCGGGGGCGTCGGCGACGACGATGGAGCGACGGCAGGGCGGCTGGGCGTGGGATCTGCGTCGCGGGAGCCTCCCCCGGTGCACCCCGCCCCACCGACCACGATCATCGCCGCGAGAACTACGACGCCGAATCTTCGCCTCATGGGTGAAGTATCACAGAAGACTCATAGTTACCGTGGCACCGATGCGACCGGCCTCACGTCGCGACCCCGTCGAGCCGGTACCCCATCCCCGGTTCGGTGAGCAGGTACCGCGGCGCGCTCGGGTCGGGCTCCAGCTTCTTGCGCAGCTGCGACACGTACAGCCGCAGGTAGCCGGTGTCTTCGGCGTGGTCGGTTCCCCAGATCGTGCGCAGCACCGTCTGGCGGGTCACGAGCTTGCCGGCGTTGCGGATGAGGATCTCGATGAACTGCCACTCCGTGGGCGTCAGCCGGATCTGCCGGTCGCCGTCAGGGGTCGTCCGCACCACACTGTGCGCGGCGAGGTCGATCGTCACGTCCCCGAGGCGCACCACGGGCGACGCGTCGTCTTGCGGCACGCGCCGCGTGAGCGCGCGGATGCGGGCGAGCAGCTCCTCCACGGCGAAGGGCTTGGTGATGTAGTCGTCGGCACCGGCATCCAGCGCCTCGACCTTGTCGGCCGCACCTGCCCGGCCCGAGACGACGAGGATGGGCGCGGTCGACCAGCCGCGCACGGCGTGGATCACCTCGATGCCGTCGAGGCGCGGCATGCCGAGGTCGAGGATCAGGATGTCGGGCCGGTGGTCGACGGCGGCGGCGATGGCCTGCGTCCCGTCGAGGGCGGTCGTGACGTCGTACCCCTTCGCGGTCAGGGTGATGCGCAGCGCCCGCAGGATCTGGGGGTCGTCGTCGGCGATGAGGATCCTCATGCCCGCTCCCCCTCGCCGACCGAGACATCGGCGGCGACGCCCGCCGTGGCATCCGTCTCGCTCGCCGCGCGCAGCGAGATCACCATCGTCAGCCCGCCGCCGGGGGTGTCCTCCGAGGTCAGCGTGCCGTGCATCGCCTCGATGAACCCGCGCGAGAGCGCGAGGCCGAGCCCCAGCCCGCTGGAGTTGTCGGTGTCACCCAGACGCTGGAACGGCACGAAGATGTCATCCTTCTTCTCGGCCGGCACACCCGGCCCGCGATCGACGATGCGGATCTCGAGCCTGCCACCGAACGTACTCGTGCTGACGTGCACAGGCACGCCCGCCGGCGCGTAGCGGTGCGCGTTGGCGAGCAGGTTCACCAGCACGCGCTGCAGCAGCACCGGGTCGGCGTGCGCGACGGCATCGCCGTGCTGCAGCGCGAGCGTGACGTCGGCGGGGCCGAGCTGCAGCTCGTCGAGCGCGGGCGCGATGGCCTCGGCAGGGTCGGTGGCGATGTCGGCGATGGTGAGCACGCCGGTCTGCAGGCGGCTGACGTCGAGCAGGTCGGTCAGCAGCGCGCCGAGCGCGGTGAGGCTCTCGTCCGCGGTCTCGAGCAGCTCCTGCCGGTCGGCGGCGGCGAGTTCGGGACCCGCCGCGCGCAGGCCCCCGACGGCGGCCGACGCGGCGGCGAGCGGGCGGCGCAGATCGTGGCTGAGTGCCGACAGCAGCGCCCCGCGCACCCGGTCGGATGCCGCGATCGGCTCGATCTGCTGCGCGGTCTTCTCCAGCCGCTCGGTGTCGAGCGCCGCCCGCAGCTGCGCCGTGACGACACCCAGCAGACGACGCTCGGATGCCGCGAGGTCGGCGCCGTGCAGCTCGAGCACCGCCTCGTCGGTGAGTGGGATGCCGGTGAACCGCCCGTCCGGCAGCGGCTCCCCCGCCCGCGCCACCACCTCGTCGCCCACGACGAGACGCACGCCGGGCAGTTGGAACGCTTCGCGCACCCGGTCGACGAGGGCCTGGATCGCGTTCTCGCCGCGCAGCACGCTGCCGGCGATGGTCTCGATGAGCTCCGATTCCGCGGCCGAGCGCCGCGCGGCCCGGGTGTAGCGGGCGGCGCGATCCACGATGAAGCTCACGAGGCTCGCGATGACGACGTAGAGCACCAGCGCCAGCAGGTGGTGACCCTCGTGGATGTGCACCGTGTACAGCGGCTCGATGAAGAGGAAGTCGAGGGTGATACCGGAGAGCACTGCGGCGAAGAGGGCCGGCCACAGCCCGCCCACCAGCGCCACGACCACCACGAGCAGCTGGAAGCTGAGCACGTCGGTCGTGATCGACTCCGCGCTGCGGAAAAGGGACAGCAGGGCGGTGAGCAGCGGCCCGCCCGCGAGCGCGACGACGAACCCGAGGATGCGGCGCTTGCGCGTGAGCGCGCCGGTCAGGGGCGGCAGCGCGGGGCGGCGGCCGGCGGCGGCGTGATTGACCATGTGCACGTCGATGTCGCCGGACTCGCGCACCACCGTCGCCCCGATGCCGGGTCCGGTGAGCAGCGCCGCCAGCCGCCCCCGCCGGCTCGCCCCGAGCACGAGCTGCGTGGCGTTGACCGAGCGGGCGAACTCGACGAGGGCGGTGGGGATGTCCTCCCCCACCACCTGGTGGTAGGTGCCGTTGAGCTTCTCGACGAGGGCGCGCTGCTCGGCGAGCGCGGCGGGGCTGCCCGAGTGCAGCCCGTCCTGGCTCGTGACGTGCACGGCGATCAGCTCGCCGCCGGCCGACCGGGCGGCGATGCGGGCGCCGCGACGCAGCAGGGTCTCGCCCTCGGGCCCGCCGGTGAGCGCGACCACCACACGCTCACGCGCCTCCCACCGGCTGTCGATGCCGTGCGCCTGCCGGTACCCCTGCAGCGCCTGGTCGACCTCGTCGGCCAGCCAGATGAGCGCCAGCTCCCGCAGCGCCGTGAGGTTGCCCAGGCGGAAGTAGTTCGACAGCGCCGCGTCGATGCGCTCGGCGGGGTACACCGCACCGACCGCGAGCCGGTCCCGCAGGGCCTGCGGCGCCAGGTCGACGACCTCGATCTGGTCGGCGCTGCGCAGAAAGCTGTCGGGCACGGTCTCGCGCTGGGGCACCCCGGTGATCTGCTCGACCACGTCGTTCAGCGACTCGATGTGCTGGATGTTCAGCGTCGAGATGACGTCGATCCCCGCGGCCAGCAGCTCGTCGACGTCCTGCCAGCGCTTGTGGTTGCGCGACCCGGGGGCGTTGGTGTGCGCGAGTTCGTCGACCAGGGCGACCTGCGGCATCCGCTGCCGCACGGCATCGAGGTCCATCTCCTCGAGCGCGACGCCACGGTGCGAGACGCGGGCGCGCGGCACGACGGGGATGCCCTCGGCCATCGCGGCGGTCGCGGCGCGCCCGTGGGTCTCGACGACGCCGATGACGACGTCCCGCCCCTCGGCCCCCAGCCGCCGGCCCTCCTCGAGCATCGAGAACGTCTTGCCCACACCCGGGGCGGCCCCCAGCAGCACCCGCAGCCGCCCGCGTCTGGTCATGGTCACTCTTCTCGCTCGTCCAAGGCAACGTTAAGCTCCAGCACGTTCACCGTGGCGTCACCCAGGTACCCGAGTCGCGGTCCCTGTGTGTGAGCCTGCACCAGTGCGCGCACGTCGGCGGCGGGGATGCCGCGTTCGGCGGCGACGCGCTCGATCTGGATCTCGGCGTACGCGGGGCTGATGTGCGGGTCGAGGCCCGACGACGACGCGGTGACGGCGTCGGCCGGCACGTCGGCAGGTTCCACGCCGTTGAACGCGGCGACCTGGTCGCGTCGCTCGGTGATCGCGGCGATGAGGTCGTCGTTCTCGGGCCCGAGGTTCGAGCCCGACGAGGCCCCCGCGTCATAGCCGTCGCCGGCAGCGGAGGGCCGGGACTGGAAGTACTGCGGCAGCGGCGCTCCCTCGGCATCCGTGAAGGACTGCCCGATGAGCGACGACCCGATCGGTGCGCCGTCGGCGTCGGTGATCAGCGAGCCGTTCGCCTGGGCGGGCAGCGCGAGCTGACCGACGACGGTGAGCGCGGCGGTGTAGCCGACGCCGAACAGCACCGTGAAGAGCGCCATGGCGCGGACGGCGACGCCGACGGTGCGGGCGGTGCTGCGGGTGGAGGTGTTCATGTGGGTTCTTCCTCTTGGTTCAGAAGCCGGGGATCAGGCGCACGACGAGGTCGATGAGCCAGATGCCGATGAAGGGGGCGATGATGCCGCCGAGCCCGTAGACGGCGAGGTTGCGACTGAGCGTGCGCGAGGCACCGCCCGGCCGATAGGCCACACCGCGCAGGGCAAGCGGAATGAGGAAGACGATCACGATCGCATTGAAGATGATCGCCGAGAGCACGGCGGATGCCGGTGAGTGCAGCCCCATGATGTTGAGCGCCGCGAGCTGCGGGAACACCCCGAGGAACATCGCGGGGATGATCGCGAAGTACTTGGCGATGTCGTTGGCGATGGAGAACGTCGTCAGCGCGCCGCGCGTGATGAGCAGCTGCTTGCCGATGCGCACGATGTCGATGAGCTTCGACGGATCGGAGTCGAGGTCGACCATGTTGCCGGCCTCTTTCGCAGCCGACGTGCCCGAGTTCATCGCGACACCGACGTCGGCCTGCGCGAGCGCGGGGGCGTCGTTGGTGCCGTCCCCTGTCATCGCGACGAGCCGCCCGCCCTGCTGCTCGGCGCGGATGTAGGCGAGCTTGTCTTCGGGGGTTGCCTCGGCCAGGAAGTCGTCGACCCCCGCCTCGGCCGCGATCGCCGCCGCCGTCAGCGGGTTGTCGCCGGTGATCATGACCGTGCGGATGCCCATGGAGCGCAGCTCGGCGAACTTCGCCGGCAGCCCTTCCTTGACCACGTCCTTCAGGTGCACGACGCCGAGCAGGCGCGAGCCGGCATCCGCAGAGCTCGTCGCGACCACCAGCGGGGTGCCGCCCGTGTGCGAGATCCGCTCGACGGCGGCGGTCATCTCGGTGAGGTCGGCCGCGCTGGGTGCCTGCCCCTCAGCCTCGAGCCAGGCGACGATCGCGGAGGCGGCGCCCTTGCGGATGCGGATGCCGTCGGGGGTGTCGAGCCCCGACATGCGCGTCTGCGCGGTGAACGGCACGATGTCGCCTGCCGCCGCCGCACCGACGTCGATGCCCTTCGCCCGTGCCAGCTCGACAATCGATGCCCCCTCGGGCGTGGGGTCCGCCAGGGACGACAGCGCGGCGGTGCGGATGAGCTCGGGCGCCGGCACGTCGCCGACCGGAAGGAACGCGCTCGCCCGCCGGTTTCCGTACGTGATGGTGCCGGTCTTGTCGAGCAGCAGAGTGGTCACGTCGCCGGCCGCTTCGACCGCGCGGCCCGACATCGCGAGCACGTTGCGCTGCACCAGCCGGTCCATGCCGGCGATGCCGATGGCGCTCAGAAGCGCCCCGATCGTGGTGGGGATGAGGCAGACCAGCAGCGCGATCAGCACCGGCACGCTGACAGGTGCTGCCGCGTACGAGGCGATCGGGTTCAGGGTCAGCGCGACGACCACGAAGATGATCGACAGGCTCGCGAGCAGAATGCTGAGCGCGATCTCGTTCGGCGTCTTCTGGCGGGCGGCGCCCTCGACCAGGGCGATCATGCGGTCGACGAAGGTCTCACCGGGCTTCGACGTGATCTTCACGACGATGCGGTCCGACAGCACGCGGGTGCCGCCGGTGACGGCTGAGCGGTCGCCGCCGGACTCCCGCACGACCGGGGCGGACTCCCCCGTGATCGCGGATTCGTCGACCGAGGCGATGCCCCACACGATGTCGCCGTCGCCGGGGATGAGCTGCGGCGGCGAGACGACCACGACGTCACCGAGGCGAAGGTCGGCCGAAGCGACATCGGTCGTGCCGGACCGCTCGGCCGCGGGATCGGTGAGCGGATCGTAGGCATCCACCCGCCGCGCCGTCGTGCTGGTGCGGGTCTTGCGCAGGCTCTCGGCCTGCGCCTTGCCGCGCCCCTCGGCGACCGACTCGGCGAGGTTCGCGAACAGCACCGTCAGCCACAGCCAGACGGCGATCGCCCACGTGAACGACCACGGCACCGGGGTGCCGCCCGAGGGCGCCGGTCCCCCGATGAACGGCTCCGCGATGGCCAGCAGGGTGGTGAGGGCGGCGCCGACCCACACCAGGAACATGACCGGGTTGTGCCACTGCAGGCGCGGGTCGAGCTTGCGGAACGCGCCCGGCACGGCGGCCCGCACCTGCGCCGGCGAGAATCCGCGCGGCGGCGCGGGCGTCGGCGCGGCCTCGGGAGGTGTGGTGGTCAGTGTCGAGGTCATCAGATCAGCCCTTCCGCCAGGGGACCCAGCGCGAGAATGGGAAAGAAGGTGAGCGCCGTCACGAGCACGGTGACGGTGCTGAGCAGCCCGACGAACAGCGGGCGGTGGGTGGGGAGCGTGCCGGCGGTCGTCGGCACGGCGTCCTGCGCGGCGAGTGCGCCGGCGAGAGCGAGCACGAAGACGATCGGCACGAAGCGGCCGAGCAGGATCACAACCCCCAGGGCCGTGTTCAGCCACGGCGTGTTGGCGGTGAGTCCGGCGAAGGCCGACCCGTTGTTGTTGGCGGCGGACGTGAACGCGTAGAGCACTTCGCTCATTCCGTGGATGCCGGGGTTCCAGATCGACGTGGATGCCACCTCTTCGCGGATGCCGGGAAGGGCGAAGCTCAGCGCGGTGCCGGTGAGCACGAGGGTCGGCATGACCAGGATCGTGAGGGCGGCGAGCTTGATCTCGCGCGGCCCGATCTTCTTGCCGAGGTACTCGGGGGTGCGGCCGATCAGCAGACCGGCGATGAACACGCCGATGATCGCGAGCACGAGGATCGCGTAGAGCCCCGACCCGACACCGCCGGGCGAGACCTCGCCGAGCATCATGTTGAGCATCGGCATCATGCCGCCGAGCGCCGTGTACGAGTCGTGCATGGAGTTGACCGCGCCGGTGGAGGTGCCGGTGCTCGTGGTGGCGAAGAGCGTCGAGCCGATGATGCCGAAGCGCTGCTCCTTGCCCTCCATCGCCGCTCCCGCCAGCTGCGGCGCGGTGCCGTTGCCGGCGGTCTCGAACGCGGTCAGCAGCGCGAACGATGCCAGATACAGCGTCGCCATGACGCCGAGGATCGCGTACCCCTGGCGGTTGTCGCCCACGATGCGGCCGAACGTGCGCGGCAGCGCGAACGGGATGACGAGCATGAGGAGCACCTCGAAGGCGTTGGTCCACGCGTTCGGGTTCTCGAACGGATGCGCCGAGTTGGCGTTGAAGAATCCGCCGCCGTTGGTGCCGAGCAGCTTGATGGCCTCCTGCGAGGCCACGGGGCCGCCGGGGATCGACTGCGTCGCGCCGGTGAGGGTGGTGACGTCGGTGAAACCGTTGACGTTCTGCACCACCCCGCCGATCAGCAGCACGACCGCGGCGAGCGCGGCGATCGGCAGCAGGATGCGCAGGGTGCCCCGGGTGAGGTCCACCCAGAAGTTGCCGAGCGTGCCCGACCGGCGTGCCGCGAAGCCGCGCACCAGGGCGATGGCAACCGCCATGCCCACGCCCGCGGAGACGAAGTTCTGCACCACCAGGCCCAGCGCCTGCACGGTGTAGCCGAGGGTGAGCTCCGGCGAGTACGACTGCCAGTTCGTGTTGCCGACGAACGACGCCGCCGTGTTGAACGACAGGTGTTCGCTGGGCGCCGGCAGCCCCAGCGAGTACGGCAGCCACTGCTGCAGCCGCTGCAGGCCGTAGACGATGAGCAGACCGATCGCGGAGAACGCGAGCACGGCGCGCAGGTACGCCGGCCAGGTCTGCTCGGCCTTGGCATCCACGCCGATCAGCCGGTAGACGCCGGACTCGACCCGGGTGTCCTTCGGCGAGGTGTAGACCCAGGCCATGTAGTCGCCGAAGGGGCGGTAGAGCAGGCCGAGGATGACGGCGACGGTGGCGAGCGACAGCAGCGCCGACACCCACGCCATCAGAACCGCTCCGGTTTCACGAGGGCGAACACGAGGTACACGATCGCCGCGACACCGAGGATGCCGGCGAGCAGCTGGAACACGATCACAGCTTCTCCACCGCCTTCCCCAGCAGTCCGACGACGACGAACAGGGCGATCGTGCCCAGCACGTAGACGAGGTCAAGCACAGCAGGCTCCATCTGAAGGACGGCGTCAGCGCACGCGCTGTCGCACGCCCTCATTCGCGGGCGCAGTGCGATCCAACTCCTGCCGGCGCCCCCCGATGCCCGTCCTCACGCAACCCATACGGGGGTGCCGCGGATCCTTACGGTTCCCTCACGCCGCGGTGGCGCGGGTCGTGTTGCGGTGCCCCTGTGCCACGGATCGGGTGGGCCTGGCAACCCCTTGGGGGCGCGGCATCCGTCGTCGCATCATGGGGCCATGAGCGATCGAGATGACATCAAGCAGCCCCTTGACCATCTTCCGCCGGCCGACGAGCGGGACAAGGCGATCGAGGTCGAAGAGCCCGAGTATCCCGACACCGGCCACGCGGACACCGCAGACGTCACACCGGCGACGGCGGCGGAGCCGGGCAAGCCCAACCGGCACGGCGTCGACAAGCTGCCGCCGACCGGGCGCTGACGCCCGCGTACCCGCACAGCGCCGCGGTGGCTGGGTTCCGGCCGCCGCGGCGTTCGTGCGTCTGCGGGGTGTCCGGTGTCCGAAATGCGGGGATCCGCCCGGATGAGGACCGAAAGCGCGGCATCCGCCCTCGTTCCGGCAGATCCCCTCATTCCGGCAAAGTTTGCCGCTCGCGGGCGCGACCGCGCAGCGCCGCGGTGGCTGGCTTCCGGCCGCCGCGGCGTTCGTGCGTCTGCGGGGTGTCCGGTGTCCGAGATGAGGGGATCCTCCCGGATGAGGACCCAAAGCGCGGCATCCGCCCTCGTTTCGGCAGATCCCCTCATTCCGGCCAAGCCTGCTGCGCGGAATCCGGGGGTGGCTGAGACGACGCCAGTGGCTACGATCTGCGCATGGGCAACGCAGAAGCCGGGTGGTACGACGACGGGGCGGGCTACCAGCGCTGGTGGGACGGCAACGCGTGGACCGACGACTATGCCGACATGCGCGGGGCCACCGTCGAGCTGCACACCTCGAACCCCGCCGCCCAGAGGCAGCCGATGGGCTGGTACGACGATGGACGTGGTCGCCTGCGCTGGTGGGACGGGAACGCGTGGACGGAGCGTGCGCAGTACCTGGCGGAGCCCCACACGTTCTCGGGAATCACCGTCTCAGGCGAGTGGATCTTCTACGGCGACCTCAGCCAGCCCATCGCCGGCGTGGTGGCATCGTTCGAAACGGCCGGCGAGATCGGCGAGCGATCCACGCTGACCCGCGCGGCGGCAGGCGGACTGCTGTTCGGCCCTGTGGGCATGATCACGGGCGCCATGCTCCGCAAGAAGGTCGATCGCCGGGAGTTCTACCTGTCGATCGACGGCCCCGAGCAGTTCTGGGTGGCACCGGTCAGCCCCGCGTTCGGGCTTCAGGCTCGCCAGTTCGCCGCCTGGGTGAACAGCGTCTCGCGTCACTATTCGCGAAAGTAGGCCTGCCGCCGCCAGGCGCTCACCAGGCGAGCACGCCGTCTTCGTCCTGCAGCGTTCCTGTCGGGCCGCCGCTGCCGAGGCTCGCTATCCGCACCACGACCGCGGCGCTGTCGGATGGCGACCGGCCACCGGGGAAGTCGGCCGTCATGTCGGTGGCCGTGTAGCCGGGCTCGACCGCGGTGAACGCGATGGCGGGGTGCGCCTTGGCGTACTGCAGCGTCAGCATCGTGGCTGCCGCCTTCGACGCCGCATACAGCGCGTTGGTCAGGTGGTACTCCGGTCGCGCGGGGTCGGTCACCGCCCAGAACGACCCTGCGCTGCTGGACACGGTCACCACGGCGGCGTTCGCCGAGCGCCGCAGCAGCGGCAGCGCAGCTTCGGTCACGCGCACGATGCCGGCGGCGTTGGTATCGAGGGCCCGCAGCGCCGTCGGGCCGTCGACGGGGCCGAACTCCTGGATGCCGGCGTTGTGCACCAGCACGTCGAGCACGCCCTGCTCTGCCTCGATGACGGCGAGCGCCGCAGCCACCGAGGCATCGTCGGTCACGTCGAGCTGCACGAACCGGATGCCGAGGGCGTCTGCCGCGGCCCGGCCCCGGGCCTCTTCGCGGGCGCCGAGGTACACGGTGTGGTCGAGCGCGGCGAGCTGCCGGGCGGTCTCGAAGCCGATTCCCTTGTTGGCGCCGGTGATCAGTGAAACGGTCATGTGTCTCCCTCGAAGTGCGGCCCGAATCGGGCTCGCAAGGACGCTACGGACCGCGCCCACCCGGCATCCAGAGCCCTGGCGAGAGGGGGTGCGACGGGGCCCCCTCTCTCGCGTCCACACCCCCTCTCGCACTCCTACGCTGGTGACGTGAGTGAGACCACCAACATGCTCGGCACGTACCTTCGTGCCCGACGCGAGCAGGTGACGCCGCAGCAGGTCGGGATCCCCGTCGTCGGCGTGCGGCGGGTGCCGGGTCTGCGCCGCGAAGAGGTCGCGACCCTGGCCGGCATCAGCGCCGACTACTACCTGCGTCTCGAGCGCGGCCGGGACCGCCACCCGTCGGCGCAGGTGCTGCGGTCGATCGCCCGGGTGCTGCAGCTCGACGACGACCACCTCGCGCACCTGCTGGCCCTCGGGGCGGAGGTGACGCGCCGGTCCGCGCGACGCTCCCCCACCGAAACGCCGCCGCCGGGAGCCGTGGCGCTCATGCACTCGCTCGCGCAGCCCGCCTTCATCGAGGGGCGGTTCTTCGACGTACTGGCTTCTAATGCGTTGGCCCGGGCGCTGTCGCCGGGGCTCGTCCCCGGCGGCAACCAGCTGCGCGACTTCTTTCTCAGCCCGGCCGAGCAGGCGCTGCATCCGGAATGGGAGGACCTCGCCGAGTGCCTCGTCGCCAATCTGCGGCAGGCGGCGGGCACCGACGTGACCCACCCGCGCTTCGTCGAGCTCACCGCCGAGCTCGGTGCGGGCAGCGACCTCTTCCGTCGGCTCTGGTCCCGGCACGAGGTGCGCGGGCAGCGCGGCACCCGGGTGCGCGTCGTGCATCCGCAGGTCGGTGAGATGACCCTCAACCGCGAGCGGCTGCGCATCGACGGCGCCGACGACCTGATGCTCGTGGTCTACCACCCCACCCCGGGATCGGTGGATGCCGACAGCCTCGCGCTCCTGGCATCCGCCTCGCTGCCGGTGGCCGCGGGGCGAGGCAGCGCGGACGTTTCCTGACGCCTCCCCTTGAGGCTGCGGATGCCGCGCGCCTACGATCCGGGAATGAGCCATGACGGGGTGGGTGTGCGCATCGGCGTCATCGCGCGCCCCCAACTGCCGCCCGAGCACCTGCCCGCCGCGGCGCGGGCGGCCGAGGCTGCGGGTGTCGACGACCTGTGGCTGTGGGAGGACAGCTTCTGGAGCGGCGGGCTCGTGACCTCGGCGGCCGCGCTCGACGCGACCACGACGCTGCGGCTCGGGCTCGGGCTCATGCCTGTGCCGTTGCGCAATCCCGCTCTCGCGGCGATGGAGGTCGCGGCGCTCAGCCGGCTGCATCCGGCGCGATTCGTGCCCGCCTTCGGCCACGGGGTGCGCGCCTGGATGCAGCAGGCCGGTGCCGCCGTCGATCGGCCCCTCACTCTCTTGCGCGAGTACGCGACCGCGGTGCGCGCTCTCCTGCACGGCGAGGAGGTCACCGCCGCCGGCCAGTACGTGCAGCTCGACGGCGTGCGGCTCAGCATGCCGCCCGCCGCCGATGCCGTGCCGCCGATCCTGCTCGGCGCCAACGGCCCGAAAGCACTGGCGCTGGCCGGCGAGATCGCCGACGGCGTCGTGCTCGGCGAGGCCCCGACGGCTGGGGCCGTGGCATCCGCCGTACAGATCGTGCGCGAGCCCGCGCCGCGTCACCGCTCGCGGCGACTCCCCTGCACGTGGTCGGCTACGTCATATGCCAGCCCGGACGACGAGGTGGTGCCTTTCGCGCACCGCGACCTGTACGCGGCGGCGATTCCGCGGGCGGTCACCCGCACCGTCACGGGCGGCCACCAGCTGGGCGATGACCTGCGCGTGGTGGCCGACGACATCCGCGGGCTCGTGGGCGACGGCATCCGCCGCTAGCCGAGTTCGCCCGGGTTCGTGAGGCGCCACCACGACGTCGGAGGCGCGATGGTGCCGTCGAGCTCGACCGGGACCGTCACGGTGCGCGGACCGGCGGTCCAGGTGGCGGAGCCGATCACCTCGCCGTCTTCCCAGGTCGTCGGCGTCGTCGTTTCCATCGTCGCGACGATGGGCGTGTCCGACCAGACCAGCAGAGCGGCCTCCGCCCCCAGCACCATGCGCGCGGTGCTGCCCCACGGGGTCGAGAAGGAGCCCACCTCCTGCCCATGGCGCGCGACGGTCATCTCGGTGAACCCGCCCGTGATGCTCTCGAGCAGGGTGGACACGCTGTGGTTGACGGAGGCGCGCGAGCTCGCGCCGAGGAGGACGCCCACGATGTCGAGGGGCGCCCCGATGCCGACGTCGAGGCTCGCGGTGTAGAGCAGGTTGCTGCCGCCGGGGTCGAGGGTGCCGGTCTTGAGGCCGGTGATTCCGCTCTGGCCGAGCAGGGAGTTGGTGTTGTTCATCCATCCGGGTCCGGGGAGGGACAGGCCGGGGTTCGCGGCGATCGTGGCGACGGTCGGGTGGGCGGCGGCGATGCGACCGAGGGTGATCAGGTCGCCCGGGGTGCTCGTGTTGCGCGGGTTGATGCCGGTCGGCTCGACGATCGTGGTCTGCGTCAATCCGTTCGCCGCGAGCCAGTCCCGCGTCGCCCGCAGGAACGCACCCTGCGACCCGAACGCCCAACCGGCGACGGCCTCGGCGTAGTTGCACGCCGACGGGATCAGCATCGTGGCGATCGCATCGTGGAGCGACAGCGAGCTGCCGATGGGCATGGGGGCGATGGTGGCGCCCATCACGTAGTACTTGTCGTAGAGGGCGTGGTCGGCGCGGCCGAAAGTCAGGGTGGGCCCGGGGTCCGTGGCATCCGCCAGGGGATGCGCATCGAGGACGACGAGCGCGGTGATGAGCTTCGTGATGCTGGCGATGGGGCGCGGTTCTTCGGTGCCGGTGGTCGCCCAGATGCTGCCGTCCTCGGTGCCCAGGTAGTCGGCGGCGCCCGAGATGGCGATGGCCGACGCGCCCTCGGCCGGGAGCGCGATGTCCGCTGCCGGCGGGGTGGTGACTTCGGGGACCTGCGAAGCCGCGACCGGCTCGGCGACGGGAGCGGTCAGAGCCCAGCCGGTGTAGCCCCCGCCGCCCCCGAGCGCCAGGACGAACACGATGGCGGTCGCGAGCAGCCGTCGGCGACGACGCGTGCGCCGCTCCTCCGGGTCGATCGGCGCGGTCGGCCGGCTCTGTCGCCGGGCCGAGCCGGGCTCTACCGTGGGCGCCTCACGCAGCAACCCCGCGAAGTCCTCGAGCGCGTCCGGCGCGCTGTGCCCTGTCGTCACCACGGACCCCCATCCGACATGCTCCCCCCAGCATGCACCATGGCGGGGACGGGCCCGTCACGGGGGCAGTGGCACCAGAGCCACGAGGATTCACGGCCGCAGGGGATCGGCGCGATCGGCCGCGACCGGCCGTCAGACTCCGGACTCGGCAAGCTCCGCGCCGGCGTGCGCAAGCTCGGCCAGCGCCGCCTCGCTGGTGGCGGGGGCGACTCCGGCGACGAGGTCGGCCAGCACGCGCACGCGCAGACCGTGGTCGATGGCATCCAGGGCCGACGCCCGCACGCAGTAGTCCGTCGCGATGCCGGCGATGTCGGCCTCGAGGATGCCGTGCCGGGTCAGCAGCTCGCCCACGGTGTCGCCGTCGTCGGTGGTCCCTTCGAACAGCGAGTATGCCGGGGCGCCCTGGCCCTTCTTCACGTGGTGGGTGACGGCATCGGTGACCAGCCCGGGGTCGTACTCGGCGCCTTCGGTGCCGGCGACGCAGTGCACCGGCCAGGTGTCGACGAAGTCGGGCTCGCCGGCGGCGAAGTGCCCGCCGTTGTCGCCCCCGGCATCGTGCCAGTCGCGCGAGGCGACGATCAGGGCGTACTGGTCTGCGGACGCGGCCAGGTGCCGGGTGATCGCGGCGGCCACCGCGTCTCCCCCGGCCACTCCCAGCGCCCCACCCTCGGTGAAGTCGTTCTGCACGTCGACGATGAACAGCGCCTTGCTCATGCGCCGAGCCTACGCCGCCCCGGTGCGTGCACAACGCCGCCATTCCGGCCACTCGCAGGGCTTTCGGCCGCCGCCGGAGCGGTTTCGCCCGCGGATCGGCGACGTTGTGCACGGCTGGTGCCCGCGACCGGACCGCCGAGCCGGGCGTGCTGGCGCCGCAGGCACCCCGCCGGCACGCTGCCCACACGTCGCCGGCACGCCGCCCGCACGCACAAGGGCCACGGCATCAGCCGTGGCCCTTGTGCACAACGTCGCCGTTCCGGGTCAGCGTCGGCGCAGCGACCGCCGCGTCACCGGTCGCGCGCCCGTTTTGGCGACCTTCTGCTCGACGGCGCGCACGCCGGCCTCGGTGTCGACGGCGACCGCCGCCGCCCCGCCGTCCCCACGGCGCATGTCACCCGGCACGGGAGCCGCGACCGGACCACCCTCGCTGGGGCTCATCGCCAGCCGGCGCGCACCGCCGATGTCGTTGCGCCACAGCTTCGACGGCCACCAGATGGCGCGGCCGATGTCGAACGACAGCGCGGGCACCAGCAGCGAGCGCACGATGAAGGTGTCGAGCAGCACGCCGAACGCGACGATGAACGCCAGCTGCGCCAGGAACAGGATCGGGATCACACCGAGCGCCGCGAACGTCGCCGCGAGCACGAGGCCGGCGGAGGTGATCACCCCGCCCGTCGCGACCAGTCCCCGAAGGATGCCGAGCCTCGTTCCGTGCGTGAGGGACTCCTCCCGCACGCGCGTCATCAGGAAGATGTTGTAGTCGATGCCCAGGGCGACGAGGAACACGAATCCGTACAGCGGCACGGCCGGATCGGCACCGGGGAAGTCGAAGATGCCGTTGAACACCAGGGCGCTCACGCCGAGGGCCGACCCGAACGACAGGATCACGGTGCCGATCAGCAGCACCGGCGCCAGCAGCGACCGCAGCAGCACGATGAGGATCAGCAGGATCACCACGAGGATGATCGGGATGATCAGCGTGCGGTCCCGGATCGAGGTGTCGTTGGTGTCGACGTCGGTCGCCGTCTCCCCGCCGACGAGCACGTCGGTGCCCACATCATCGGACAGCTGCACGCGAAGGTCGCGCACGACATCCTCCGCGGCGATCGAGTCGGCGGCGTCGCTCAGCGTCGCGATCAGCAGCACGTCGCCGTCTGCCACGGTCGGTTCGGGAGCCGGGGTTCCGGGGGGACCGAAGGCGGTGAACACAGCCTCGCCACCTTCGAGCTCGACGCCCGCCTGGCCGTTCGGCGAGTCCTCGCTGGCCGCGGCGATCGAGTCGATGCCCTCCACGTCGGTGAGCACCTCGACGCTCGCCGAGAGCTCATCCTCCGGCACGATCACGTACACCGGGCTGCCGGAACCTGCCGGGAAGTGCTCGGCCAGTTCGGCCTGACCGTCGCGGGCCTGCGACGTGCCGAGCACCAGCTCGCTCGAGGGCACGCCGTCGGCCTTGAGCTGCGTGGCCCCGACGCACGCGGCGAGCAGCACCACGGTCGAGACGATCCACACCGCACGCGGGTGCCGGGCGACGAAGCGCGCCTGGCGGGGCCAGAGGCCCTTCACCGGCCGCGAGAAGTCCTCGGGCAGGCCGAGCGCGTCGGGCTTGGGCGCGAAGGGCCAGAAAGCGGCCCGCCCGGTGAGGGCGAGGAGCGCGGGAAGGAACGTGAGGGCCGACAGCATGGCGAAGGCGATGCCGATCGAGGCGATCGGGCCCAGAGCGCGGTTGGTCGCGAGGTCGCTCAGCAGCAGGCACAGGAGTCCCGCGATGACCGTGCCGCCCGAGGCGAGGATCGGCTCGAAAGCGCCGCGCCAGGCTGCGATCGTGGCATCCCACCGCTTCTTGCCCGACGCGATCGCCTCACGGAAACGAGCGACGTACAGCAGCGCATAGTCGGTCGCCGCGCCGATGACCAGGATGAAGAGGATTCCCTGCACCTGACCGTTGAGCACCACCACGCCCGCCTTGGCCAGCCACCACACCGTCAGCAGCGCCACGCACAGCGCGAACACCGAGGTCAGCAGCACCAGCACCGGCAGCAGCGGCGAGCGATACACGATGACGAGGATGATGAAGACGGCGATGAGCGCCACCCCCAGCAGCAGCCCGTCGATGCCGAGGAAACCCTCGACGAGATCGGCGGAGAATCCTGCGGGGCCGGTCACCCAGGCCTCGACGCCCTCGGGGACTCCGTCGGCCATGTACTCACGCAGCTCGGTGACGATGTCGGCGATCTCGCCCTCGGCATCGAGCGGCACGAAGATCTGCACGGCCTGGCCATCCTCGGAGGGCACCGGCGGCGACACGTCGCCCACCACGCCCTCGAGGTCGACGATGCCGGCGCCGAGCTCGCCGATGTCGGCGAGCTGCCCCTCGGTCAGCTCGTCTTCACCGGCCACCACCACCAGGGCGGGCACGCTGTCGTCGCCGAGGAACTCACCCAGTCGCTCGTTGACCTGCGTGGCGTCGGCGCTGGACGGCAGATAAGCGGAGCGGTCGTTGACAGCGACCTCGTCCACCTTGCCGAAGTACGGGCCGCCGATCGCGCCGCCGACCAGCCAGACCAAGACCAGCACGACGGGGATGCCGATGCGCAGCCACTTCGGCACATTTCGCTCATTTGCCATATTGCTAGCTTATCTAGCAATCTGCGGATGCGCCACTCCGCCGATCAGCGCGCGAACAGCAGGATCCAGGATGCCACGAAGGCCACCACGCCCAGCCCGGCGAGGCCCGCCGCCAGCCAGGCAGTCGCGCGCACGGCCGGGGAGTGCTTCGTCAGCCGGAAGCGATCGCGTCCGCCGACCCGGTACCAGATGTCCGCCGTCGGATGCCCTGCCAGGCGTTCGGCGTCGGTGTGGCCCGCGGCAGCGGCGCCCACTCCCCCGTCGTGGTCGAACCAGCGCACCACCACGCCGTCCTCTTCGTGCTCGACCACGCCCTTCGCGGGAAGCCACGAGCCGTCGATGGCCCACAGGACGACGGCGATCAGGGCGACCAGAAGCCCCGCACCGAGCCCCACCCAGGAGAAGATCTCGAGGATCGCGTCGAGCGCGACGTCCATGGGTCTCCCAGCGCTCATCTGGATATGACTGTGGGGCCCCGAAGAGCCCCACAGTCGGTCTGAGCCACCTAAGGGAATCGAACCCTTGACCTATTCATTACGAGTGAATCGCTCTGCCGTCTGAGCTAAGGTGGCGCGCTTCGCTTTCGCTATGCACGATCATCGATCTTACATGGTGACAAGAGCGCTCGCGAACCGCTCCGACCCGTCACTCGCAGGTCAGACCGTCTTCGGGCACCGTGCCGTCCACGAGGTACGACTCCACCGTGGCATCCACGCACGCGTTGCCCTTGTTGTAGCCGGTGTGGCCCTCGCCGACGCGGGTGACGAGCACGCCCGAGGCGAGCTGATCTGCCAGCGACACCGACCATTCGTACGGCGTGGCCGGGTCGTTGGTGGTGCCGACCACCACGATGGGGGCCGCACCCTCGGCCGTGATCGGCTCGCGCACACCGGTGGGCTCGTACGGCCACACCGCGCACGAGTCCGGCCCCATCCAATAGGGCGCGACCGTGGGTGCTTCGGCCGCGAGCAGCGCCTCGGCGGCCGCGTCCTCTGCCTCATCGCTCACGGGATAGTCCATGCAGTTGTAGGCACGGAAGGCTTCGGCCGAGTTGTCGAGGTAGACGCCACCCTCCCGGGCGTTGTAGAAGTCCGCCAGCTGCAGGGCGATCTGGGGGTCCCCCTCCAGCGCGTCGGTGAGCCCGGCCGTCAGGAAGGGCCAGCTGTCCTGGGAGTACAGCGCCGCGATGATGGCCGTCAGCAGCGTGTCGGCTCCGAGCTGCCGTCCGTCCGGGGCGAGGAGAGGACGCGCGTCGACGCTGGCCAGCAGCGTGCCGAGGTCAGCCATGGCATCGTCGACGGTGCCTCGGAACGGGCAGTCCTGGCCGGCGAGGCACTCGGCCATGTAGGCGCGCAGGGCGGACTCGAACCCCACGCCCTGCGTGACGCCCACCTCGAGGCCGGATACCGCCGGGTCGATGGCGCCGTCGAACACCAGGCGGCCGACGCGCTCGGGGAAGAGCTTGGCGTAGGTCGCGCCGAGGAACGTGCCGTATGAGTAGCCCAGGTAGTGCAGCTGCTCGTCGCCGAGCACGCCGCGCAGCAGGTCGAGGTCGCGGGCCGCCTGAAGCGTCGTGATGTAGGGCAGGATGCCGTCGCTGTTGGCTTCGCAGGCTTCGGCGAAGGCGGCGTTGCGCTCGGTGAGCTCGTCCTCCCACTCGGTCGTACCGCGCGGGTTCTCGGGAACGTCGTAGAGGTAGGCGTCCATCTCCTCCGCGTCGAGGCAGCGCACCGCGGTGGACTCCCCCACCCCGCGAGGGTCGAACCCGATGACGTCGTACGCCTCGCGCAGCGCCTCGCCCGTAGCGAACGCGGCGGAGTCGCGGATGAGCTCCAGTCCGCTCGCACCGGGCCCGCCCGGGTTGGTCAGCAGCGAAGCGATCGGCGCGCCGGAGTCGGCGTGACGACGGATGACCGCCAGGTCGATCTCTCCGGCATCCGGATTCTCCCAGTCGAGCGGGGCGGTCACCGTGGCGCAGTCGTAGTAACCGGGGTCGGCGCCCTCGCACGGCTCCCACTCCACCGTCTGCTCGTAGAAGGGCAGCAGCTCCGCGGAGACGCCGTCGGTGACCGGCGGCTTGCTGGGGCCGGGCGAGGGAGTGGCCGCTTCGGGGATCATCGCGCTGAGGCACCCGGTGAGGCTGAGGGTGAGCGCGACGATGCCGGAGGTGACCACGAGGAGACGGCGGCGAATGCTCACGGGGTCCTTCCGCTGGCGACGGTGATGAGCATGCTCTCGAGCGCCAGCACCGGAGCGGCGTTGAACTCGAGGTTGCTGCGGGTGAGGGTGATCTGGTCGAGCACGGTCAGGGTGCGCTGCATCGTCCAGGCGGCGGCGAGCGCGCGCAGATCCTGCTCGAGTTCGCGGTTGATCAGGTCGGTGTCACGGCCGAACTGCAGCATGAGGGTGTCCCGGTACAGCGACTGCAGGTCGGTGAGCACCCGGTCGATGCCGTCGCGCAGGCTGCGGGTCGCGCGCCGCTTCTGCTCGTCTTCGAGTGCGTTGACCTGGCCGCGCACGGCGGGAGGCACCGCGGCCCCCTCCGGCACGCCCAGGGTGCGCAGCAGCGACGCGCGCTCCGCCTCGTCGCGCTCGGCGGTGAGGGCCTTGGCGTCTTCGGTGGCCGCCTGCACGATGCGCCCGGCGATCTCCACCGCGTCGCCCACGCCGCGCACACCGAGCACCGCGCGCAGGATCTGCTCGCGGCGGGTGCGGGAAGCGGCGTCGGTCGCGAGGCGCTGGGCCATGCCGATGTGGCGCTGCGCCAGGCGTGCGGACTGTTCGGCCACGGCGGGATCGACGCCGGTGCGCTGCACGATGAGACGCGCGACGTCGGCGACCTCGGGGTCGCGCAGCCGCAGCGTGCGCACCCGGGAGCGGATGGTGGGAAGCAGGTCGGCGTCGCTCGGCGCGCAGAGGATCCAGACCGTCCGCTCCGGCGGCTCTTCGAGCGCCTTCAGCAGCACATTGGACGTGCGCTCGGTCATGCGGTCGGCGTCTTCTACGACGATGACCCGGTACCGCCCCAGCGACGGGGAGAAGTACGAGCGCTCCACCAGCGCGCGGGCGTCTTTGATCGAGATGATGACGCCCTCGGTGCGCAGCGCCGTGAGGTCGGGGTGGGTGCCGGCGAGCACCTGGCGCATGACGTGGTCGACGCCGTCACCATCACCGGCGATGAGGCGGGCGGCGAAGGCGTAGGCGAGGGTGGAGCGGCCGGATCCGGGCGGGCCCGTGATGAGCCACGCGTGCGTCATCGAGGCGGGGTCGGATGCCGCGGCCTGCAGCTGCGCGACCGCCTCGTCCTGCCCCCACACGTCACCCCACGGCAGCTCGTGCACGATCGGGGCGGACTCCATGGGCTCCAGCCTAACCGGGGGCGCCGACGAAGCTCCTCCGAGAGAGACGATCACCGGCTCCTCGCCGTTGTGTACCTGGGTACTGGTCGCACGCCGAAGTCGCGACCGCAGGCCGATGTGGGCGATGAGGCGCCTCCGTAGCGTCGAAGGCGACGAAAGGTGCACAGATGATCCGGGTCGAATCCCTGACGAAGAACTACGGCCGGAAGGTGGCCGTGCACGGCATCGACTTCACGGTCGAGCCGGGCAGAGTGACCGGCTTTCTCGGTCCGAACGGAGCCGGCAAGTCCACCACCATGCGCATGATCGTGGGACTGGACCGCCCGACGGCCGGCACGGCGGAGGTCAACGGTCGTCCGTATCGGGAGCTTCCCGCGCCGCTGCGGGAGGTCGGCGTGCTCCTCGACGCGCGCGCCGCCCACCCGCGCCGCACCGCGTACAAGCACCTGCTGGCGATCGCCGCGACGCACCGCATCGGGGCCGCACGGGTGCGCGAGGTGATGGACCTCGCCGGGCTCGAGGCCGTGGCCGGCAAGCGTGTCGGCGGGTTCTCGCTGGGCATGAACCAGCGCCTGGGGATCGCCGCCGCACTTCTCGGAGATCCGCAGACGATCATCCTCGACGAGCCGGTCAACGGGCTGGATCCGGAGGGCATCCTGTGGATCCGGGGCCTGCTGCGCAGCCTCGCGGCCGAGGGCCGTACGGTTCTGCTCTCCTCGCACCTGATGAGCGAGATGACCCAGACCGCGGACCACCTGATCGTCATCGGGCAGGGGCGGATCATCGCCGACGGCCCGATGCGCGAGGTGGTCGCCGCGGCCACCCGCTCGGCGGTGCGCGTGCGTGCGCGCAACGTCGACCGGCTGATCGCGGCCATCGCGGCACCGGAGGTCACGGTGTCGACCCATCCCGACGGGGCGGTGGAGATCACCTCGCTCACCGCGGAGCAGGTGGCGGATGCCGCCGCTGCGTGCGGGGTGGTGCTCTACGAGATCACCACCGTCGAAGGGTCGCTCGAGGACGCCTACCTCGCGCTCACCGCGGATTCCGTCGAATACCGATCGACGCCTGTCGCCGGGGAAGGAGTCGGCCGATGATGTCGCTCTCCACCAAGGCCCATCGCTCCGATGCCCGCACTCGGCGTCCACCGTTCTCAGCCACCCTCCGCTCGGAGTGGATCAAGCTCACGAGCCTGCCGTCCTCGGCGCTCGCTCTCGGCGGCATCCTCGCCATCGGACTCGGCGGCGCCCTCTTCCTCGCCCTCACCCTCGAGTCCTCAGGCGTGCCGTCCGTGCCGTCCGTCGAGCGGACCCTCGGCGACGTGACGGTCGCAATGGTCGTCGTGGGACAGATCATCGCCGGTATCGTCGGCGTCATGTCGGTCGGCGCGGAATACTCCTCGGGCGCCATCCAGTCCACGCTTCTGGCGTCGCCGACGCGGCTGCGGGCACTCTGGGCGAAAGCCATCGTGTCGTTCGCCGCGGTGACGGTCGTGTCGCTTGTCACCGTCTTCGGATCATGGGCCGCAACCACTCCCCTGTACGCGCAGTTCGGACTGGACGTGCCGCTGAGTGCGCCCGGTGCGCTGCCGGCGCTGGTCGGCGCCGCCGCATACCTCGGACTGTGCGCGGTGTTCGGCGTCGGCCTCGGCGCTCTCCTCCGCTCGACGACCGCCGGCGCGATCTTCGTCTTCGTCGCCACGCTGCTCGGACCCGTACTGATCTCGGTGCTGCCGTACAGCCTCTTCTCGCGTGTCCTGCGCGTCGCACTGCTCGGCAACGCCGGAGACGCCATGACGCGGGTCGGCATCGAAGGGGCCCCCTTCCTCGACGTCTGGGGTGGGTACATCAGCCCCCAGGCAGGCTGGCTCTTCGTCACCGCATGGGCCGCAGCGGCGCTGATCGCGGGCGCAGTCGCATTGAAGAAGCGCGACGCATGACAGCATCGTCCGTCTCACCGCCGGGTGCCGCCGACGCGGTGCCCGCGGTGGCGTGTCCGCTCCGGCGCCGCGGGCGGCGGGCCGGCGGCGGGTCGACGCCGTGATCCTGGCCGCCTACCTGCTGCTCGCCGCCGCGCTCGGCTACCTTTCGGTCGAGTCGACCATCACGACGCCGCTCCCGCCGATCCTCCTCGTGACAGCGGGCGGCGTGGCCGCCGTGCTCTGCCGACACCGGTGGCCGCGCGCGTCTTTCCTCGCCCTGCTCGTGCTGATGATGGCGTCGGCGGCGTGGGGCACCGGCGCCGAGACCGCGCTGGTGGTGCTCGCGCTGTACATCATCGGGGTCACCAGCCGGGCGGGTCGCGCCTGGGCGGCGTTCGGCGTCGCACTGGCGGCAGGCAGTGTCGCCGCACTGATCCTGGCGATCCGGGTGCGCGTCGGCCCGCCGATCCATGGCATCGCTCTCCGTTCTGCGCTCGAGGCCTGGCCGACGGACTGGGTCACCATGGCCACCGCGTTCGCCGGCGCCGCGCTGATCGCGACGCTCCTCGGGGTCAACCGGGGTCATCGGCGGCGGCACGTCGCCGCCCTGGTGGAGCGCGCGGAGCAGATTAAGCGGGAGCGCGATCAGCAGGCGAGCATCTCGCGGGCGCTCGAGCGCGAACGCATCGCCCGCGAGATGCACGACGTGATCGCTCATTCCCTCGCCGTGATGACCGCTCTCGCCGACGGGGCGAGCGCCGTGGCGCCGACGCGCCCCGAGGAGTCGCAGCGGGTGATGGCCCGGGTGGCCGACACCGGCCGGCGCACGCTCGGCGAGGTGCGCAGGCTGCTGGCGCGGGTCGACGATGACGCGGCGGCGCTGTCGTCCGCGCCGGGGCCCGCACAACTGCCTGCGCTGGCCGAAGAGTTCGTCGCCGCAGGCCTGCCCGTGCGGCTGGAGCTGACCGGCGTCGTCTCCACCGAGTCCGCCGTCGGCCCGACCGTCTACCGGATCGTGCAGGAGTCGCTGACGAACGTGCTGCGCCACGCCCGCGAGGTGCGGGACGTGTTCGTGCGGGTCGCGCTCGCCGACGACGAGGTCACCATCCTGGTGCAGGATTCATCCGCGCCGGCCCTGCCCACCGACTCCCCCGGCCGAGGCCTGGTCGGCATCCGCGAGAGGGGCGCGTTCTACGATGGCGAGGTCGAGGCGGGCCCCCGCGACGACGGCGGGTGGCGTGTGTTCGTGCGGCTCCCGCTGGACGGATGACGATGACGGAAAAGGCGGACATGACCGAGGACATCCGGGTTCTGCTGGTCGACGACCAGGAGCTCGTCCGCTACGGACTGCGCCTCGTCCTCGAAGCCCAGCCGGACATCACCGTGGTCGGTGAGGCCTCGAACGGAGCCGAAGCGCTGCAGTCGGTCCGTCGCCTGCAGCCCGACGTGGTGCTCATGGACGTGCGGATGCCTGACCTGAACGGCATCGAGGCGACGAAGGAGATCTGCCTCACCCACCCGGATACCCGTGTGCTCGTGCTGACCACGTACGACCGCGATGAGTTCGCCTTCGGAGCGCTCACGGCGGGGGCGGCGGGCTTCCTGCTGAAGAACACCCGTCCCGACGAGCTCGTCGCCGCCGTGCGCGCGGTGAGGACCGGCGATTCCGTCGTCTCACCCCGGATCACGGCCAAGCTCATCGAGGTGGCCGTCCCCCACCTCGAGCGACCGGGCGGCCGCCCGGACGCTGACCTGTCGGCCCTCTCCGAACGAGAGCAGGAAGTGTTCGTCCTCATCGGACGCGGGCTGACCAACGCTGAAATCGCCCAGACCCTGCACCTCAGCGAATCCACGGTCAAAGCGCACGTGGGACGCATTCTCGCCAAACTGCACCTGCCCAACCGAGTGCAGGCGG
Organism: Microbacterium sp. zg-Y625; assembly: GCF_030246925.1. Lineage (NCBI taxonomy): Bacteria > Bacillati > Actinomycetota > Actinomycetes > Micrococcales > Microbacteriaceae > Microbacterium > Microbacterium jiangjiandongii. The sequence goes on from NZ_CP126740.1 coordinate 2,352,381, forward strand.
TGATCAAGGCCTACGAGGTCGGGGTCGTCACGGTCGGGGCACGCGACAGCGACCCCTGAGCATCGTCGGGCCGTGATCGGGGCCGTCAGGGTGCCGCCGCTGCGCTACGCCGGCAGGTCGGCAGCCAGCACCGCGGCCACCCGGCGCTGCACCTGCACGGCGATCTCGTCCACCGGCAGCCGAGCGTCGATGACGAGGAACCGGTCGGGCTCGGCCGCGGCCAGCGCCAGGAATGCCGCGCGCACCCGCTCGTGGAAGTCCGCCTGCTCGGCCTCGAGCCGGTCGAACGGCTTGTCGTCGGCATCCAGTCGCACACGCGCCGCCGACGGATCGAGGTCCAGCAGCACCGTGACGTCGGGCAGTGCGCCCTCGGTCGCCCACAGCGACAGGCGTCGCACCTCGTCGGCATCCAGCACCCGGCCCGCACCCTGGTAGGCCACCGAGGAGTCGAGGTACCGGTCCTGGATGACGACCTCGCCGCGCGCGAGCGCCGGGCGCACGAGCGTCGCGACGTGGTGGGCCCGGTCGGCGGCGTACAGGAGCGCCTCGGCGCGGGGCGCGATGTCGCCGCGGTGGTGCAGCACGATGTCGCGGATGAGCACGCCCACCTCGGTGCCGCCAGGCTCGCGGGTGCGCACGACCGTGCGGCCCTGCTGCTGCAGCCACTGCTCCAGCAGCGCGGCCTGCGTCGTCTTCCCCGCGCCGTCGCCGCCCTCGAAGGTGACCCAGAGGCCGCGTGGCCCTTCGACAGGGACAGGGACCCGGTGGCTGTGCGTGGTCACTTCTTCTTGGCCGCGGGCTTGCGCGTGGTCGTCGCCTTGCGGGTCGTGCGCTTGGGCGCGGGGCCTTTGGCGCGCTTGTCGGCCAGCAGCTGCACGGCGCGCTCGAACGTGACCTCTTCGGCGTTCTCGCCGCGAGGGATCGTCGCGTTGGTCTCGCCGTCGGTGACATACGGACCGAAGCGGCCGTCCTTGAGCTTGATCGGCTTGCCGCTGACGGGGTCGGCCTCGAACTCCTTGAGAGCACTGGATGCCGCGCGGGCGCCGTACTTCGGCTGCGCGTAGACGGCGAGCGCCTCGTCGAGGGTGATGTCGAACAGCTGGTCCTCGCTCTGCAGCGTGCGGGAGTCCGTGCCCTTCTTGAGGTACGGACCGTACCGGCCGTTCTGCGCGGTGATCTCCGCACCCGACTCGGGGTCGACGCCCACGACGCGCGGCAGCGACAGCAGCTTCAGCGCGGTGTCGAGGTCGATGGTCTCCACCGACATGCTCTTGAACAGCGACGCCGTGCGGGGCTTGGGCGCGGCTTCCGCCTTCTTGCGCGTCGTCTTCTTCTTGGGCGCTTCGGCCTCGACCTCACCGGTCTGCGGGTCGGCCGCGTCGGGGTCGACCGGCTCGACTTCCTGCACGTACGGACCGAACCGGCCGTCCTTCACGACGATGAGCTTGCCGTTGTCGGGGTTCTCCCCCAGCACCCGGTCGCCGGCGACGGGAGCGTCGATGAGCTCCTGGGCCTTGGCGGGGGTCAGCTCGTCGGGCGCGAGGTCGTCGGGCACGTTGACGATGCGGGGCTTGGCCTCGGGGTCGCCGCTCGCGTCGGGCACCTCGAGGTAGGGGCCGTACTTGCCGAACCGCAGCGTCGCGACGTCGCCGATGCGCGTGGAGTTGAGCTCACGCGCGTCGATGTCGCCGAGGTTGTCGACGATGTGACGCAGGCCGACGTGGTCCTTCGAGCCGTAGTAGAAGTCCTTCAGCCACGCCACCCGCTGCTGCTCGCCACGGGCGATGGCATCGAGGTCGTCCTCGAGCGCGGCGGTGAAGTCGTAGTCCACCAGGTCGGCGAAGTGCTCTTCGAGCAGGCGCACGACGCTGAACGACAGCCAGCTGGGGACGAGCGCCTGACCGCGCTTTGTGACGTAGCCGCGGTCGAGGATGACGTCGATGATGCTGGCGAAGGTCGACGGGCGACCGATGCCCCTCTCCTCCAGCGCCTTGACCAGGCTCGCCTCGGTGTAGCGGGGCTTGGGGCTCGTGGCGTGCCCCTTGGGCTCGACGTCGCGCAGGCTCAGGCTGTCGCCGACGGCGAGCGCGGGCAGCGACTGATCGGCATCCTTGTCGGCATCGCCGCGCTTCTCGTCGCGACCCTCCTCGTACGCCTCGAGGAAGCCCTTGAAGGTGTACACGGTGCCCGAGGCGGTGAACTCGGCGCTACGGCCGGCCGCGGTGGCCGTCAGCGTCACCGTCGTGGTCTCGTACTTGGCGTCGGACATCTGGCTGGCGACAGTGCGCTTCCAGATGAGGTCGTACAGGCGCGCCTCGTCGCGGTCGAGGTCGGATGCCACCGACGAGGGGGTGCGGAACTGCTCCCCCGACGGGCGGATCGCCTCGTGGGCCTCCTGGGCGTTGCGGCTCTTGCTGCGGTACACGCGGGGCTGGTCGGGCACGGCGGTCGCGCCGTAGAGGGCCACGGCCTGTGCGCGGGCGGCTTCGATGGCCTGAGTGCTCAGGGCCGTCGAGTCGGTGCGCATATAGGTGATGTAGCCCTTCTCGTAGAGACGCTGGGCGACGCTCATCGCGTGCTTGGCGCTCATCGAGAGCTTGCGGCCGGCTTCCTGCTGCATCGTCGATGTCGTGAAGGGCGCCTTCGGGCTGCGCGTGCCGGGCTTGGCCTCGACGGCCGTGACGGATGCCGTGGCCTTCGCTGCGATGGCGTCGGCGAGTTCCCGGGCCTGCTGCTCGTCGAAGACGATGACGGCCTTCTTCAGCTGGCCCTTGTCGTCGAAGTCGGTGCCGCGGGCCAGCGGCAGTCCGTCGACGCGCGCCAGGCGGGTGCCGAAGCTCGCGGCATCCTTCGCCGCCGTCGCCTCGACGTCCCAATACGACGCCGACACGAACGCCATGCGCTCGCGCTCGCGCTCGACGACCATGCGGGTGGCGGCGGACTGCACGCGGCCGGCGCTGAGCGCCTGGCCCTCGCGGCCGCTGCCGATCTTGCGCCAGAGCACCGGCGAGACGTCCCACCCGTAGAGGCGGTCGAGCACGCGGCGGGTCTCCTGCGCGTCGACGAGGGCGTGGTCGAGCTCGCGGGTGTTCTGGGCGGCGGCCTGGATCGCGTCCTTCGTGATCTCGTGGAACACCATGCGCTTGACGGGGACCTTGGGCTTGAGCACCTCGAGCAGGTGCCACGCGATGGCTTCGCCTTCGCGGTCCTCATCGGTGGCGAGCAGGACCTCGTCGGCGCCCTTGAGCGCGCGCTTGAGTTCGGCGACCGTCTTGGTCTTGCGGTCGTTGACCACGTACAGCGGGTCGAAGTCGTTGTCGACGTCGATCGAGTACTTCCCGTAGGCGGCTTTCTTGTCCGCCGGGATGTCCTTCTTGTCCGCGAGGTCGCGGATGTGGCCCACCGAGCTCAGCACCTCGTAGCCCTCGCCCAGGTATCCCTGGATCGACTTCATCTTCGTCGGGGACTCGACGATGACGAGCTTCTTGCCCTGTGCCACGGTGGCCGCCTTTCTTTCCGTGCACACCATACACACCGGCAGGCAGCGGAAATGCTGAGTACGCTCAGGGCGCAGGACCCTCATTTCCGGGTGGTGGGTGCAGGTGGGGTGGATGCCGCGGCATCCACCCCACCCTCAACTCACTCCGCCGTGCGACGGTTCGCCCGCACGGCCAGCATCAGCAGCGCACCGAGACCGATCACGCCTGCAGCCAGACCCAGCAGCGGCATCGGCGCATCGCCTCCCGTGTTCGCCAGCGCATCGCCTGCCGGCATCGGCACGGCGTCGCCTCCCGGCATCGGCGCCACGCCGCCGCCCGACATCGACCCCGTGCCACCGGCCGCGGCCTGCTCCGGCTCCACGGTGTTGGTCAGCCTGGCCTCCGTCACTGCCCCCGGCGCGATGGTCACCGTCACCGGGTCGTCAGCGAGGACGCGTACCGAACTGTTCGCGCCTGATTCCTGCTCCGCCACGGTGCACTCCGTGCCGGCCGGCAGGTCGCCGAACGTCCGCGCGTACTCCCCGGCGACCGCGCCGGCGGGGATGTCGAAGGTCTCGGCCAGCCCGTTGTCGCAGGTGGCCGACAGGGAGATGGCGGACTGCTGGCCGGCTGCCGTGCCGTCGATGACCTTCACCAGGTTCAGCGAGCCGGGATTGAGCTCGACGGTGTTCGTCACGGTCAGCGCGAGGCCCGCCTCGGCCATCGTGCCCGTCTGCGGGGCGTCGGTGGTGACACCGACCTCGGAGGTCGCGCCAGTGAGCGGTTCCGTGACGGTGCACGTGTTGCCGACGGGGATGCCGCGGAACGTGTAGGTCTGGGTCGTGCTGGTCCCCGCGGGGATGTCCTGCGTGAACGCGTACCCCTCACCGCAGTCGATCACGAGCTGGGCTGCGCCCTGCTGACCCACCGCGCCCCCGGCATACGCCTTGTTGACGGTGAGCTCACCGGCGGAGAAGAACTCCGTGGTCGCTGTGGCGGTGGCATCGAACTGCGCCGTGTCGGCGAGGACCATCGGCTGCGCGGTGCTGTAGGACGGGGTGTTGCCGTCGTAGAGGTAGATGTTGCCGCGCTGCACCGTCACGGTGGCTCGGGCCTTCAGGACGGTTTCCACGCCCGTCGCCCCTGGCCCGGTGATCCAGATCGACGTTCCCGACGGGACGCTGCTCGCGTTCGGGATCTGCGTCGTGGCGGCGGCGTCGCTGTACATCGTGTAGCCCGTCGGCACGCTCACGGTCACCGCCGCGGCACCCTCGGCCGTGACGACGTAGGGGCCCGCCGCGCTCCCCGCCGGTGCGGAGACGGATGCCGGGCTGATCGCCACGGGTGCCTCCGGTTCGGTCACCGGGCCGTTGGCCTGGGCCGCCGCGATGATGGTCTCGGTGGCTGCGCGCACGACATCGTCCTCAGCCCCCAGCACGAGCCCGTCCGTGAAGTACCAGATCGCCGACTGGGTGGCCGCCGCCTGCTGGTCGGGCGTCAGCCCCACCGCCGCTTCGACCGCCGGGTAGTAGTTGTTGAGGATGTAGGTGACGTAACCGATGTTCGGCACATTGGCCTCCGACCACGCCCCCGACTGGTAGCCGATGCCGACGGCCGTGGGGGTGCGCGCGGCGATGCAGTACATCTCGCCGGTGCTGGACGGGTCATCGACCGACGCGGTGGTGATGATGCCGATGAACCCCGATCGTGAGGTGTAATCGGCCGGCGGGCTGTCGGGATACGGGATTGCGGGATCGGGCACGATGGCCGTGGGCGGCAGATAGCCCGTAAGCCTCAGGCCCTCGGAGACGCCGGTGATGACGATCTCGGTGTTCGATCCCGTACCCGCGTCGGCCACCGGTGTCGCGTCGTCGATGCTCGCATGTGCGGGCATCAGCGGTGTCACCACCAGGGCTGCTGCCGCGAGCGCGCCGAGAAGCGCGAGCAGAGCAGGCTTGCGATGGCGGGAACGGGCGGGGGAAGAGAATGGTGAGTTCATGATTGCCTTCCGAATGCTTGGCTGTGCGGCGGACTGACCACGCTGCACACCCCACCGGTGAGTTGACGGTCAGGACCACCGCTAGAGGCGCGGCGACAGGCTGAGGGTGGGGCGGATGCCGCGGCATCCGCCCCACCCTCAACTCACTCCGCCGTGCGACGGTTCGCCCGGACGGCCAGCATCAGCAGCACACCGAGACCGATCACGCCCGCCGCCAGACCCAGCAGCGGCGTCGGCGCGTCGCCTCCCGACATCGCCAGCGCGCCCCCGGTCGGGGTGCCCTGCGCGCCGCCGCTCGGCGTGCCCTGCGCGCCGCCGCTCGGGGTGCTCTGCGCGCTGCCGCTCGGGGTGCTCTGCCCGCCACCGCTCGGGGCGGTCTGGACCGGCTCCACGGTGTTGGTCAGCCTGGCCTCCGTGATCGCCCCCGGCGCGATGGTCACCGTCACCGGGTCGTCAGCGAGGACGCGCACCGAGCTGTTGCCGCCGGCCTCCTGCTCCGCGACGGTGCACTCCGTACCGGCCGGCAGGTTGCCGAACGTCCGCGCGTACTCCCCGGCGACCGCGCCGGCGGGGATGTCGAACGTCTCGGCCAGCCCGTTCTCGCAGATCACCGAGAGGGAGATCGCGGACTGCTGCCCGGCCCCCGCGCCGTCGATGACCTTGACCACGTTGAGAGAGCCGGGATTGAGCTCGACGGTGTTCGTCACGGTCAGCGCGAGGCCCGCCTCGGCCATCGTGCCCGTCTGCGGGGCGTCGGTGGTGACGCCGACCTCGGTGGTGGCTCCGGTGGCCGGCTCGGTGACCGTACAGGTGTTGCCCACGCGGATGCCGGGGAACCTGTAGGTCTGGGTCGCACTGGTCCCGGCGGGGATGTCCTGCGTGAACGTGTAGCCCTCGCCGCAGTCGATCACGAGCTGGGCTGCGCCCTGCTGACCCACCGCGCCGCCGGCATACGCCTTGGTGACGGTGAGCTCGCCGGCGGAGAAGAACTCCGTCGTCGCCGTCGCGACGGCATCCAGCTGCGTCGTGTCGGCGAGGACCAGCGGCTGCGCCTCGGTGTACAACGGGGTGTCGCCGTCGTAGAGGTAGATGTTTCCTCGCTGCACCGTCACTGTGGCTCGGGCGTTGAGGACGGTTTCCACACCCGTCACCCCGGGCCCGGTGATCCAGATGGATGTGCCCGATGGGACGCTGCTCGCGTTCGCGATGGGCGTCGTGGCGGCGGCGTCGCTGTACATCGTGTAGCCGGCCGGCACGCTGACGGTCACCGCCGCGGCGCCCCCGGCCGTGACGACGTAGGGGCCCGCCGCGCTCCCCACGGGTGCGGAGACGGATGCCGGGTTGATCGCCACCTCGGGCGCCGCCGGCTCGGTGACCGGCCCGTTGGCCTGGGCGTCCGCGATGATCGCCTCGGTGGCAGCGCGAACAGGCGAATCGTCGCCCAGCACCACCCCGTCCGTGAAGTACCAGATTGCCGCCTGGACGGCGGCCGCCTGCTGGTCGGGCGTCAGGCCCGCCGGCGCTGCGACCGCCGGGAAGTAGTTGTTGAGGATGTAGGTGACGTAACCGATGTTCGGCACATTGGCCTCGGACCACGTCCCCGACTGGTAGCTGATGCCGGCGGCGGCGGGAATGCGCACGGAGATGCAGTACATCTCGCCGATCAGGGACGGGTCATCGACCGACGTGGTGGTGATGATGCCGATGAACCCGTACTGCGAGGTGAAGTCCGCCGCTGCATCGTCCGGATACGGGGTTGCGGGGTTGGGCACGGTGTCCGTGGGTGGCAGATAGACCGTGGTCCGCAGTCCCTCGGCGGGGGCTTTGGTGACGATCTCGGTGTTCGGTCCGATTCTCGCGTCGGCCACCGGGGCCGCCTCATCGATGCGCGCATGTGCGGGCATCAGCGGCGTCACCACCAGGGCTGCTGCTGCGAGCGTGCCGAGAAGGGCGAGCAGACCGGGTTTCCGATGGCGTGCGCGCCCAGAGGAAGAGAATGGTGAGTTCATGATTGCCTTCCGACGTGCGTGGCAATGCGGCGGATGTGTTCACACCGCACCCCAGCGGTGATCGGGCCGAATGTCGCTGACGGTGGGCACCACCGCGGGAGACGCGGCGACAGGATAACCACGCGGCTGATCACCGATCATCTGAGGACGGCCGGAAAAAACCGGCGACCTCCCTGCGGGGGGTGGGGCGGATGCCGCGGCATCCGCCCCACCCCTCAACTCACTCCGCGTTGCGACGGTTCGCTCGGACGGCGACCATCAGCAGCGCACCGAGACCGATCACGCCGGCAGCGACCGCTAGCAGCGGCATCGGCGCGTCGGCACCCGACATCGCCAGCCCGCCGGCGGCCACGCTCTGCGACCGCAACACGGCGTTGGTGAGCGTGGCGTCGGTCGTGGTCCCCGCCGCGATCGTCACCGTGACCGGGTCATCGGCGACGACACGCACCGAGCTGTTTGCGCCGGTCCGCGGCTCGGTGACGGTGCACTCGGTGCCGGCGGGCAGGCCCCCGAACGTCTGCGTGTACTCCCCCGCGGCCGCCCCTGCGGGGATGTCGACGGTCTCAGCCAGCCCGTTGGTGCACATCACCGACAGGGAGATCGCGGACTGCTGCCCGGCTCCCGTGCCGTTGATGACCTTGACCACGTGGAGCGAGCCCGGCCGGAAGTTCACCGTGTTGGTGAGACCGACCTCAGCAGTCGCCCCCGGCTCGATCGTCACGGTGACCGGGTCACCCGGCACGACCTCGACTTCGGTGTTGGCCCCGGACGCCAGCTCTGTGACGACGCACTCCGACCCAGCCGGGATCTGCTCGTACATCTGGGTGTAGTCACCGGCCGCGGCGCCGGCGGGGATGGTGAAGGTCTCATCCAGCCCGCTGTCGCACATGACGCCGACCTGGATGTCCGACTGCGAGCCGGCCGCGTCACCCGTCACGGTCTTGGTCAGGGCGAGCGATCCGGGTCGGAGCTCGACCGTGTTGGTCAGCCGCGCCTCGACGGCAGCACCGGGTGCGATTTCCACCGTCACCGGGGCGTCGGTCGTCACCTCCACCACCGCGTTGGACCCGGTCGCCAGCTCCGTCACGGTGCATTCGTCGCCGGCGGGAAGTCCGGTGTACGCCTGCGTGTACTCCCCTGCGGCCGCCCCTGCCGGGATCACGAAGGTCTCGTCGAGACCGCTCACGCACATGACGCGGACCGAGATCTCGTCCTGCGAACCGGCCGCACCGCCCGCGATGACCTTGACGAGGTTGAGCGAGCCGGGGTTGAGTTCGACGGTGTTGGTCACCGTCAGCGCGAGGCCCTCGTCGGTCATCGTGCCCGTCTGCGGGGCGTCGGTGGTTACGCCCACATCGGTGGTCGCCCCGGTGGTCGGCTCAGTGACCGTGCACGTGTTGCCGACCGGGATGCCGCGGAACGTGTAGGTCTGAGTCGTGCTGGTCCCGGCGGGGATGTCCTGTGTGAACGTGTAGCCCTCGCCGCAGTCGATCACGAGCTGGGCTGCGCCCTGCTGACCCACCGCGCCCCCGGCATACGCCTTGTTGACGGTGAGCTCACCGGCGGTGAAGAACTCCGCCGTCGCGGTCGCGAGGGCTTCGAGCTGGGTCGTCTTGCCGAGGATCAGCCGCTGCGCGTCGTCTCGACCCGGGCTGTTGCCGTCGTAGAGATAGACCGTCCCCTCCTGCACCGTGACGGTGGCTCGGGCGGTCAGAACGGTTTCGATGCCCGTGACGCCGGGGCCGGTGACCCATACGGATGTGCCGGAGGCGACGGTGCTCGGGTTCGCCAGCGGCGCGGTGGCAGCTGCGTTCTCGTACATCGTGTAGCCGGCCGGCACGCTGACCGTGACCGCCGCGCCGCCCTCAGCGGTGACGACGTAGGGACCCGCGGCGCTCCCCTCGGGTGACGAGACCGATGCCGGGGCGATCTCCACGTCAGGCGCCGGTGGCTCGGTGACCGGGCCGTTGGCCTGAGCGTCCGCGACGATCTCCGCGGTGGCCTCGCGTACCTTGGCCGGGGTCGTGCCCAACACGAAGCCGTCGGTGAAATACCAGACCGCCGACTGCACGGCGGCAGCCTGCTCGTCGGGGGTCAGCCCGGCCGGCGCATTGGCCGCCGGGTAGTAGTTGTGGAGGACGTAGGTCACATGGCCGAGATTCGGGACGTTCGATTCCGTCCAGGTCCCCGACGCGTAGCCGGTTCCCACCGCGGTCAGCACGCGCAGGTTGATGCAGTACGTCTGGCCGGTCTTGGACGGGTCCGAGACGGACGCGACGTTGCGGACACCGGCGAATGCCGACTCGTCGACATACCCTGCCGGCCGGCCGGCGGGATACGCGGCCAGCGGGTCCGGCACATCTGCCGTCGGCGGCAGGAAGCCATCGACGTCCATACCCGCCCCGTGGCCGGTGTACCAGACCTCGGTGCTCGGGCCCGTCAGGGGTTCGGCCACCGGCGCGGCGTCTTCCAGGCTGGCGTGTGCGGGTGCGGGAGCCAAGGGCGCTATGGCCACTGCGACTGCGGCGAATGCGCCGAGCACCGCACGAAGGCCAGGTCTGCGATGGCGGAAGCTGCGAGGGAAAGAGAGGTTCGGATTCATCACTGCCTTCCAGCTTGCGTGGCAGTGCGGCGGACTTCCCACGCCGCACCGCCCGATGGAGGGCCGACCGAACGCAGCGAACGGCCGGCACCGTCGCTCGTCGGAGCGAAAGGATAAGCACGACCACTTATCGCGCACTGGGAGAACACCGAGAGGCTCCTCTCACGCCGCTGACCCGTCGGCGCAAACCCGCCACTGGGCGCCGATGTCGCCCGATCGGCGCTCCGCGGGCGACGCGTCACGGCTGAGCGGGAAGCGGCCCCGGCGGCGTCACGGAGCGGGAGGCGGCCCCGGCGGCGGACCCGCAGGTGGACCCGCGCGAGCCGCCACCGAGACGGGCAGCACGCCGTACGTCGCACCGAGGGTGATGGTGGCCACGAGGCCGTCGAGCTCGCACGCGATCACCTCCGCCCCCACGGTGGCGCCGACCTGCGCGGCACGTTCGCATGGCACGCCTGCGACGGCACCGGATGCCGCGTCGGCCGCGGCGAGCGCGGCGGCGTCGGCGGCGCCGGCGAGCCGCTGGCTCCACGCCGCCGCGGTTCCGACGCTCAGCAGCCCCGCCCCAAGGAGCAGGCACGATGCGAGCACGCCGACAGTGGCGACCGTGCCGGGCATCAGCGCCCCTCGCCGACCGCGCACGCCGTCGCGCGCAGGTCGCCGAGCGGCAACGGCAGGCCCGTCGGCGCGGTCGCGGTGACGCACACGAGGTCGCCGTCCGATCCGATGGCGGCGGCGGCACCGGTGACCGCGCGCGACACGGCATCCTGCACGCGCCCGTCGGCCTCGCCCCGCGCCGCCAGTCGCGCGCCCTGCGCCGCGCCGTGCTCGAGTCTGACCTGGCGGCCCGATGCGGTCAGTGCCCCGGCGAACAGCAGGAACACGATGATCACCGCCGGCAGGGCGACGGCCAGCTCGGCGGTCGCCGACCCCCGATCGCCCCACCGGCGGCGGGTCATCAGGCGACCGTGAGCGCGCGACGGATCAGGTCGGTGAGGATGCCGCGCACCTCGTCGGAGCGCATGATCACCACCAAGAGGCCGGCGAAGGCGACTGCGGCCATCGTCGCCACCGCGTACTCCGCGGTCGCCGCACCGCTGTCGTCGGCGAGCAGACGCGCCGCGCGACGGCGGGTGAGGGCGGGGAGGGTGTCGGGGGTAGTTCGGGTCATGATTCTCCTTGTCGTGAGGTGGTTCGGGCACGGGTCAGAGCGTGAGCGGCGTCGTCGCGAGCACGCCGAGGAGCATGGGCGCCACCCCGAGCAGCAGGAAGGCGGGGAGCGTGCAGACGCCGAGTGGCAGCAGCAGCCGGGACGACAGATGCGCCGCGCGCAGCCGCCCCTCGACGCGCGAACGGTGGCGGGCGTGGGCCGCGTCGGCGCGCAGCAGCTCGATCGCCGGGGCGCCTGCCGTGCGGGAGAGGTCGAGCACGGCGGCGGTGTGGGGGTGGGGCTCGAGGCCGGTCGCGGCGACGAGATCCCGGGCGCGGGGAATCGAGACGCCGCCGGCGAGGGCGACGGCGAGCAGCTCGGCCTCCAGACCGGGAACGCCGGGCGGCGGCTGAGCGCGGGCGATGAGCCGGGCGGTCCAGCCGTGCGCGGCGAGCATGAGCAGGGCGCCTGCCACGACGGCGGCCGCGCCGAGCGGCTGCGTGAAGACGACCCCGACGGAATCGAACCCGAGCACTGCGCCGAGGACGACCGCGACCAGCGGCAGCCAGGCGATGAGGCGCGCGGTCGCCACCGGCTCGGCGAGCGCGACCCGCACATCGTCGGCGGCCGCCTGCGCATCGCGCAGCGCCTCGGCGACCGCACGCAGGCTCGCGGCCAGCGGCGCCCCGACGGTCGTCGCCACGGACCATGCGTCGGCGACGTGGCGCCAGGTGCCACCCGTCGCGGCGATCGCCGCGGGCAGCGCCACACCCTCGGCGACCCGCGCGCAGACGCCTGCCGCGGTGGCGTTGCCCGAGGACGCGAGATGCTCCCAGGCCCGGCGCGGCGTGATCCCGGCCTGCAGCAGCACCGCGAGCTGCAGCACGGTGGTCGCGGCGGCATCCGCCTCGGACGCCGGCGGGCGTCGACGCCGACCGATGGTCGCGACGGCATCCGCCTCGGGGGTCTGCGGGCGTCGACGCCGGCCGATCACCGCGGCACCGCCTCGAGCGACAGCGCCCCGCCGGACAGCACCGGCCGCGCCATGCCCGCGACCTTGCGCGTACCGCCCGACCCGCGCGCCACGTGCACGATGCAGCCGATCGCGCTGACCACCTGGCGCGCGACGGCGCGCTCATCCATACCGGCCAGCGCACCGAGGGCCTCCAGCCGTGCCGGCACGTCGCCCATGCCGCCGGCGTGCAGTGTGCCCGCGCCGCCGTGATGCCCGGTGTTCAGGGCCGTGAGCAACTCGCGCACCTCTTCCCCGCGGCACTCCCCCACCACCAGCCGATCCGGCCGCATGCGCAGCGCCTCTCGCACAAGCCGGGCCAGCGACACCGCGCCGGCGCCCTCGAGGTTCGGCTGACGCGCCTCGAGACGCACATGATGCGGATGCCGCAGCCGCAGTTCGGCGACGTCTTCGATCGTCACCACCCGCTGCGAGTGCGGCACCCGGTCGAGCAGCGCCGCCAGGAGCGTCGTCTTTCCCGACCCGGTGGCGCCGGTGACCAGCACGTTCACGCGCTCGTCGACCACAGCATCGAGAAGCTCGCGTGTGCGCGGGCCGAACATGCCGAGGTCCTCAAGCGCGTCGAGGTCGGGCACGATGGGCGCCGGCGCACGCACCGAGATGATGGTGCCGCTGCGCGACACCGGCGGCAGCACCGCGTGCACGCGGAATCCGCCGTCGAGGCGCACGTCCACGCAGGGGGTGGCGTCATCGAGGTGCCGCCCGCCGAGCGCGATCAGGTCGACGGCCAGGGCGCGCACCTCTTCTTCGGGCATCAGCCAGCCGCTCACGCGCTCCGCGCCGCGGCCGCGGTCGACGAAGAGTCCGCCCGCTCCGTTGACGAAGAGATCCGTGACGTCGGGTTCCGCGAGCAGCCCCGCGAGCGGCGCCAGCGCGGCATCGGCCGGCACCGCGCGGGGTGCCGCAGGGCGCCGCAAGGGCGTCGCCAAGCTCGGGGGCGCCGACGCGCCTGCCGCCGGCGCCGGTGGCCGAACCGGCGCCCCGGACTCCGCGTTCACCTGCCTCGCCACCGGGACCCTTCCCGCCGACCACCGCGCCACCGGCGGCGCCCCCGGCGATTGATCCGCCACCGCAACCCCCGGCACCGCAACCATCGGCACCACCACCGGCGGCACCGACAGCGGCAAGGCGCGCCGCGGCGTCTCGCCGGCCACGACGCGCGGCAGGTCGGGAGCCCCACCGGCACGGCGGGGCACGACGACGAAGGCGCTGGTCATGCGCCGACGGTAGAACGGCAGGGCGCCGCCGCGCGGGGCCTCGACCCTGATCCGTGGACGACACGCCCATCGCGGCGATCTGGGGAGAGCGGGCGGAGTGAGAGATGGCGGCATCCCATGGGGGGGATGGGATGCCGCCGGACAACGAACACGTCCTGGGGGGAGGACGGGCGTTGCATTCGCCAGAATTGAATTCGGCTGAAGTCGAGCTTACGCACCGGCGGTCGAGGGGGCAAAACCACGCCCGCGCGCCGTCGGATTCGACCCGTGAGAGCCCGCATCCCACCCACTATCGGCGGTAGTGACCGCCTCGCGCGGCTCAATAGAGTGGCCCGCGATGACGGTCAGTCCGTCACGCCGACCCGCAAAGGAGCGTGCCGATGAGCAGCCAGATCGACCACCTGCTGAACGAGACCCGCCGGTTCCCGCCGAGCGCCGATTTCGCGGCCGCCGCCGTGGCCACCGGCGAGCTGTACGAACGCGCCGCCGCCGACCGCGAGGGCTTCTGGGCCGAACAGGCCCGAGAGCTGCTGCACTGGCACACGCCCTTCACCCAGGTGCTGGACTGGTCCAACCCCCCGTTCGCCACCTGGTTCGCCGACGGCGAGTTGAACGTCGCATACAACTGCCTCGACCGTCACGTCGAGGCGGGCAACGGTGACCGCGTCGCGCTGCTGTGGGAGGGCGAGCCCGGCGACGAGCGCCGCGTCACCTACGCCGAGCTGACCGACGAGGTCAAGCGGCTCGCGAACGTGCTGGGCGACCTCGGCATCGTCGCCGGCGACCGGGTCGCGATCTACATGCCGATGATCCCCGAGGCGATCGCCGCCATGCTGGCCGTCGCCCGCGTCGGCGCGGTGCACTCGGTCGTCTTCGGCGGCTTCTCGGCCGACAGCCTGCGCGCGCGCATCGACGATGCCGGCGCGAAGCTCGTGATCACGGCCGACGGCGGCTACCGCAAGGGAAAGGTCTCTCCCCTCAAGCCCGCCGTCGACATGGCGCTGGCCGACCGCAACGGCTCGGGACGGCAGGAGACGGTGGAGCACGTGCTGGTCGTGCGCCGCGGCGGCAACGACGTGGAGTGGACCGAGGGCCGCGACCTGTGGTGGCACGACGTGGTGGCAGACGCCTCCGCCGAGCACGAGGCGCAGCCGTTTCCCGCAGAGAACCCGCTGTTCATCCTCTACACCTCCGGCACCACCGGAAAGCCCAAGGGCATTCTGCACACGTCCGGCGGGTATCTGACCCAGACGACCTTCACCAACCGGGTCGTGCACGACATCCACCCCGAGACCGACGTCTTCTGGTGCACCGCCGACATCGGCTGGGTCACCGGCCACAGCTACGTCACCTACGGTCCGCTCTCCAACGGCGCCACCCAGGTGCTCTACGAGGGAACGCCCGACACCCCGCACCCCGGCCGCTGGTGGGAACTCGTGGAGAAGTACAAGGTGACGACCCTCTACACCGCGCCCACGGCGATCCGCTCGTTCATGAAGATCGGCCGCGAAGTGCCGCAGCGCTTCGACCTGTCGTCGCTGCGGCTGCTGGGATCGGTGGGCGAACCCATCAACCCCGAGGCATGGATGTGGTACCGCAAGATCATCGGCGGCAAGACCGCTCCGATCGTCGACACCTGGTGGCAGACCGAGACCGGCGCGATCATGATCTCCGCCCTCCCCGGCGTGACCGAGACCAAGCCCGGCTCGGCGCAGGTGGCGCTCCCCGGCATCTCGATCGACGTCGTCGACGAGGACGGCAGCCACGTCGGCAACGGCAACGGCGGCCTGCTCGTGGTGACCGAGCCCTGGCCGAGCATGCTGCGCGGCATCTGGGGCGACCCCGACCGCTTCGTGGAGACCTACTGGGACAAGTTCAAGAAACAGGGCTACTACTTCGCCGGCGACGGGGCGCGACTGGACGACGACGGCGACGTGTGGCTCATGGGACGCGTCGACGACGTCATGAACGTCTCGGGCCACCGCCTGTCGACGACCGAGATCGAGTCGGCGCTGGTGGCCAACGAAGCGGTGGCCGAGTCGGCGGTCGTGGGGGCATCCGACGAGACGACCGGCCAGGCGGTGGTGGCCTTCGTCATCATCAAGCAGAGCTACCTGTCGGCCCACGCCCCCGAGGGACTCGCCGACAGCCTGCGAGCCTGGGTCGGCGAGCAGATCGGCCCCATCGCCCGCCCTCGCGACGTCTACATCGTGGGCGAGCTGCCGAAGACCCGCTCGGGCAAGATCATGCGTCGCCTGCTGCGTGACGTCGCCGAAGGGCGCGAGGTCGGCGACACCACGACCCTTGCCGACACCATGGTCATGAGCGTCATCTCCGCCCAGGTGAAGTGAGCCGGGTGGCGGCGATCAGTCGACCGGAGCGCTGATCGCGCCACACCCGGTGCAGGAGAACTCCCCGGCACAGGACGATTCACGGCAGATCGTCCTGTCCCGGGGATTCTTCCTGTTTCGGGGGACGGCAGGGCCGCGCGAGGCATCCCGCCAGCCCGGCAGCGTGCCTCAGCCCGGCAGCGCGCCTCAGCCCGGCAACGTGCCTCCGCCCGGCAGGGATGCCGCGCCCCGACACCGCGATGCCCTCGCTCAGGCCAGGGTGAAGACGACCTCGACCTCGACGGGGCTGTCCAGCGGCAGCACCGGCACGCCGACGGCCGAGCGGGCGTGACGCCCGGCCTCACCGAAGATCTCGCCGAGCACCTCGCTGGCGCCGTTGATGACGCCGGGCTGTCCCGTGAACTCCGGGACGGATGCCACGAAGCCGGTGACCTTGAGCACTCCGGCGATGCGGTCGACGCCGCCCGCGGCCGCAGCCGCGGCGGCGAGGGCGTTGAGCGCGCACTGCCGTGCGTACGAGGCGGCGTCGGCGGCGGGGACCAGCCCGTGTCCGTCACCGACCTTGCCGGTGGCGGGCAGGGAGCCGGCGACCATCGGCAGCTGCCCGGAGGTGTAGACGAGATCGCCGTGCACCTTCGCCGGGATGTACGCGGCGACAGGGGGGACGACGGCGGGAAGGTCGATTCCCAGCTCGGTCAGGCGGTCGGAGACGGTCATGGTCACTCCTGTTCGAACTGCCGGGCGGCCTGCGCGGCGGCACCCAGTCCTGCGTTGTCGGATCCACCGCCGGACGGCCGCTTGAAGTACGCGACGAGACCGCCTTCGGGGCCGGTCACCACCTGCACCAGCTCCCACCCCTGCTTGCCCCAGTTGTTGAGGATGGCCGCGGTGTTGTGGATCAGCAAGGGGGTGGTGAGGTATTCCCACGTGGTCATGACGGCTCCCAGTCTCGGATCCCGGGGGGGCTTGCGCCCCTCGCCCGTTGCGCGGCGCACGACGTCCTGTCAAGCCTTCCCCCAGGGTTTTGGCTTACGATCACCCTATGCCCCACAAGAAACGGACGACCAGTGGCGTGCTCGGAGGACTCCTGGGCCTGGTCGGGCTCAGCACCGTCGCCGGCATCCTCGTCACTGCGACGGTCACTCCCGCGATCGCCGTTTCGGGATATGCCGCGAGCAACGCGATCTCGATGTTCGACAACATGCCGAGCTACCTCGAGATCGACGACCTCATGGAGTCCACCGAGATCTACGCCAGGACGAGCGACGGCACGCCTCAGCTTCTCGCCCGGTTCTACGACCAGAACCGTGTGCCGCTGGAGTTCGACCAGATCAGCCCGCTCGTCTACGACGCCGTGCTCTCCAGCGAGGACAAGAACTTCTACAAGCACGGCGGCGTCGACCTCGCCGGCACGATGAGCGCCGTGCTGGCGAACGTGCGCGGCACCTCCAGCCGCGGCGGTTCCTCGATCAGCCAGCAGTACGTCAAGAACATCCTCGTGCAGCGCTGCGAAGAGGATGCCACGACCGAAGAAGAGAAGCAGGCCTGCTACTGGGAGGCCACCAACTCCGACATCAGCGAGGGCGGCCTGCAGCGCAAGCTGCAGGAGATGCGCTTCGCGATTCAGCTCGAGAAGACGTACACGAAGGACGAGATCCTTCTCGGCTACCTCAACATCGTCAACTTCGGCGGTCAGAATTACGGCATCGGGGCCGCTGCGAAGTACTACTTCGGGGTGGATGCCGCGAACCTCTCGCTGAGCCAGGCCGCGACCCTCGCCGGCATGGTGCAGGAGCCCAACGGCTACCGCATCGACCGCCCCGACAGCGAGTCCAACGGCGCCGCCAACGGCTACGCCGCGACCCGCGATCGCCGGGACTACGTGCTCACGCGCATGAAGGCCGACGGCAAGATCACCGAGGCGGAGTTCGAAGCCGCCAAGGCCGAGCCGATCACCCCGCAGATCACCCCGACCGACCAGGGCTGCCAGATGGCCGGCGGCGCGGCGTACTTCTGCGACTACGTGCGCACGATCGTCGAGAACGACCCGATCTTCGGCGAGAGCGACGACGAGCGCAAGGCGGCCCTGCGCCGCGGCGGGTACCGCATCTACACGACGCTGGACCTCGACCTGCAGTACTCCGCGGAGCAGGCGCTGTCGATCGTCCCCGCACACATGGAAGGCATCGAGCTCGGCTCGACCGCCGTGCAGATCCAGGTCGGCACCGGCCGCGTGCTCTCGATGGCGCAGAACACCCGGTACTCGCAGTCCGCCGCGGAACTCGAATCGGACCCCTCGTTCTCGTCGATCAACTTCAACACCCGCAGGGACAACGGCGGGTCGAACGGCTTCAACGTCGGGTCTACGTACAAGGTGTTCACGCTCCTCGACTGGCTCGAGAAGGGCCACTCGATCAACGAGGTGCTCAACGGCACGGAGCGCACCTTCAAGATCGACCGCGGCTGCGAGGGGGGCGTGAAGACGTTCTCCGGATCTGAGATCGGCAACTTCGAGGGCTCCCGGGGCTACACCAGCACGCCCTACCAGTTCACCGCGGACTCCCTGAACACCGGGTTCTTCGCCATGGCCGAGAAGCTCAACGTGTGCGACGTCAACAAGGTCGCGGACCGCCTCGGCGTGACCCTCGCCGACGGGCACTCGACGTACGAGCCGGATGCCGCGTATCCGTACCTCAACGAGCCGTACTCCATCCTCGGCTCGATGAACATCGCCCCGATCGACATGGCGAACGTCTACGCCACGATCGCCTCGGGCGGCACCTACTGCGAGCCGCGGGCCATCGACGAGATCACCGATTCGGCCGGAAACCAGCTGCCCCTGCCCGAGACCACCTGCACGCGCGTGCTCGACGAATCGGTGGCGAACACCGCCGCCCACGTCCTGCAGAACGTGCTGGCGTCGGGCTCCGCGACGCCGTCGCGCACCTTCGACGGCGTGCCGCTCATCGGCAAGACCGGCATCCACCAGCAGTACCAGACGTGGATGATCGGCAGCTCGACCAAGGTCGCCAGCGCCACCTGGGTGGGCAACGTCATCGGCGAGTCGGAGCTGAACCGGCTCTGGGCCAACGGCTACCCGCTCTGGCGCATGCGACACGCGATCTGGCCTGACCTGCAGCGCGGCGCCAACGCCAAGTACGGTGGCGACCAGTTCCCCGGCCCCGACTCGAACCTCACCCGTCGCGTGTACGCCAACCTCCCCAACGTGGTCGGCATGACGGTCGAGCAGGCCACGGCTGCGATCGAGGACGCCGGCTTCGCCGTGCGTGTCAACGACCCCGTGGACGCCGCCGAAGCCGCCGGCACGATCGTCAGTCAGGACCCGGGCGCCGGCCGCGTTCCGGCCGGGACCACCGTGGCCCTGACGCCGAGCAACGGCGAGGGCGTGAAGGTGCCCACCGTCACCGGCATGACCGTGGACAAGGCCCGAGACGCGCTGCGCAGCGCCGGATTCACCGAGATCACCCTGTGTCCGGCCGGTGAAGACGACGAGGACGACCCGCCCACGGTGACGGGCACCGATCCCGCCGCAGGCACCGTCGCCGGGCGCAGCACGCCGATCACGCTCAGCTGTGGCTGACCGGCACCGATCGCCCCGCCCCGCCCTCACCGCCCTCGCGGCGGTGGGGGCGCTGGGTGCGGCCTCGGCCATCTGGGGAGTCGGCATCGAGCGGCACCTCTACACCGTCCGCCGTCACGATGTGGCAGTGCTGCCCCCCGGGGCGCGGCCGATTCGGGTCCTGCACATCTCCGACGCGCACATGGCCCCGTGGCAGCGTCGCAAGCAGCGCTGGATCGGGTCGCTCGCGGCCCTCGAGCCCGACCTCGTCGTCAACACCGGCGACAACCTCGGGCACGCCGAGGGGCTGCGCGGCATCCGCGAAGCCCTCGCGCCTTTCGCGGGCGTCCCTGGCGTCTTCGTGCACGGTTCCAACGACCGCTTCGAGCCCTCCCCCCGCAACCCGGTGCGTTACTTCAGTGGGCCATCCGCGCGAAAGCCGAAGGCGACGCGCCTGGACACCGACGCTCTGGACCGCTTCCTCGGCGAGGAGCTCGGCTGGGCCGACCTGAACAACGCCGCCGCTGAGCTGCAGGTCGGCGCGCTGCGCGTTCGGGCCTACGGCGTGAGCGACGCGCATCGCGACTGGGACGACCTCGACGCGGTGGATGCCGCGCTCGTCGGCATGCCCAGGGCCGACCTCGACCTCGGCGTCACCCACGCGCCGTATCGCCGCATCCTCGACGACTTCGCCGCCCGCGGAGCCGACCTGCTGCTGGCCGGCCACACGCACGGCGGTCAGGTGCGCATCCCGGGATCGCGGGCGGCCCTCGTGGCCAACTGCGACATCCCCCTCTCCCAGGCGCGGGGCCTGAGCTCCTGGACCAGCGGCGCGCGGCGCGTGCCGCTGAACGTGAGCGCCGGCATCGGCCACTCCATCTACGCTCCGGTGCGTTTCGGATGCCGTCCGGAAGCGACGCTCCTGACTCTGGTGCCGCGCGAGTGACTCGGTTCGGAGCATGCCCGCACATCGGGTAAGCTAGGGGGGTTGCTCCGGGGTGTGGCGCAGCTTGGTAGCGCGCGTCGTTCGGGACGACGAGGCCGCAGGTTCAAATCCTGTCACCCCGACCACAGAAGGGCTCCACCACGAGGTGGAGCCCTTCGTGTAGGTCGACCGCGAGAGAGCCAGGAGCCCGCCCCATGCCCATCCCCCGCCTGATCGCCTTCGACCTCGACGACACCCTGGCGCCTTCGAAGAGCGCGATCGCGCCGCGCATGGGCGAGCTGCTGGTCACCCTGGCCGAGCGGGTCGAGGTGGCGATCATCTCCGGCGGGCAGCTGCAGCAGTTCCAGGTGCAGGTCGTGCAGAACCTTCCCGCGGCATCCCCCGCGGTCCTCGCGGCCCTGCACCTCATGCCGACCTGCGGCACCCAGTACTACCGCCTGTCGGACGCCGGGATCGAGACCGTCTACGCCCACCGGCTCACCGACGACGAGAAGGCCCGCGCGCTGGCCGCCGTCGAGGAAGAGGCCCGCCGCCTCGGACTGTGGGAGAGCGAGACCTGGGGCGACATCCTCGAGGACCGCGGCTCGCAGATCACCTTCTCGGCGCTCGGACAGACCGCTCCCCTGCACGCCAAGGTCGCGTGGGACCCCACCGGTGCGAAGAAGAACGCCCTGCGTGAGGCGGTCGCTGCGCGCATCCCCGACCTCGAGGTGCGCTCGGGCGGATCGACCTCGGTCGACATCACCCACCGCGGGATCGACAAGGCGTACGGCATGCGTCAGCTGTCGGACCAGACCGGCATCGCCCTGGACGACATGCTCTTCGTGGGCGACCGCCTCGACCCCGACGGCAACGACTACCCCGTGCTCGCGATGGGCGTCACCTGCCACGCCGTCGAGGGCTGGGAGGACACCGCGACGTTCCTGGAGTCCCTCATCCCGACGCTCCCCGTCCGGGTGTAGGCGCGCGCGCTCGAGGCGCGCGGCGGCCCGAACTCCTCGACAATCGCGCCGGGCGGGGCCGAAACCGCAAGAACGGCCCCCGCGGGGGCCGTTCTTGAGGAGTTACGTCAGGGCGGGGACGGAGCTCAGCCCCCCGCGGGGACCTGCTGCGGCCGAACCGACCCGGACGCCTGCCCGACCGGCGTGAGGCGCTGCAGCTGGGTGACGTGCCGCGGCTCGAGCTCCTCGATGCTCGACACCCCGAGCAGGGCCATCGTGCGCTCGATCTCGGTGCGGAGGATCTCGATCGTGCGGTCGACGCCCGCCCGCCCGCCGGCCATGAGGCCGTAGAGGTACGCGCGTCCGATGAGGGTGAACTTGGCGCCCAGCGCCATCGAGGCCACGATGTCGGCGCCGTTCATGATGCCGGTGTCGATCATGACCGTGGCATCCTTGCCGACCTCCCGCACGACCTGCGGAAGCAGGTGGAACGGGATCGGGGCACGGTCGAGCTGACGGCCGCCGTGGTTGGACAGGATGATGCCGTCGACGCCCAGGTCGATCAGCCGCTTGCTGTCGGCGACGTTCTGCACGCCCTTGATGACGATCTTGCCGGGCCAGATGCTGCGGATGTACTCGAGGTCGTCGTAGCTGATCGTCGGGTCCATCGCCGCGTTCAGCAGCTCGCCCACGGTTCCACCGGTGGTCGACAGCGAGGCGAACTCGAGCTTCGGGGTGGTGAGGAAGTCGATCCACCACCACGGCCGCGGGATCGCGTTGAGGATCGTGCCGACGGTCAGCTGCGGCGGGATGGAGAACCCGTTGCGCTTGTCGCGCAGGCGGGCGCCGGCGATGGGGGTGTCCACGGTGAACATGAGGGTGTCGAACCCGGCCGCGGCGGCGCGGGCCACCAGCCCGTACGAGATGTCGCGGTCGCGCATGACGTACAGCTGGAACCAGTTGCGCCCGTGGGGGTTCGCCGCCTTGACGTCCTCGATCGAGGTGGTCCCGAGGGTCGACAGGGTGAACGGGATGCCGGCGGCGGCGGCCGCGCCGGCACCGGCGGACTCGCCCTCGGTCTGCATGAGGCGGGTGAAGCCGGTGGGCGCGATGCCGAAGGGCAGCGCCGAGCGCCCTCCGAGGATCTCCACCGACGTGTCGACGTGCTCGGCGGGGCGGAGCACGTCGGGGTGGAACTCGATGTCCTCGAACGCCTGGCGAGCGCGGGCGAGCGACAGCTCGCCCTCGGCAGCGCCGTCGGTGTAGTCGAACGCCGCCTTCGGCGTACGACGCTTGGCGATCTTCTGCAGATCGCCGATCGTCAGTGCGCCGTCGAGGCGACGCTTGGTGCCGTTGAGTTCGGGTTTTTTGAACTGCATCAGCTCGAGCAGTTCGGCGGGCTTGGGGAGCTGGCGCTTGACCATGCGATACCTCTCGGGGTCAGGGGGCGTAGTAGCCGGAGATGTGCTGGGGAATGAGGGCGCGAGCGCGCTCGGCGTCGCCGGCGTCGATCGCGGCGAGGATCTCGTGGTGCTGGTGGCGCAGGCGCTCGGAGGCGGCATCCCAGTCGGCGACACGGCCGGCGACCTCGGCGGTGTACCCCTCGATCGCCGAGCGCAGGCCCGCCATGGTCGCCGCGACGACGGTGTTGCCCGATGCCGCGGCCAGCGCGTAGTGGAACTGCGCGTCGAGGGCCAGGAACTCCTCCGGCGGCAGCGGCGCGGCATCCATCGCCTCGACCGTCTTGCGCGCGGCGGAGAGGTCGGGCTCGGAGGCGCCGGCGAGGGTCCCCACCACCCACTCCTCCACGAACAGACGCGTCGCGACGACGTCGTCGATCGGGAAGCCCTGCGCGGCGACCTGCAGACGCAGGAACGCGGACATGCCTCCGGTGGGCGCGGAGATGACGATGGCGCCCGCAGACGGCCCGGAGCCTGTTCCGGTGCGGATGAGCCCCATCACCTCGAGCACGCGCAGCGCCTCGCGGACGCTGGAGCGGCCGACTCCCAGCTGCGTGACGAGGTCGCGCTCCGAGGGCAGGCGGTCCCCGGGGCCGAGGCGTCCTTCGAGCAGGTCCGTCTCGATCTTGTCCAGCACCACCTTCCAGGCGCGTGCGGGTGGAGTGGTGCTGTCCGTCATCGGCGCGGTCCCCTTCGTCGTGGCCTGACCACAATACGCTCCGTGGTCTGACCAGGCAACCCGGGGTCAGCCGTCGAGGCGACCGCCCGATTCGCGCAGATAGCACTCGGCGCACATCGACTCGTAGGTGACCCGCTCCGCCGTGAGCTCGTCGATGGCCACCTGGTCGCCGTCGAACACGAAGCGTCCGCCGACAAGACGCGCATTGAACAGCGCCTTTCGGCCGCAGCGACAGATGGTCTTGAGCTCCTCGAGCGAGTGCGCGAGTTCCATGAGCCGCGCGGAGCCCGGGAAGGCGTGGGTGCGGAAGTCGGTGCGGATGCCGTAGGCGAGCACCGGTACCCCCTCGAGCACCACGATGCGCAGCAGGTCGTCGACCTGCTCGCGGGTGAGGAACTGCGCCTCGTCGATGAGCAAGCACGCCACGTCGCCGGGGAGCCCGGACGGGACGCCGTGCGCGGATTCCTCGTGCACGCGTGCGCGATGGGCGCGGAACAGCGTCAGCAGGTCGGCATCCGGGGCGATCAGGAAGTCGACGGGACGGGTCATCCCCAGGCGGCTGGCGATCTCGCCGGCGCCCTTGGTGTCGATCTCGGGCTTGGCCAGCAGCACCCGCTGTCCGCGCTCCTCATAGTTGTAGGCCGCCTGCAGCAGTGCCGTGGACTTGCCGGAGTTCATCGCTCCGTAGCGGAAGTACAGTTTGGCCACCCCTGGATTCTACGGGGATGTCGATTCCGCCCCGGCCCGCTCGACGCGATAGTAGAGGGCGCGGGGCGCCCACCGACGAAGGGGAATGACGTGGCCAAATACATGCTGATCATGCGCAACAGCGGATCTGTCGAGGACTTCCAGGACATGGACTTCGAGCAGGTCATCAACGCGATGGGCGCCTACAACGAGTCGATGATGAAGGCGGGGGTGCTGCTCGGCGGTGACGGCCTGACGGATGCCGCGCAGGGCGCCGTCGTGGAGTTCACCGCCGACGCGCCGATCGTCTCCGACGGCCCCTATGGGGAGACGCACGAGCTGTTCAACGGGTTCTGGACGATCCAGGCCGCCACGCAGGAGGAAGCGGTGGAGTGGGCCAAGCGCGCGCCGCTGGGCCCCGGCAACAAGATCGAGGTACGTCGCATCACCGATGACTCCGACTTCGCGGACTACCAGGACAACGAGTACGTGAAGAAGGAGAAGGGCTGGCGCGACGAGCTGGATGCCAGGAGCGGCGCCGACGCGTCATGAGCGGTGTCGACCACATCCGCCGCACCATCGATGCCGTCTGGCGCATCGAGAGCGCGCGCATCGTGGCGACGCTCGCGAAGGCCACCGGCGACGTGGGACTGGCGGAGGACGTCACCCAGGAGGCTCTGCTCGAGGCGCTGCAGCGATGGCCCGATTCCGGTGTCCCCCGCAACCCCGGGGCGTGGCTCACCGCTGTCGCCAAGCGGCGCGCGATCGATGCGTGGCGCCGCCGCGGGGCGCTGGACGAGCGGTACCGCGCCCTCGCACACGGTCTCGCCGAAGCGGAGCCCGGCGCCGCGGAGCCGATCGACGACGACATGCTGCGCCTGGTCTTCATCGCGTGCCACCCCGTGCTGTCCCGGGAATCGCAGGTGGCGCTGACCCTGCGGGTGGTGGGCGGGCTGTCGACGCAGGAGATCGCGCGCATGCTGCTGGTGCCGGTGCCGACGGTGCAGGCACGCATCACGCGCGCCAAGAAGACGCTGGCCGCTGCCCGCGTGCCCTTCGAGACCCCGGAGCCCACCGAGTGGCGGCAGCGGCTGGGCGGTGTGCTCGGCACGCTGTACCTCGTCTTCACCGAGGGGTATGCCGCCACGAGCGGCGACCGCTGGATCCGGGAGGAGCTGGCCGGCGAGGCGCTGCGGCTTGCCCGCGTGCTGGCGGGCCTGGTGCCCCGCGAGCCCGAAGCGCACGCGCTGGTGGCGCTCATGGAGCTGCAGTCGTCGCGGTTCGCCGCGCGTACGGGGCCCGACGGGGCACCGGTGCTGCTGGCCGACCAGGATCGCACCCGGTGGGACCGGGCGCAGATCGCCCGCGGCGCGGCGGCGCTGGCGCGGGCGGATGCCGCCGGCCACGGCCGCGGCCCCTACGCGCTGCAGGCGGCGATTGCGCTCTGCCATGCCACGGCCCCGAGCGTCGCCGCCACCGACTGGGACCGCATCGTCGTGCTGTACGAAGCGCTCGGGCGTCTCTCCCCCAGCCCCGTGGTCGAACTCAACCGCGCCGTCGCGGTCTCGATGGCCACCGGCCCGGCGACGGCGCTGCGGATCGTCGACCGGCTGCAGTCGGAGGGCGCGCTGCCGGGCTCGCACCTGCTGCCGAGCGTGCGGGGCGAGTTGCTCGGCCGGCTGGGCCGCCGGGACGAGGCGCGGGCGGAGTTGCGCACCGCTGCCGCCCTCGCCACGAACGAGCGCGAGGCGGCGGTGTTGCGGGCGAAGGCCGCCGCGCTCTGATCCGGGCGTCCGCGCCGGTTCCCGACCCGCGCCACCCCCGATCGGGGCGCGAAAACGTCCCCAGACCCCGCCACCCCCGTTCGGGGCGCGAAAACGTCCCCGAACCCGCACCACCACCGTTCGGGGCGCGAAAACGTCCCCAAACCCCGCGCCACCCCGATCGGGGCGCGAAAACGTCCCCGAACCCCGCGCCACCCCCGTTCGGGGCGCGAAAACGTCCCCAAACCCCGCGCCACCCCCGATCGGGGCGCGAAAACGTCCCCGAAACCGGCGCCACGACCGTTCGGGGCGCGAAAACGTCCCCGAAACCCGCGCGGCCCGGGTTACGGGCGTTCCCAGCCGGCGATGGGACCCGGCACCACGACGAACGAGGGCGCGGCCGGGGCCGTGTCGACGGGCAGCCCGTCGAGCCACGCCGGCGCCCGCTCGGCGACCTTGCGCCGCAGGTGCGTCAGCTCGAACGCCAGCTGCCCGTCGGTCACCGGGATCTCGGGGTGCGCGGCATCCGGTCGGGTGATGCGCGACGCGTCGAAGCGGTAGCCGCGCGCGGTCGCCTCGGACTGCACGCTCCCCAGGAAGTGCCCGATGGCGCCCACAGGGTCAGCACACGCACGGAAGCGCTCGAGCTGCGGATGCCGGGTGTAGCCCCGGGTGCCGCCGCCGAGCACCGCCTGCGCCAGCAGAGCCTCGCGCCAGCACGACACGAGCGCCGCACGGTCGAGCACCGCGGGGTGCAACGACCACAGGCGCACGCCGCCCCGCCTTACGCGTGGATGCCGAGAACCTCGGCCGTCGCCTCGATCGAGGCGCGCGCGGCATCCGGCCGGGGGTTGAGGGTCTCGCCGTAGCTGGGGATGAGCTCGCGCAGACGCGGCTCCCACTCGGCGAGGCGGTCCGGGAAGCACGACTTGAGCAGACCCAGCATGATCGACGCGGCGGTCGACGCGCCCGGAGAGGCGCCGAGGAGTCCCGCGATCGTGCCGTCCTGGGCCGCGATGACCTCGGTGCCGAACTGCAGCACGCCGCCCTTCTCCGGGTCCTTCTTCATGACCTGGGCGCGCTGGCCGGCCTGGATGAGCTCCCAGTCCTCGTCCTTGGCCGTCGGGACGAACTCCCGCAGGCTGTCGACCTTCTTCGCGTGGTTCTTCGCGAGCTCGCCCACGAGGTACGTGATCAGCGAGGGGTTGTCGATGGCCACCTTGAGCATGGGCAGCAGGTTCCCCGGCCGCACCTGGGTGACGATATCGAGCAGCGAGCCGTTCTTGAGGAACTTGGGGCTGAAGGTCGCGAACGGACCGAACAGCAGCGACGCCTCGCCGTCGACGACGCGGGTGTCCAGGTGCGGCACCGACATGGGCGGAGCGCCGACGGATGCCTGCGAGTACACCTTCGCCTTGTGCTGCGCGACGACCTCGGGGTTGGTGGTCTTGAGGAACTGCCCGCCGATCGGGAAGACGCCGTACCCCTTGATCTCGGGGATGCCGGAGCGCTGCAGCAGCTTCAGCGCCCAGCCGCCGGCGCCGACGAAGACGAAGCGGGCGTTGACGCTCCCGGGCGTGGAGCCGACGGTGTTGCGGTACGACACCTTCCAGGTGCCGTCCTTCTGCTTCTTGAGCTTTCGCACCTCGCAGTTGGTGACGACGTCGACGCCCTGCGTCTGGAGGTGCGCGAACAGCTGGCGCGTGAGGGCGCCGAAGTCGATGTCGGTGCCTGCAGGCACCCGGGTGGCCGCGAACGGCTCGCCCTTGCGGCGGCGCTGCATGAGCAGGGGCGCCCACTGGTTGATGACGCGGGAGTCCTCGCTGTACTCGATGCCCTCGAACAGCGGCTGGGTCTTCAGCGCCTCGTAGCGCTTCTTGAGGTAGGCGACGTCCTTCTCGCCGCGCACGAAGGTCATGTGCGGGGTCGGGTTGATGAAGGTCGACGGCTCATCCAGTACCCCGCGCTCGACGAGCGTCGCCCACAGCTGCCGGCTCTGCTGGAACTGCTCGTTGATGCCGACCGCCTTGGTGGGGTCGACCGAGCCGTCCTTGCCCTCGGGCATGTAGTTCAGCTCGCAGAGGGCCGCGTGGCCGGTCCCGGCGTTGTTCCAGGCGTTGGAGCTCTCGAGGGCGACATCCCCCAGGCGCTCGCAGACGACGATCTTCCAGTCCGGCTGGAGTTCTTTCAGGAGGGTACCCAGGGTGGCGCTCATGATTCCGCCACCGATGAGCACGGCATCGTACGTCTCAGTCACGATGGTCCAGTCTAGTCAGCGCGTCGATGCCGCCCGACCGCGTGCGGCATCCGACTCGCGGCGGGGGTTCGGCCAGCCGTTCGCGCGACGGCGGGCGCCCGGGCGAGCGGGCGACGTCAGACGATGGCGCCCAGGCGACCGGCGACGAGCTCGGCGATCTGCACGGCGTTGAGCGCCGCGCCCTTGCGCAGGTTGTCGTTGCTGATGAACAGCACGAGGCCCTTGCCCTCGGGGGCGGACTGGTCGGCACGGATGCGTCCGACGAACGCCGGGTCCTTGCCCGCCGCCTGCAGCGGGGTCGGAACCTCGTCGAGTTCGACGCCCGGGGCGGATGCCAGCAGCTCGCGCGCCCGGTCGGGCGTGATGTCGCGGGCGAACTCGGCGTGGATCGACAGCGAGTGCCCGGTGAACACCGGCACGCGCACGCAGGTGCCCGCAACGCGCAGGTCGGGCAGCTCGAGGATCTTGCGGCTCTCGTTGCGGAGCTTCTTCTCCTCGTCGGTCTCGCCCTCGCCGTCGGCGACGATCGACCCCGCCAGCGGGATCACGTCGAACGCGATGGGTGCGATGTACTTCTCCGGCTGGGGGAAGTCCACGGCCGAGCCGTCGTGCACGAGGCGCAGCGTGTCGCCCTGCGCCAGCACGCCCTCGACCTGGCCGAGCAGCTCTTCGGCGCCGGCGATGCCGGAGCCCGAGACCGCCTGGTAGGTGCTGACGATGAGACGCTCGAGCCCGGCATCCTCATGCAGCACCTTCAGCACCGGCATGGCGGCCATCGTCGTGCAGTTGGGGTTGGCGATGATGCCCTTGACCGCGTCGGCGATCGCGTGCGGGTTCACTTCGCTGACCACGAGCGGCACCTCGGGGTCCATGCGCCACGCGCTGGAGTTGTCGATGACGACGGCGCCGGCCTCGGCGAACCGGGGGGCGTGCGCGCGGCTGCCGGTGGCGCCGGCGGAGAAGAGGGCGATGTCGATGCCGGCCGGGTCGGCGGTGGCGACGTCTTCGATGATCACGGTGTGGCCGCCGAAGTCGACGGCCGTGCCTGCCGAGCGGGCGGTGGCCAGCAGCCGCAGCTCGCGGATCGGGAACGACCGCTCGGCGAGGATCTCGCGCATGACGGTGCCGACCTGGCCGGTGGCGCCGACGACGGCGACGGAGAGTCCGGAATCGGAGATGCGAGTCATAGCGGGATCCTTGCGGCGGAGGGGAGGCTGCCCGAGCGGGCGGATGCCGCGATTCTACCGGCGCCCTCCCCCGGGCCGGGGCCGTATGACGACCGGCGATGCCGCGTCCGGGCCACCGGTTCGGGCGTCACGACAACAGGCGAACTCCCGGAAACAGGCCGAACCACGCCGAAACGTCCTGTCCCGGCGAGTTCTCCTGTCGCGGGGCCGGCGGTGGCCCGCGCGGCGGATGCCGGTGCGGCGCCCGACCGGCCTGTCAGCGTCCGGTGCCGGCGTGCACGACGGCCTCGGCGTCGCCGTCGAGCCCGTAGGCGGTGTGCACGACGCGGGCGGCGGCGGCGAGGTCGTCGCCGCGCACCACGACCGAGATGCGGATCTCCGAGGTGGAGATCATCTCGATGTTGATCCCGGCGGTGCTGAGCGCCTCGAAGAGGGTCGCCGAGACACCCGAGTGGGTGCGCATGCCGGCGCCGACCACCGAGAGCTTTCCGATCTGGTCGTCGTGCACGAGGCCCTCGAACCCGATCTCGCCCTGCCGAGCCGAGAGCGCCCGCAGCGCCGTGCCGGCGTCGCTCTTGGGCAGGGTGAAGGAGATGTCGGTGCGGCCGGTCGTGGCCGCCGAGACATTCTGCACGATCATGTCGACGTTGGCGCCGGACTGCGCGACGACGGTGAAGATCTCCGCCGCCTTGCCTGGCACGTCGGGCACGCCGGTGACGGTGACCTTGGCCTGGCCCAGGTCGGTCGCGACTCCCGCGACGATCGGCTCTTCCATCTCTGCTCCTTCTTCGCTGTCGGGCGCGCTCATGCCGGGCGCGAGCACGTACGTGCCGACTCCCGACGAGAACGTCGACCGGGCGTGGATCATGACCCCGTGGCGGCGGGCGTACTCCACCGCGCGGATGTAGAGGACCTTGGCGCCGTTGGCGGCCATCTCCAGCATCTCTTCGCTGCTGACCACCGAGAGCTTGCGGGCCTTGGGCACGACGCGGGGGTCGGCGGTGAAGACGCCGTCGACGTCGCTGTAGATCTCGCACACGTCGGCGTCGAGCGCCGCGGCCAGCGCGACGGCGGTGGTGTCCGAGCCGCCGCGACCGAGGGTGGTGATGTCGCGGGTGTCGCGGTTGAAGCCCTGGAACCCGGCGACGATGACGATGGCGCCCTCGTCGAGCGCCTCGCGCAGACGCACCGGGGTGACATCGACGATGCGCGCCGCGCCGTGGGTGGCGTCGGTGATCATGCCGGCCTGGCTGCCCGTGAAGGAGCGCGCCTCGAATCCCATGGAGTGGATCGCCATCGCCAGCAGCGCCATCGAGATGCGCTCACCGCTGGAGAGCAGCATGTCGAGTTCGCGCGGCGCGGGGATGGGAGCGACCTCGTGGGCGAGGTCGAGCAGTTCATCGGTGGTGTCGCCCATCGCGCTGACGGCCACGACGACTTCGTGTCCGGCACGGCGGGCGTCGACGATGCGCTTGGCGACGCGCTTGATGCTCTCCGCGTCGGCGACCGACGAGCCGCCGTACTTCTGCACGATCAACGCCATAGGTACTCCCAGGATCGTGGGCGGATGCCACGCCCGACCGCCCATTCTACAAAGCGCGCCATTCCGCCTCTGCCATGTGACGGCGACCCCGCCCGCGGTGGGTACGATCGAGAGGCAGCACAGGCACGAAGGCAGGCGGACGATGCAGCAACGGCGTCAGCGCCTGGCCCGGTCACTGGGCACCCTCATGCGGGGCACCGAGTCGTCCCCCGCACTCACCGAGTCGCTTCCCATCGTCGACGATGCCTTGGCCGCGCGCATGCTCGACCTCGCGGTGCGCATCGGCGAGACCATGCTCGTCGCCGGCGCCGGCGCGAGCGAGGTGGCACTGACGATCGTGCGGGTCTCCGGCGCCTATGGACTGAAGCCCGTGCACGTGGACATCACGTACAACTCGATCACCGTCGCGCATCACCGCAGCGACGCCGCGCGCCCCATCACGCTGCTGCGGGTCGTGCGGGGCCCCGCACCCGATCACGACAGGCTGCAGCGCCTGCAGCGGCTCGTCACCGACATCTGCGCGGGACTGCCGCTGGATGCCGCAGCCACGACCTTCCGCGCCATCCGGCGCTCCCCGTTCCGGTACCGGCCCGCCGTCGTGATCGCCGCCCAGGCCCTCCTCGCCCTCGGCGTGGCCGTGATGTTCGGGGGCAACTGGCTGGTCATCGCGCTCGCTTCCATCGCCGCCGCCCTGGCCGCGTTCACCCAATTCGGCCTCGCCAAAGCGCAGGTGCCGTACTTCTTCAGCCAGATCGCCGGCGCGTTCGTGTTGACGATGGTCGCCGCACTCAGCCCGCTGCTGGCGGCGACGGGATGGGAGGAGGCGGCATCCATTCGCCCCTCGGTGATCGTCGCCTCGGGCATCGTGCTGATGCTCGCCGGGCTGACCGTGGTGGGGGCGGCGCAGGATGCCATCGACGGCTTCGCGCTGACGGCGACGGGGCGCATCCTCGAACTGACGACGCAGACCCTGGGCGTGGTCCTCGGCATCCTCGCCGGGCTCGAGACCGCGCGCGTGGTCGGATTGGGCATGGAACCGCCGAGCGAGGCCGTGCCCTTCGGTCCCGTGCCGCTGCAATTCCTCGGCGCTGCGCTCATCGCGGTCGCCGTCGCAGTCTTCAACGGCGCCGGTACCCGCATCATCGTGATCAGCGCGCTCCTGAGCACGGTGGCGTGGCTCGGCTTTCTCGCCGCCTCTGCGGTCGGCTTCGACGCGGCGGCGGCCAGCGGCGTGGGCGCGTTCGGCGGCAGCCTCTTGGGCGTCGTCATCGCCTACCGGCTGCACGTGCCCTCCGTGGCGATCACGACCGCCGCGATCCTCCCCCTCGTGCCGGGGGCGGCGGTCTTCCGCGGCCTGCTGTCGGTCGTGGAGTCGGGGTCGGACCCCGCCGTGCTCCTGGCCGGGTTCGGCACGCTCGCCGCGGCCGCGACGGTCGGCATCAGCCTCGCCGTGGGCGCGTCGCTGGGCATCTACCTCGGGCAGCCGTTGCGCGCGTCGCTGACCGGCGTCGCGCGGACGCGGGCGCGGCTGCGCCGCTGACGCCGGAACCGTACGCGCGGGACGCGGCGCGGGTGCGCTCAGACCGAGCGGCGCCCCTCGAAGGCGCGGCCGAGGGTGACCTCGTCGGCGTACTCCAGGTCGCCGCCCACGGGAAGGCCCGACGCCAGGCGGGTCACGCGGATCTCCAGCGAATGCAGCAGGCGGCTGAGGTAGGTGGCCGTCGCCTCGCCCTCGAGGTTCGGGTTCGTGGCGAGGATGACCTCCTGCACCGTGCCGTCGGCCAGGCGCTGCATGAGCTGCGTGATGCGCAGGTCGTCGGGGCCGACGCCGGCGATCGGGCTGATCGCCCCGCCGAGCACGTGGTAGAGCCCGCGGAACTCCCGCGTGCGCTCGATGGCCGAGACGTCCTTGGCATCCTCCACCACGCAGATGAAGGCCGGATCGCGCCGCGGGTCGCGACAGATGCCGCAGCGGTCCTGCTCCGAGACGTTGCCGCACACCTCGCAGAAGCGCACCTTGTGGCGGATGTCGTTGAGCAGCACTGCGAGGCGCTGCACGTCGAAGTTGGGAGTCTGCAGGATGTGGAACGTGATGCGCTGGGCCGACTTGGGGCCGATGCCGGGAAGGCGCCCGAACTCGTCGATCAGATCCTGGACGATGCCGTCGTACATGGCTTAGTTGAACCTCGTCGGCGGGGTGTAGGGCTCTTCGCGCACGAAGGTGGCGCCGAGCATCTGGCGGACGACGGGCTCGCCGTAGCGCTCCACTCCCCCGCGCGTCGCGATGGGACGACTCGTCACCACGACCGGGGGCACGGGCACGTCGACGGGAACGTCGGGCACCTCGTCGGCCTCGGTCTCGTCGGTCGCCGCTGAGGGCGCGACGGCGTCGGCCGGTAGCACATCGCCCTCGCGCGTCGGAGCCAGCGTCGCCACGCGCATGCGCGCGCCGGCGGCGTCTTCAGGCTCGTCGTCGACGGCCAGCTGCGCCGGCGGGCCCGCCATGGTGGGGTCGTCGGCCGGGATCGGTGCGACCGCCCACTGGGTGACCGGCGCTGCCGCGGCAGGCGACGACCCCGCCGGCGCGGGGGTGCGCGCGCCCGGGCCCGACGGCTGACCGCCGCCTGCGGGCGCGCCGCCCGGCGTGGGACCCGCCGGCGGCGTACTCACGGGTGCGGGTCCGGCCGGTGCCGCGCCGGCAGGCGGCGGCGTGGGGTCGGTGTCGTGGCGGGCGATGTACTTCACGCGGATGCCGAGCACCTGCTGGATCACGCCGCGCAGGTCTTCACTCGGCCCCTGCCCGGCCTGCAGCTTCTTGAACGCGGTGACATCCGCCTGGCTCTGGAACGCCAGCGTCAGCACGTCGTCATCGAACGCGGCCACGCGGGCGACGGTCGCCACGAGCCACGAGGTGCGGCTGACGCCCTCGAGCCGCTTGAGGATCTCGGGCCAGGCGTCGCGCACGTGGGCGAAGGTGATGGGGCCGGCGGGCACGATGGGATCCGGAGCGGGCTCCGGCGCGGGCTCCGGCGCGGACGGTGCCGCCGGCGCTGCGGCAGAGGGCGCGGATGCCGCCGACTGCGGACCCGCCGCATCCGTGGCGTCCGAGGCGGAAGCGGTCGCCCCGGTGGCAGCGGCCGGGCGTGCGTCGGTCGGCGCCGCGGAAGCCGGCGGCGCAGCGACGGGGACGGCCGCGGGCGGCGCCGCGGCGGGCGCAACGGCCGCGGGCCCGGCGGGTGCCGGTGCGGCATCCCTCGGGGGCGCAACGATCGGGGTCGCGGCGGACGGCATGCCCGCCGGTGCAGCAGCCGCGGCACCGCTCTGAGCACCGGTCTGAACACCGGCCTGAACAGCGGGCTGCAGCGCGGGCGAGGTCTGCGCGAGCACGCGCGCCACCATGAGCTCCAGCTGCAGGCGCGGAGAAGTCGCGCCGGTCATGTCGTCCAGGGCCGTCACGACGAGGTCGGCCGTGCGCGAGAGGCGGTCGGTACCGAACACGACGGCCTGGCGGCCCATGCGCTCGAGCTCGTCCTCGGGCACGCCCCGCAGCACGGCTGCGGCGCCGTCGCCGGTGGCGGCGACGATGATGAGGTCACGCAGCCGCTCGAGCAGGTCATCGACGAAGCGGCGCGGGTCCTGCCCGGTCTGCACGACCCGGTCGACCGCGGCGAAGGCGCCCGCGGCATCCCCCGAGCCGAAAGCCTCGACGACCTCATCGAGCAGCTCGGCGTGGGTGTAGCCGAGGAGCGCCACGGCGCGCTCGTACTTCACACGCACCGCCCCGCCCTCGGCGACGTCGGAGCCGGCGATGAGCTGGTCGAGCAGCGACAGCGTGTCGCGCGGCGAGCCGCCGCCGGCGCGGACGACGAGGGGCAGCACACCGGTCTCGACCTCGACGCCCTCCTGCGTGCAGAGTTCCTGCACGTATTCGAGCATGGCCGCCGGGGGCACGAGCCGGAACGGATAGTGGTGCGTGCGCGAGCGGATGGTGCCGATCACCTTGTCGGGCTCGGTCGTCGCGAAGATGAACTTGACGTGGTCTGGCGGCTCTTCGACGAGCTTCAGCAGGGCGTTGAAGCCCTGCGGGGTGACCATGTGCGCCTCGTCGAGGATGAAGATCTTGAACCGGTCGCGGGCGGGGGCGAAGATCGCCCGCTCGCGCAGGTCGCGGGCGTCGTCGACGCCGTTGTGGGATGCCGCGTCGATCTCGACCACATCGAGCGATCCGCCGCCGCCGCGCCCGAGCTCGACGCAGCTCGGGCAGGTGCCGCACGGAGTGTCGGTGGGGCCCTCGGCGCAGTTCAGGCAGCGGGCCAGAATGCGGGCGGAGGTCGTCTTGCCGCACCCGCGCGGACCGGAGAACAGATAGGCGTGCCCGACACGGTCACCGCGCAGCGCGGTCATGAGCGGATCGGTGACTTGGGACTGGCCGATCATCTCGCCGAACGCCTCGGGACGGTAGCGGCGGTAGAGGGCGGTGGTCACACCACTAGCCTACGGCGTGCCTGCGACATCCCGTCCGGCGGGTTCGCAGGCACGGCTCCGCCGGGGACTGGGCCTGTCGCGCGTCGGCGCGGTGCGGGAGACTGCGGGTATGGCCACCAGCCCGGCGTCCACTCCTCGCAGCGCGCGGCGCATCGCGACCCTCGTCGTTGCCGCGGCGGTGGCGGCATCCCTGCTCGCCGGATGCGGCCCCCGCATGGGCGACCCTCTCCTGCCGTCCCCGGCCTCGACGTCCACCCCGGGTCCGGCCCCGACTGCGACCCCGTCCGACTCCCCGACACCCTCCCCCACGCCGACGCCCACCGGCCCGGCACCGGAGCCCGACGCGACCATCCCGGAGACCCCCGAAGACGCCGACGCCGCCGAGGGCGGCCCGAGCGGAGAGGCCGGCGCCCCCGGCCCGCGCTCCCCCCGTTCCGAGGCGGCCCCGAGCCAGGCCTGCACCGGGGACCTCACCGCGTGGATCGTCGAGGAGTCGACGTTCGTCGCCGACGACCACATCACGGCGCCCGCCCCCAGCGATCCCTCCGTCGACTTCGGCGGACTCAGCGAGCCCGGCTGCGTCTTCGCCGGCAAGACCCGCTCCTTCACCGACATCGAAGAGGTCGAGGCGACGTCCGACGTCCGCGTGTGGGTGTTCGCCGATGCTCAGACGGCGGCACGGCACGCCGAGTCGGCTCTGGCCGCACTGACAGCGGCCGGCTACAGCGTCTTCGATCGCCGAGGCGGAACGGACCCCCTCACGCACCTGCTGCGCGGGGAGGGCCCCGCCCTGCTCGATCAGGCCGTGGTGCTGACCTGGGGGGCGGACCCGACCGTGCGGCGCATCGGTGCCGAGCCCGGCCAGGTGGTCGTCGCCGTCGGCGTCGTTACCTTCGTCGGCCTCGGCTGACGTCCCCGCTCAGGAGTCGATGCCCACCTGCGCGTCGTCGCCCTGCAGCAGGTCCTCGTCCGAGATGACGGGAATCGAGCTCGTGAGGGTCGGGATCGATGCCGACAGGTACGTGCCGTCGTCGCGCCGCGCATCCTCGATCTCGCTGAGCGACGGCCGGCCCGGTCGCCGCGGCCCCTGGCCCCGCAGCGGCACGACGAGGGTCTCCTCGCCGGCGATGACGTAACCCGTCCCGCGCACCGACAGCACGATCGGACCGCCCGGGCCCGACCTGAACGTGATCGAATCCGCCGTGACGGTGACATCCAGCCGCGTCCCGTGCCACAGCAGGGAGTACGACAGCGACGGCCAGTCGGCGGGCAGGCGCGGGTCGAACGACAGGTCGCCGAAGTGGTCGCGCATGCCGCCGAAGCCCGAGACGAGGGCCGTCCACACGCCGCCGGCCGACGCGACGTGCACGCCGTCCGCGGCGTTGTGGTGCAGGTCGCCCAGGTCGACGTAGATCGACTCGTGGAAGTACTCCAGCGCGAGGTCCTGGTACCCCACCTCCGCCGCGAGGATGGCCTGCACGACCGCCGACAGCGTGGAGTCGCCGGTGGTGAGCGGATCGTAGTAGTTGAAGTCGGCGAGTTTCTCGTCGTCGGTGAAGTGGTTGCCCTGCAGGAACAGCGCCAGCACCACGTCCGCCTGCTTGAGCACCTGGTAGCGGTAGATCACCAGCGGGTGGAAGTGCAGCAGCAGCGGCCGCCGCTCCGGCGGGGTGTTCTCGAGGTCCCACACCTCCTTCTCGAGGAAGACGTGGTCCTGCGGGTGGATGCCGAGGGCCTCGCTGAACGGGATGTGCATGGCGTCGGCAGCACGGTCCCATGATTCGGCTTCGCCGGGCTCGATGCCGAGCCGGTCCATCGCGCGGCGGTACTCCTCCGGCGCGTCCTGTTCCATCTCCCGCACGGTGCGCGCGGCGAAGCGCAGGTTGAACCGCGCCATGACGTTGGTGAACAGGTTGTCGTTGACGACGGTCGTGTACTCGTCGGGACCGGTGACGCCGTGGATGTGGAACGAGTCGCCGTCGCCGTCATCGTCGTCGTCGTGGATGCCGTCGCTCGTGCGCCAGAATCCGAGCGTCGCCCACAGGCGCGCGGTCTCCACGGCGATGTCGATGCCCTCGCTGTAGAGGAAGTCCACATCGCCGGTGGCACGCACATACTTCGCCAGGGCGAAGCAGACGTCGGCGTTGATGTGGTACTGCGCGGTGCCGGCGGCGTAGTAGGCCGACGCCTCTTCGCCGTTGATCGTGCGCCAGGGGAAGAGCGCGCCGGCCTCGTTGAGCTGAGCGGCGCGCTTACGGGCCGCGGGCAGCATGAGGTACCGCATACGCAGGGCGTTGCGGGCCCACAGCGGCGTCGTGTACGCCAGGAACGGCAGCACATAGATCTCGGTGTCCCAGAAGTAATGGCCGCTGTAACCGGAGCCGGTCACGCCCTTGGCGGGAACGCCGCGCCCGTCCGCGCGGGCCGCGGCCTGGGCCAGCTGGAACAGGCACCAGCGGGTGGCCTGCTGCAAGTCGTCGTGGCCGCCGATCTGCACGTCGGAGCGATCCCAGAAGCTGTCGAGCCAGGCACGCTGGCGCTCGAACAGCACGTCGACGCCCCCGCTCTGCACGCGGTCGAGCGTCCGACGACAGCGGTCGACGAGCTCCCGCGCGGGCACGCCGCGCGACGTGTGGTACACGGCCACCTTGGTGACCGTGATCGGCACGCCGGCCTTGGCCTGCACGCGGTAGAGGTTCTTGGCGATGTCGGGCTCGATGAGCCCGCGCATGTCGTACTCGTTGTCGGTCTCGATGAAGTGGTCGGCCGCGACGGCGAGCGTCATGCCCGACTCGGTCACGCGGTACGACAGCGCCGTGCGCGAGCCGTCCTGCCAGTAGTCCTGCGGTTGCAGCACGCGCTCGTGCATGCGCTCCGCCTTGCGGGGGTCGAAGGTCGCGCGCGAGCGGCGCGAGGCCACCGCGGTGCCGCCGTAGACGTCCTCGCCGTCCTGCCGGTTCACCAGCTGACAGTTGATCGTCACGGGCGCGTCGGAGTTCAGCACCGTGACGGTGATGCGCATGACCGAGAGGTGCTTCTCTTCGAACGACACCATGCGTTCGAAGTCGATCTGCACCTCCCTGCCGCTGGGGGTCACCCACACCAGGTGGCGGCGCAGCACCCCGTCGCGCATGTCGAGCACGCGCTCGTAGTCCCGCACTTCCGCGATGTCCAGCGAAAGCGGCTCGTCCTCGACGTAGACGCGCATGACCTTGGCGTCGGGGGCGTTGATGATCGTCTGCCCGACCTCGGCGAAGCCGTAGGCCTGCTCGGCGTGACGGATCGGGAACGTCTCGTGGAAGCCGTTGATGAACGTGCCGTGCTCGTGCCCGTGCAGCCCCTCGGGCTGATTTCCCCGCATGCCGAGATAGCCGTTGCCGAGCGCGAAGAGCGTCTCGGTCACGCCGACGTCCTCGAGCGAGAAGTTCTTCTCCACGAGCCGCCAAGGGTCGACGGGGAAGCGATCACGGTCGATCATGCGGGGGCCTTCCAAGGGTGGTGGGGGGTGCCGGTCGGGTGGCCGGTCAGTCGAGGAATTCTTCGAGATCGTCCACGACGAGGTCGGCGCCGGCGTCGCGCAGCACCTGGGCGCCGACGCCCCGGTCGACGCCGACGACCAGGCCGAATCCGGCGGCGGCCGCGGACTGCACACCGCTGTGCGCGTCTTCGACCGCGACGGAGCGGGCGGGTTCGACCCCCAGCATGCGCGCGCCGGCGAGGAAGACGTCGGGGGCGGGCTTGCTTGGAAGGTTCTCCCGCTCGGCGACGACGCCGTCCATGATCACGGGGAACCGGTCGATGAGGCCGGCGACAGTGAGCACCTCGCGGGCGTTCTTCGAGCTCGACACCACGCCGACGGGGGTGCCCGCCGCCTGCAGCCTCTCGAGCAGGCGCAGCGAGCCCGGGTACGGCGCGATGCCTTCGGCGCGCAGCACCCGCTCGAACACCAGGTTCTTGCGGTTGCCGATCCCGCAGACCGTGTCGAGGGCGGGGTCGTCGCTGGGGTCGCCCCAGGGCACCTCGACGTCGCGGCTGCGCAGCAGGCTCGCCACGCCGTCGTAGCGCTTCTTGCCGTCGAGGTAGAGGAAGTAGTCCTGCTCGGTGTACGGCGGAGTGATTCCCCACGCCGTGAACAGCTCGGTGAACATCGCCTGCCAGGCGTGCATGTGCACTTCGGCGGTCGGGGTGAGCACGCCGTCGAGGTCGAAGAGCACGCCGTCGTAGGCCGTCAGGTCAGGCAGAGTTCGGGTGTCCACGTCGCCAGCGTAGTCGCGCAGACTGTGCCCGGTCACCACGGCACCCGGAGGGTGGGACGTCCCGGCCCGATCGGCCGTCCATCAGAGCGCCACGGCCACCTCGAGGGCCTGACGTGCGATCTCCAGCTCCTCGTTCGTGGGCACGACCAGCACGGTCACCGGCGACCCGTCGGCCGAGATCACACGGATCCCCCGGCCGCGTGCCTCGTTGCGCTCCGGGTCGAGCCGCACGCCGGCGAAGCCGAGCGTCTCGAGCGCCCCCGCGCGCACGATGGGTGAATTCTCGCCGACCCCGGCGGTGAAGACGATCACGTCGACGCCGCCGAGCTGCGCG
Source organism: Microbacterium sp. zg-Y625 (assembly GCF_030246925.1). Lineage (NCBI taxonomy): Bacteria > Bacillati > Actinomycetota > Actinomycetes > Micrococcales > Microbacteriaceae > Microbacterium > Microbacterium jiangjiandongii. The sequence continues at coordinate 2,392,339 of NZ_CP126740.1, forward strand.
ATGTACGAACCGGCGTAGGCGCGCAGCCGGTGGATGTACACCTCCATGGCGAGCCGGGCGTCTTCGTGGCCTTGTGCCACGCGCTCCTCGAGGTCTCGCATGTCGTTGACCCCGGCAAGGCCCAGCACGCCGCTGCGCTTGTTGAGGAGGTCGTCGAGGTCGTCGATCGACATCCGCGCGCGGCGCGCGAGGTGGAACAGCACGGCAGGGTCGATGTCACCGGAGCGCGTGCCCATGACGAGGCCCTCGAGCGGTGTGAGACCCATCGACGTCTCCACGGAGCGGCCGCCGTCGACGGCGGTCACCGAGGCGCCGTTGCCGAGGTGGAACACGACCTGCTTGAGCTCTTCGAGCGGCCTGCCCAGGAAGTCCGCGGCGGCACGGCTGACGTATTTGTGGGAGGTGCCGTGGAAGCCGTAGCGGCGGATGCGGTGGGCATCGGCCAGATCCTTGTCGATCGCGTAGGTGTACGCGGCGGCGGGAAGCGTCTGGTGGAACGCCGTATCGAAGACCGCCACGTGCGCGAGATCGGGGAAGGCGGCCTTGGCTGCACGGACGCCTTGCAGAGCGCCGGGGTTGTGCAGCGGCGCGAGCACCGACAGCTCGTCGATGTTGATCTCCACGAGGTTCGTGATCAGGGTGGGCTCGAAGAATCGCGCCCCACCGTGCACGACGCGGTGTCCGACGGCGATGGGCGGGTTCTCCGCCAGCGACGGCCCCCACTCGGCGAACGCGTCGAGCATGACCCGGAACCCGCTGGTGTGGTCGGGGATCGGCAGCTCACGGGTGTACGTGGCATCCGTCGCCGTCACGGATTCGACGCCGTCCTGCGCGGTGAAGACGACCTTGTGCTTGGCCGCACCGAGCGACTCGCCGATGCGCTCGACGATGCCCGAGGCGAGCACCCGGCCGTTCTCCGGCTCGACCAGCTGGTACTTGAACGACGACGACCCGCTGTTGACCACCAGGACCACGCTCATGCGCTCACCTCTCCCTGCGCCTGGATCGCGGTGATCGCGATCGTGTTGACGATGTCGTCGACGAGGGCGCCGCGCGACAGGTCGTTGATGGGCTTGTTGAGCCCCTGCAGCACCGGCCCGATGGCGATGGCGCCGGCCGAGCGCTGCACGGCCTTGTAGGTGTTGTTGCCGGTGTTGAGATCGGGGAAGACGAACACCGTGGCGCGGCCGGCGACGTCGGATCCGGGCATCTTCTTGGATGCCACGGCCGCATCGGCCGCCGCGTCGTACTGGATCGGCCCCTCCACCAGCAGCTGCGGCGCTCGCTCGCGCACGAGCCCGGTGGCGGTGCGCACCTTCTCGACGTCGGCGCCGCTGCCGGACTCTCCCGTCGAGTACGACAGCATCGCCACGCGCGGGTCGATGCCGAACTGGGCGGCCGTCGCCGCCGATGAGATCGCGATGTCGGCCAGCTGCTCGCTCGTGGGATCGGGGATGACGGCGCAGTCGCCGTAGACGAGCACGCGGTCGGCGAGCGCCATCAGGAAGACGCTCGAGACGACCGAGACACCGGGCTTCGTCTTGATGATCTCGAAGGCGGGGCGGATGGTGTGGGCGGTGGTGTGGGCGGCCCCCGACACCATGCCGTCCGCGAGGCCCATGTGCACCATGAGCGTGCCGAAGTACGACACGTCGGTGACGGTGTCCGACGCCCGCTCGTACGTCATGCCCTTGTGGGCGCGCAGCCGGGTGTACTCCTGGGCGAACCGATCCACCAGCACGCCGTCGAAGGGGCTCGTGATCTCGGCGCCCGACAGGTCGATGCCGAGCTCCAGGGCACGACTTCGCACCTCGGCCTCTTCACCGAGGATCGTGAGGTCGGCGATGCCGCGCGAGAGCACGGTGGCCGCCGCACGCAGCACGCGGTCGTCGTCCCCCTCGGGCAGCACGATGCGGCGGCGATCGCTGCGCGCGCGCTCCATGAGGGCGTACTGGAACATCAGCGGCGTGACCACGGTGGTCCCCGCCACCCCCAGCGCCTTCGTCAGCGCCTCGGTGTCGACGTGCTTCTCGAACAGGGCCAGCGCCGTGTCGTAGCGCCGCTGAGAGTCGGCGGCCAGCCGGCCGCGGGCGTTCATGACCCGCACGGCGGTGTCGTAGGTGCCGAGGTCGGTCGCGATGATGGGCACCGTCGAGCCGAGCCCGTCGATGAGCTTGTCGATCGAGTCGGGGAGCGGGAACGGTCCGTTGAGCACGACCGCGGCAACGGACGGGAACGTGCCGGATGAGTGCGCCAGCAGCGTCGCCAGCAGCACCTCGGTGCGGTCGGCGGGAATGACCACCACGGCCGACTCGGTGAGCCGCGGCAGCACGTTCACCATCGACATGCCGGCCACGACGATGCTCAGCACCTCGCGTGTCATGAGGTCGGGGTCGCCCTTGACGAGGGTCCCCTCGACGGCCCGCAGGATGCCGCGCACCGACGGCGCCACGAGGAACCGATCCTCGGGGATCGCGCGCACCGGGATCTCACGGCCGGGCTGGGCGGCCGCCGTGGCCTCGGTCACGGCGGCGATGATCTCGTCGAGCTTGTCGGGGTCGGCACGGTTCGCCACGACGGCGAACAGGTCGGCGCGACCGTGCTCGAGCTCCGCCACGGCGAGCGCGGCGATCTGACCCATCTCCGACGGGGTGCGCGCGGTCGTCGTGCCCAGCTGCTCGCTCTGGCCCTGCAGCGCCCGGCCGCCGATCACCAGCAGCACGGGAGTGCCGAGGTTGGCGGCGATGCGGGCGTTGTAGGCGAGCTCGGCGGGGCTGCCGACGTCGGTGTAGTCGCTGCCGACCACCACGACGGCGTCGCACTGACGCTCGACGGCCTTGAAGCGCTCGACGATGCGCGCCAGCGACCCCTCGGGGTCGGCGCGCACGTCGTCGTAGGTGACCCCCACGCACTCGTCGTAGTCGAGGTCCACACCGTCGTGGTCCAGCAGCATCTCGAGCACGTAGTCGCGCTCGGCCGTGGAGCGGGCGATGGGGCGGAACACCCCCACCCGCGGCGTTGCGCGACTGAGGGCGTCGAGCACACCCAGCGCGATCGTCGACTTGCCGGAATGGCCTTCGGCCGAGGTGATGTAGATGCTCTGAGCCACCTGCACAGCCTAGGCGTGACGGTCCCCGCCCGTCAGGCGGTGGTCCGTGAATAATGCCGGTGGTGATCCGCGAGGGGCGACGATGCCGTGCGGGAAAAGTAAGACTCTCCGCGAACCCGGCAGAGCCTGGTTACCCTTGCTACGTTTCCGTCCTGGGGGAGTTGGCCTGGATGCCGCCTCGCGGAGAGCTGACACCAGTGTATCCCGACTCGGCCCACCGCCTGCACGCGCGGGGTTACGATCGGGGCAGCGACGCGCCGGAGCGACGCACCGCCCACCCGTCGAGGGGAACGCATGAGTGAGCAGGCTGGGGATCAGATCACCGCGGAGTCCTTCGCGGGCCTGACGGATGCCATCGCGGGTTCGGTCTCCCGGGTGATCGACGGCAAGCCCGATGCCGTGCGCTCGGCGCTCATCTGCCTGCTCGCCGAGGGTCACCTGCTCATCGAGGACGTGCCGGGGGTCGGCAAGACCATGCTGGCCCGAGCGCTCGCGGCATCCGTCGACGCCACCGTGCGTCGTATCCAGTTCACCCCCGACCTGCTTCCCGGCGATGTCACGGGCGTGTCGGTGTTCAACCCCGTCGACCGGGAGTTCGAGTTCAAGCGGGGGGCGATCTTCGCCCACATCGTCATCGCCGACGAGATCAACCGCTCCTCCCCCAAGACCCAGTCCGCGCTCCTCGAGGCGATGGAGGAGCACCAGGTCACCGTCGACGGCGAGTCGCACGCGCTGCCGGAGCCCTTCCTGGTGGTCGCCACGCAGAACCCCCTCGAGATGGAGGGCACGTACGCTCTCCCCGAGGCACAGCGCGACCGCTTCATGATGCGCATCTCGATGGGCTATCCGGATGCCGCCAGCGAAGGCCTCATGCTGCGCCAGCGCGATGCGGTGAACCCCCTCGACGCGATCACCCCGGTGGTCGATTCGCGCGTCGTGCGCGAGCTGATCCAGTGGGCGCGCAGCGTGCACCTCTCGCCCGCGGTCGAGGAGTACGCCGTCTCCCTCGCGCAGGCGACCCGCACCCACGCCGACCTGCGGCTGGGCGCGAGTCCGCGTGCCACCCTGCAGCTCGTGCGCGCCGCGAAGGTGCGCGCGGCGCTCGACGGCCGCCCGTTCGTCATCCCCGACGACATCGCGGCCCTCCTCGTGCCGGTGTTCGCGCACCGTCTCATCCCCACGCGCAGCGCCGGCACCGCCCGGGCGCGCTCGACCACCGATGCCGTCGCGTCGGTGCTGACGCAGATCGCGGCATCCGTCCGCGTTCCGCTCACCGCCCGCGCGTGAGGTGACCATGGCACGCCTGTGGCCGCTCACGATCCGGGGCACGGGTGCCCTGCTCCTGGGGCTGGTGTGCCTGATCGTCGCCGCTGACCGCGGCGTGGTCGAGCTGCTGTACGTGGCGATGCTGCTCTTCGCCGTCGTCGGGGCGGCCGCGGCGAGCCTCTACGCCGTGCGCCGGGCGGACGGCCTCGCCCGCACCGTCGAACCCGACGTGCTGACGGTCGGGCAGGAGGGGCGGGTCACGGTGCGGGTGTCGCTGCGCGCTGCGGTGGCCTCGGGTCAGGGCACGTGGCGCGACTCCCTGTCGCCGGGGTTGACCTGGTGCCCACCCGGCGACGGGCCGGGCGAGAGCGTGCACGCCGAAGCGACGGCAGGGCGCCCCGCGGGCTTCGGACGGGGCGCGGCGACCGGGCTGACCGCCCGCTGGGGCACCGCCGGGCCCTCCGCGGCGCGCGGGGTCTTCCCGGCGCTGGCTTCGGGGCTGCGGGGCGAAGCCCACACCGTCGACGTCGACTATCGCATCGTCGGCACCCGACGAGGGCTGCACACGCTCGGGCCGCTGGCCGTGTCGTCGACCGACCCGTTCGGGCTCGTGTGCCGCACCCACGTGCTGAGCGAGCGCACGCGGGTGGCCGTCGCGCCCGAGGTCATCGACCTGCCGCCGCTCACCGACCTTCCGGGCGAAGCGGGCGGCAGCCGGCACACGTCGTCCAACGAGCTCGGGCAGGGCACCGACAACCTCATCCCGCGCGCCTACGCGCCCGGAGACTCGATGCGCCGCATCCACTGGCGCGCGAGCGCCCACCGCGACGAGCTGATGGTGCGCCAGGAGGAGCAGGAGTCGACCCCGGCGGCCACCGTCGTGCTGGACCTCGCGACCGGCAGGTTCAGCCCTCATGCGATGCGCGGGGCGGGTCTGGACGACGGGTTCGAGTCCGCGCTGAGCGCCTGCGTCTCGATCGTCGCGCGGCTGGTGCGGGAGGGGTACACCGTCGCCGTGACCGACTCCGACGGCCGGGCGCTCGCCGACCCGATCGAAGGCGGTGACCTGGCCGCGGTGGAGATGCTCGGCACCTCGTTCGCCACGCTCGTCACCCGCCGCGACGACCATCTGGCCGAGCTGCCGCCGCTGTTCACGGGCGCGATGAGCGGCCCCCTGGTCGTCATCGTCGGCAGGTTCGACGCGGAGGATGCCGCGACCCTCGCCCCGGTCGCCCACCACTCGTCGCTGCCGCTGCTGTTCGCGGTGTCGCCGGTCGACGACGCGCTGCCGCGCGCGGCGGCCCACGGGTGGCGGGTGGCGTCGATCCCGCCGGGTGCGGACCTCGTGCCGGCATGGCAGCAGGCCGTCGAGCGGGAGGTGGGCCATGTCGTCGCTTGACGGTGCTTGGCCCCGCCGCAGCCGCGCGCACCTGCGCCTCACCCTCGCGGTGGCGGCGGTCATCGTGGCATCCGCACTGCCGCTGGCGGACGTGATCGCCCCCGGCGGATGGCTGGCGGCGGCGGCGGTGCTGACGGCGGCGCTCCTCACGGCCGGCCACCTGGCCCACGCCGCGCGCTTGCCCGCCCTCGCAGCCAGCGGCATCCAGTTGGCCCTGTGGGCGCTGTTCCTCACCGCCCTCTTCCTGTCGGACACGGCCCTGCTGTGGATCATCCCCACCCCCGAGACCGTACGCGCGGTGCCGCCCCTGTTCACCGAGGGCATGACCGAGATCCTCGTCGGATCGGCGCCCCTCGACGCCGGAGCGCCGCTGAGCTTCCTGCTGGTCGCGGCGGTGGGGCTGTTCACCATCGCCCTGGACCACGTCGTGGTGACCGCCCGGATGCCGCTGCTGGCCGTCGTCGGCGTCGTCACCGTCTGGCTGGTCCCGGCGATCGCCGTGCCGTCGGACATGGACGTCTTCTCGTTCGCCGTGCTCGCCGTGGCCGTGCTGTTCTTGCTGCGCACCGAGACGCGGGCGCGCGAGACGGCGGGTCCCCCGCCTGCCGCTCCGCGGCCCGGGCCACCGGCACGGCGAGCCGGAGTGGGTGCGGCCGCCGTCGGCATCGGCGCCATCGCCGTCGTGGTGGCGATCACGGTGACCCCGCTGCTCCCGACGCCGACGGCACGTCCCGCGGCGGGAGGGCTCGGGGCGACGATGACGATCGACCCGTCGCTGAACCTCGGCCACGATCTGCGCCAACCCGTCAGCGTGCCGGTGCTGAACGTGCGCTCCAACACCCCCGTGCCGCCCTATCTGCGGGTGGCGACGCTGTCGAGCTTCGACGGCGCGCAGTGGCGACCGGACCGCGTGCGCACGCTCCCCCTCGAGGCCGTCGGCGAGGGCGACGACGGCGGTGAAGGGGAGGGCCAAGGCGGCGGCGGCTTCGGTGAGGTGGAGGTCGACGAGTCGCTGCGGGTGACGGCGTACCGCACCACGGTCGAGGTCACGAACCTCTCCTCATCCTGGCTGCCGGTGGCCTACCCCGCGGTCGGGGTCACCGGGCTCGACGACGCCTGGGAGGCGATGCCGTACAACCGCACGGTCGTGAGCGACTCCGCCACCACGCAGGGTCAGGTGTACGAGGTGCTCACGCACCTGCCCCGCCCCACCCGTGAGCAGATCCGGGCCACGACCGCGGGCGGCACCGTGCTGCGGGACGCGACCTACGATCTTCCCGACGTGCCGATGGACATCATCACCCAGACCACGCTCGAGGTCACAGCCGGTGCGGAGACCGACTACGACAAGCTCGTGGCGCTGCAGAGCTGGTTCCGCGGCAGCGACTTCACCTACTCCCTGCGCGCGCCCGTGCAGCAGGGGTTCGACGGATCGGGCATCGACGCGATCGAGCAGTTCCTCCTCTCCAGACAGGGGTACTGCGTGCACTTCGCGTCGGCCTTCGCTGTGATGGCGCGCACGCTCGACATGCCCTCCCGCATCGTCGTGGGCTACCTCCCCGGCACCGGCAACGGCGAGGTCGTCGATGGCGAGACCGAGTACCAGGTGACGAGCGATCAGCTGCACGCCTGGCCGGAGGTGCACTTCGCCGGCGTCGGGTGGGTGCCGTTCGAACCGACGAAGAGTCTCGGCACGCCCACCTCCTTCCTCCCCGAGCGCGTGCCGACCGCCGACGACGCGGGCGAAGACCTGAACGCGGGGCCGGCGCCGTCGACCGGTGCCGGACCCGCGCTCGAGGCGCCCGAGCCGAGCATTGCGCCGCAGCTCGACGACCAGGCCGTGCCCGACGCCGCGGCACCTCCCCTCCTGACACTGTCGAGCGCTCTCATCGCGCTCGGCGTGCTCGTCGCCCTCGCGATTCCGGCGCTGGTGCGGGAAGTGGTGCGACGGCGCCGCCTCGCCGCCGCAGCAGCGGGCGACGCCGCCGCGGCATGGCTGAGCGTGCGCGAGGCCGCGGTGGACTTCGGCATCGCGGTGCCCGCTGCCGAGTCGCCCCGGGCATTCGGGGAACGGCTGGTCGCCGACCACGGCGCACCCGCGGGCGCGGTGTCGCAGCTGGTGGAGGCGATCGAGCGCGCGTCGTACGCGCCGGCCCCTGCGAGCGCGCCCGCTGGTGCCCGGAGGGAGGGTCTGGCGGATGCCGCGGCATCCGTTCACTCCGCGCTCGCTGCGTCGACGCCACGCGACAGGAGGGTGCGCGCCCTGCTCGCGCCGCGGTCGCTCATCGTGCGCCCCGGCAGCGCCTACGCGGCCGAGCGCGCGCCGGTCTGACACGCCCGGACGGCACGCCGTGGCCGAGCGCGGCAAAAGGACCACTCCGCACCCGGTAGACTGTCCCGCGGCCCTCCGGGGCCACGGAGGATTCGCCTAGTGGCCTATGGCGCACGCTTGGAAAGCGTGTTGAGTGAAAGCTCTCAGGGGTTCGAATCCCCTATCCTCCGCCGATCTCCGCCCGCCGTCAGTCCCGCAGGGGCGACCCGACGACGTCGAACTGGAAGCCGCCGAACTCGCCTGTCATCAGTGGCCGGGCGGTGGCGATGGAGGCCTGCACCTCGGGAAGCGCCAGCGACGCCCGGTGCGCGTCCGCGCTCGTCCACAGTTCGACGACGAAGACGGTGTCGGGCTCTTCGTCGTTGATGCCGACCTCGTAGGCGAGGCACCCCACGTGGCGCAGCTCCTCGCTCCGCCGGGTGAGCAGGTCCACGAGCTGCCCCCGCTTGCCGGCGACAACGCCGATCGTGCCCACGTTCGCGAACGTCATGCGCCGAGTGTAGGGGCCGTGCCCGCCGCGTGCACCGACATCATTCCCGGAAGTCCTCGGGCTCGATGTCGTCGATGAAGTGCTTGAACTCCTCGATGTTCTCCTCGGCGTCGTCGACGGCCAGGACATCGGGGATGCCGGCTTCGATGAGCACGTCGTCGGCGACGAAGATCGGCGCGGCGGTGCGCGAGGCGAGTGCGATGGCATCCGACGGGCGGGCGTCGATGGCCTGCGTGCCGCGGGGCGAGCTGAGCGTCACCTCGGCGTAGAAGGTGCCGTCGTCGATGCGGGCGACTTCGACGCGGTCGACCTCGGCGCCCAGAGCGGCCACCATCGAGCGCATCAGGTCGTGCGCGAGCGGGCGGGGGGTGACGGCTCCCTCGACGGCGATGAGGATCGATGTCGCCTCCTGCGCGCCGATCCAGATGGGCAGGATCGAGCCTTCGCCGGGAAGGGAATCGATCGGCTTCAGCAGAACGACCCGCTGCCCGTCGGGGTCGAGGGCGACACCGGCCACACGGACCTGGACCATGCGCACCCCCTTCGCCTCGGCCCCGGCATCGGAACCCCTAGATGGCCCATCGTAGGCACCTGTGGCCCCCAGAGCACCGGGGGTGGCGCAACGACCCCGTTCCGGCTGGCCGCCGCCTGGCCGCCGAAGGCGGGCCGGGCGTATCGTGACCGCATGCCATCAGCGAAAGACGATGCCGTCACGCTCGAGATCGACGGGCACGAGGTGCGCGTGAGCCACCCCGACAAGGTGGTGTTCCCCGAGGCGCAGCTCACGAAACTCGATCTCGTCGAGTACTACCTCGCGGTGGCGGAGGGGGCTCTGCGCGGCGCCGGGGACCGTCCGATGGTGCTCAAGCGGTTCGCGAAGGGCATCGACAAGGAGCCGTTCTTCCAGAAGCGGGTCCCCGACAGCCATCCGGAGTGGATCGGCACCGCGACCCTGCGGTACGCATCGGGGACGAGCGCGGAAGAGGCCGTGATCCGCGATGCCGCTGGGCTGGCATGGATCGTTAACCTCGGCTGCCTCGACCTCAATCCGCACGCGGTGCGCGCCGGTGACCTCGATCACCCCGACGAGCTGCGGATCGACCTCGACCCGATGCCGGGCGTCGACTGGCAGCAGATCGTCGACGTCGCGTTCGTCGTGCGGGACGTGCTCGATGACCATGGGCTCGTCGGGTGGCCGAAGACCTCGGGGTCGCGCGGCATCCACATCCTGGTGCGGCTCGAGCCGGCGTGGGACTTCGCCGCCGTGCGACTGGCGGCGCAGGCGCTGGCGCGCGAGGTCGCCGACCGCGCGCCGGGGCTCGCCAGCGCGCAGTGGTGGAAGGAGGAGCGCGGCGAGAGCGTCTTCGTCGACTTCAACCAGAACGCCAAGGACCGCACCGTCGCCTCGGCGTACTCGGTGCGGGCGCTCCCCGATGCCCGCGTCTCGACGCCGCTCGGGTGGGACGAGCTGCGGGTGCGGCGACCGGAGGAGTTCACGGTCCCGACCGTGCGGGCCCGGTTCGCCGAAATCGGCGACCCGCACGCGGGAATCGACGAGGCCGCCGGGTCGCTCGAAGGGCTGCTGGCGCTGGCCGAGCGGCTCGGCCCCGCTGAGCGCGCGCCGCGGGGGTCCGGAGGCGCCGACGGGGCAGGCCGCCGCGTCTCGACGATGCCGCTCATCGAGATCGCGCGCGCGGCGACGAAGGACGAGGCGCTGGCGGGGCTGGATGCCTGGAAGGCGCGGCATCCGTCGGTGGTCGAGAACCTCTCCCCCGCCGACGTGCTCGTCGACGGCATGCGGGGGTCGAGCTCGCTCTGGTACCGCATCCGGGTGAACCTGCAGCACGTGCCGGAGGGCGAGCGCCCCGCGCAGGAGCCGCTCGAAGTCGACTACGACCCGTGGCGCCCCGGTCGCTGAGCCTCACCGGTCGTTGAGCGCGCGCAGCGAGGCGAAACGCCGCACCTCACTCCTGGTCGTACTCGACGGCGACACCCAGCCACTCGCCCAGCTCGGCGAGCTCGGCGCGCACCATCTCGTTCTCCTCGGGCTCGAACGGCACCAGCTCGTGCACGGCGTTCACGCGCAGCACGTCGCGCGACTTGTCGAGAGCAGCGTCGAGCATGCCGACGAAGCGCTCGCCCATCAGGATGGGGTGCGCGAAGTACCCGTACCGACGCTGTGGTTTGGGCTTGAACTGCTCCAGCACGTAGTCGAAGCCGAAGATCTCGCTCAGCCGCGGCCGGTCGAACAGCATCACGTCGTAGGGATTGAGAAAGGCGACGCGTCCGCCGTCGTCTTCGTCCACGGCGGCGAGCGCGGCCGGGTCCACCCGATACTTGCGCGTACCGCCCTCGATCATCACCGGCTCCCCCGCGTCGCCAACGGGCGTCCACGGGGAGCTCTGCTTCGCGATGCCGGCCGCCTGCAGCTTCCGCTCGTGGCGCAGGTGCGTGGCCTCGTCTTCGTCGTATACCGGAAGGTCGCTCGGGTAGACGCGCTCGGCGAGGTCCCACACGCGCTGGCGCCCCTCGCGGCCCGCGACGGCGACGATGCCCTGCCACGTGAGGAATTCGAGCATGTGCGGCACCGGGTTGGCTCCGGACCAACCGTCCGGCGCCCGTACCACCTGCGCGGTGTCGGGAATCCGTGCGGTGAGCAGCGGGCCCTCGGCGCGCAGGCGCGCGATGACATCGGATCGGAACCGGTCGTTCGCGGCCAGCCATTGGCGGGAGCTCTCGCGCTGCGGCCACCGGCTCATCTCGGGAAGCAGCAGCGGCAGCATGCTCATGGGTCGGAACGCTCCCCCGAGCTCGAACAGCAGGCGGTCGCCCTCGACGGCCTTGCGCAGCTGTCCCGCCTCATACGACCAGCCGATGCGCGACCACAGCACGGTGTGCTCGCAGGGGGCGATCGTGGCGGTCGGGTCGATCTTGATCTCGCCGATCTGCTCGGCGACCTCGACCACGTCACCCGGTCGCTGCGCGTCGAGAAGCTGCGCGCGCACAGCTATGCGGCGGGCCTGGCCGAGCGTGAGCCGGGTGGTCACGGGCTCGACGCTAGTGCAGGGGCGCCCCGTCGCGGGCGGATTTCTGCAGCAGCTCTTCGGCGACCCGCCAGAGGCGCGCGGCATCCTCTCGGTCTCGGGCGTGACGGAAGGGATGCCGCGCTCGCGGCGCCCCTTCCATCTGCAGCAGCCCTGAGGGTGCGAAGAAGTCGCCCTGTGCGACATCCGCCGTCAGAGCTTGCAGGGCCGGGAGCGGCGCGAGCGGGAGCGGGTTGCCGAGGCGGGTGGTCGCGAGCCGCACGAGCTGGGGCGGGACGCGGCGGCGGAGGTCCGGAGCGATCGCGGTCGCGGGGACGACCCCAGGGTGGGACTGGGCGACGGTGACGGCTCCCCCTCCCGCCGCGCTGCGACGTGCGAGCTCGGTGCCGAAGAGGGCGAGCGCGAGCTTGGACCTGCCGTAGGCACGGAATGCGCCGTAACGGCGCTCCAGCTGCAGGTCGGACCAGTCGATGCGGCTGAACGCCGCTGCGAGGCTGGTCTGCAGGACGATGCGCGCTCGCGCCGGCTGCAGAACGGGGAGCAGCCCCACGATGAGTGCGAAGTGTCCGAGGAAGTTGGTCTGGAAGTGCAGTTCGAAGCCATCGGCGGTGAGGTGGCGCCGGCGGTCGCCCAAGAGCACGACGCCGGCGTTCGCCAGCAAGAGGTGGATCGGGGTGCGCTCGGCGGACAGCGTGGCGACGAGCGCCGAGACGGAGTCGAGGCGGGCGAGGTCGAGGTCGCGCAGCTCGAGGCTCGCGTCGGGGACGCTGCCCCGGATGCGGGCGATCGCATGGCTTCCCTTGTCGCGGTTGCGCACCGGCATGATGACGTGGGCACCGGCGGCGGCGAGCGCGCGGGCGACCTCGAGACCGACTCCGTCGCTCGCGCCGGTGACGAGGGCGGTGCGGCCGGCGAGGTCGGGGAGGTCGGCGCTGGGCGTTGCGGGCATGGTGTCCCTTCCGTCCCTCAACGGATACCACGGCGGGCTCGCGCCGCGCAGGCCGCTCTGGGGCTCGCCGAGCGGAGGTGTGTGGGTGACACTGGCCTCATGACGAGGATCATCGCGGTGCGCGGCGACATCACCGAGCAGCAGGTGGACGCGATCGTGAACGCCGCGAACAACGCCATGCGCGGGGGTGGTGGCGTCGATGGCGCGATCCACCGTGCCGGCGGTCCCGAGATCCTGCGCGACTGCATCGCGCGGTTCCCCGACGGGCTCGCGACGGGAGACGCGGGCTGGACGACCGCAGGCGATCTGCCGGCCCGGTGGGTGATCCACACCGTCGGGCCGAACTACGCCGCGGGCGAGCGCGACCGCGCGCTGCTGGTGTCGTGTTATCGCCGGTCGCTGCAGGTGGCCGACGAGTTGGGAGCGCGGTCCGTGGCGTTTCCGCTCGTGAGCGCCGGGATCTACGGGTGGCCGAAGGCGGATGCCATCGCCGCTGCCGTTGAGACGATCGCGGCCGCACACACCGCGGTCGAGGAGGTGCGGATCGTGGCGCTGGATGCCGCGACGTACGACCAGGTGGCCGAGGTGGTGGCGGCTGCCGACGCGCGCTGACCGCCTCTCACGCCGCTTCCGGCCGTTCTCCCTTGTGGCCTCCTGCGATGGGCGGCCGTAGCATCCTGATCGTGGACGACTGGGTCGGCTTGCTGCGCAACGTGAATCAGGGACAGCGCGGGCATCCGTCCACGGCCGACATCCTCGCCGCGTTCGCCGATGCGGGTGCGCCCGACGCGGTGACGTTCCAGAGCAACGGCACCGTGGTCTTCCGGGCTGAGGACCCCGCCGGAGTCGTGGCAGACGCGGTGCGTGCGCTCGAGGCGCGCACCGGCCTGCGACGCGGCGGCTGCGCGATCCCGCTGTCGGAGATCGCGCGCATCGTCGACGTGCACGCCGCTCAGCCCGACGCCACCCGGCGCGAGGTGTCGTTCCACGCCGGCGGTCGCATCGACCCCGACGACGCGGAGCTGGCGCGCGTCGCCGCGCGCCGCCGGTGCAGGGTGGTGGATGCCGGTGAGGGCTGGGTCGTCTCCGTCAACGAGCGGGAGGGCGATGGCAATGCCACCCCCACGATCGAGGAGGTGACCGGTGAGCCCGCGACCTCCCGCGGCCTCCCGACCCTCGTGCGCCTGGTCGCCCGCTTCGGCGAGCCTGACTGACCGGGCGTGCCGCGGTCAGCCCCCGCCGGGGTCGGCCCCGGCGGGGTCAGCGCAGCAGCGCCTCGTAGGGGGCCAGGGCCACGTGGTCCTCGGCGCCGCTGCGCAGGTGCGGGTCGTCCGTGACCAGAAGGTCCGCTTGCAGCATGGCGACGGCGAGGTACTCCGCCGGGGGCGTGTCGGGCCAGCCGAGGCGCGTGGCGAGCTTCCACGCCGTGGCGCGGGAGACGCGGTCGCCGAGCAGCCGGATCTTCAGTTCGGCCAGGCGCTCCAGCCGCGCGAGGGCGACCCGCTCGTCCAGCGCGCCGGCGCGGACGTCCCGGTACAGCAGCGAGAGGGCGTGAGTGCGCAGCACACTCGGGGCGACCAGCGAGTGGCCGTCGCCGAGCACGGCATCCTCTTCGATCAAGCGCAGCGCCGTCGGCGCGTCGATCGCGTAGCGGGTCATGACCCCGATGATGCCACCGGTGGCCCGTGGCGGCGACCGGGCAGAGCGATGTCGGAGGGTCGCCGTAGCGTGTGCGGTGCCGGTTCGGGGGGATCGGCACGGGTGCCGGCAGGGGGAGCCGGCACCCACACCCCCTGCTCACCATCCGATCGACCCGCTCCGCCCGGGACCCGCACCCTGTGTCACCATCCCATCGACCCCGGGCCGCCCTTGAACGGCCCGCGCACCCATGACGTCACCCACCCGCCGTAGAAGAGGCCCGGCTGCGGCGTCACCGTCTCGCCGGCGACGGTGCAGCGGTCCATCGGGCCCGCGTAGACCGCCACCCGGTCGGTGAGCAGCTCGTAGCCTCGTGACGGGTCGGGGTAAGTCCACGCCGCGCGCGGGGCGACGCGGTCTCCTCCGCGCACGTCGAAGTAGCCCGCCGCGCCCTTGAACTCGCAGTACGAGCTGCCGTCGGTGGGGACGAGCGACCCCGGCGCGAACGCTGCGATCGGCAGGTAGTACACCGGCGGGTGGCTGGTCTCCAGCACCCGTACGACGTCGGTGGTGTCGACGATGCGGACGCCGCCGAAGTCGATCGTCACGGGGGTGTCGACGCGCTCGATTCGCGGCGGGCGCGGATAGTCCCAGACGGATTCCTGGCCGGTATCGACGGGGTCGGGGCGGGGGCGGGTCATGGCCTCACTGTATGAATGCGGTGAGATGCCCCGCTAGGGCTCCCGCGTGGCGCACCGGTGGTTGACTGTCGCCATGACCGGCGTGCCGATGTTCCCGCTGGGCAGCGTGCTGCTTCCCTACACTCCGCTGCCGCTGCGCATCTTCGAGCCCCGCTACCTCACGATGATCGGCCGCCTGCTCGACGAGGAAGAGCCGCAGTTCGGCGTCGTGCTCATCGAGCGGGGTCCGGAGGCCGGCGGCGGCGAGCAGCGCAGCAGCGTCGGCACCCTCGCGCGCCTCGTGCGGGTGGCCCCGACGGCGACCGACCTGCAGGTGGTGGCCGTCGGCGCCGAGCGGATCACCGTCGACCGGTGGCTGCCCGACGACCCCTACCCCGTGGCGGAAGTCTCCGCCGTGGCGCCGCTGGAGTGGTCCGACGCGCTTACGCCGCTGCGCGACGAGGCCGAGAGCATCGTGCGGCGGGTGCTGGCGCGGGCCGCCGATGACGAGAACGTGCGGTGGGATGCCGAGACCGAGCTCTCCCCCGACCCCGTCGAATCCTCGTGGCAGCTGGCGGCGATCGCGCCATTGGGTGAGCTGGACCGCTTCACGCTGCTGCGTTCGACGACGCTCGGAGGGCTGCTGCGGCAGATCATCGACCTGACCCTCGACATCGAGCCGCTGCTGACGCGCCCGCCGGCCGACGACCTGGGCTGACGTCGGGGCGCGCGGCTACACGCGCACGCACGGCGGCTCGCTCGCGCGTGCCGCGGGGGGTGAAGGTGGACGATGCGGCAGGTCAGGCGGATGCCGGGCGAACCAGGGTCTCGTCGGCGAGCGCCGACGCGAGCACCTGGCGGATGTAGTGCACGTTCTCGGCGATGACGCCCAGCGAGTCGGAGCCGTAGTGTTCGCAGCAGAACGGCCCGGTGTAGCCGAGCTCCAGCGCGCGCCGGATGACCTTGCGGTAGTTGATGTAGCCGTACTTCAGCGGTGTGGGGGCGGTCGCGTAGGCGCCGGTGGCGGGGTCGAAGTCGCGGCTGTAGTTCTTGATGTGCCAGAAGTTGGAGTGCGGGAGCACCTTC
Source organism: Microbacterium sp. zg-Y625 (assembly GCF_030246925.1). Lineage (NCBI taxonomy): Bacteria > Bacillati > Actinomycetota > Actinomycetes > Micrococcales > Microbacteriaceae > Microbacterium > Microbacterium jiangjiandongii. The sequence continues at coordinate 2,408,332 of NZ_CP126740.1, forward strand.
TCGAACATGTCCTCCCACGGCTCGATGTCGCGGTGCAGCCGCACGATGTTGCCGAGGTCGGGGTTTAGCCCCACCGCATCGTGGGCGACGTCGGCGAGGAACGACACGGCGTCGTCTGCCGTGCCGACGTACGTGTCCTCGTACATCTCTAGGCTCACCTCGATGCCCGCCTGCTGCGCGTGGTCGCCGAGCTCGCGCACGCGGGCGATGGCGTCGTCGCGCAGTGCCGGGTCGTCATGGTGGCCGTCGGCGAGCCAGAACCAGAGGGCATCCTGCTGCGCTGGGGTCAGCTGCTGCATGAATCCGACGTTGACGACGCTGACGCCGAAGCTCGGAGCGACGTCGATGAAGCGGTGTGCGTCACGGAGGTTCTCGTCTCCGTTCACGCGGTCGACGACCGAGCTGCGCGTCATCGAGATCGACGACAGCGTCAGGCCTTCGCCGTCGAGGACGCTGCGGAACTCCTCGATGCGGTCGTCGGAGAGCTTCGCCAGCGGCAGCCAGGCGTCGGTCGGGTCGACCTGGTCGACGCCGAGCTGCTTGACCTGACGCAGCTGCGAGGCCCACACGGTGGAGGATGCCTCTTGCATCGGGCGCCCATCGGGCGCGGTGTTGCCGAACGACAGCATGTTCGCGCCGATCGGCCAGTTCTCTGCGGTCAGAGGAAGGGTGGACATCTTTGGCTCCCAGCTATCCGTATCCCCGTGGACGGGGTTAATAGATCCTATAGGACCTGGATCTCTGTCAACGGGTGCGAGGCGTGTCCGACCCGATTCTTTCCTCCGTGGCGCGCCATCCCGCCCGGTCGGGTGGCGGATCCCACGCCCAGCGCACCGGGGACTTGCCTCGCAGCGCGATCGGTTCGCCTCCGTCGGGCGGATGCAGAAGGAATGGCCCACGCCCGTCGCGGGTGATCTTCCACCCCTGGTTGTGCAGGAGCAGATGATGGAACCGGCACAGCAGGATGCCGCGGTCGACATCGGTACGTCCCTGCTCCGCGCACCAGTGGTCGCTGTGGTGCGCTTCACAGACACCCCATGGCGGCGGCGGCCTCTTCGAACACGCCCAGCACATCGTCATCGGAAAGCGCGCGCACCGCCGCCAGCAGCTCGCCGGGGACGACGTCGAGGTCGCGGTGGCCGCTGGCGGCCTGCGCTCTCGTCGCGAACTCGGTGAGGAAGGTCATGCTCCCCTCATGGCGCGAGCCTCGGACATTTGTTCGAGCGTCGGCGGCGAACGGTGCCCAGCCCGGGCACGCCGCGCCGTGGGGAGAGAGCGAAGTCCCTCGGGCTCACACCGGCCGCGGCGGCTCCAGCGGCAGCTCGCGCGTGGCATCCCACGGCTCGGTCCAGCCGAGCCGATCGAACAGCACATCGAGCACCATCGCCGTGAATCCCCACACCAGGTGCGCCTCGGGACCGTCGCCGACGTGGAAGGCGGGCCCGCGCATCTCACGCGCGCCATCCCGCAGCACCGTGACGCCGCGGTTGGCAGGGCTCAGAAGGTCCGCGACGGGCGCGCGGAAGACAGCGGCGGATTCGCCCTCGTCCACCACGTGCACGGGGGACGGATGCCGCCACCAGCCGAGCACAGGCGTGACGAGATGCCGCGAGAACGCCAGCGGGATGGTCTCGAGCGCGCCGAGCACCTCGACCCCGCTCGGGTCAAGGCCCGTCTCCTCCTGCGCTTCGCGCAGTGCTGCGGCGACCGGGCCGTCGTCGTCGGGGTCGACCCGGCCACCGGGGAACGCGACCTGACCGGGGTGCGAGCGCAGCGTTGCCGCCCGGGAGAGCAGCAGCACGTCGAGGTCTCGCGAGACTGCGGTGTCGGCGGCGGGGCGTTCGCTGCGAGTCTCATCCAGGACGCCGAAGAGGATGAGCACCGCCGCGGGCCGTGAGCCGGGTGCGACGGGCAGGTCGATGAGGGGGCCGAACGAGGGCACGACGGTCGGGTCGCTGAGCCGGCGGCGCTCCACCGCGGCGGCGAGCGCCGCCAGCTGTGCACGGGCGGTCTGCGGGGCGTCCGGAACAGGCATTCGTTCAGGCTACGCCGCCGACGGATGCCGGGCTCTCCGGGCCCACCCCCGGTCGCCGAGCCAGCGAAGCGACGAACGATCCCGACTCCCCCGTCGCCGAGGTCGCCGACCATCTGCTGCCGGTCGATGATCTGCGTGTCCTGTGGACGAGGTCCGGCAGCTGCCCCCGCCGCCCCCGAGGTGATGACGCACGGAGAGGACGACGGCGGGAGCGCAACCCCTCCGCGTCGACTCTCCGCGCCTCCTACGATCGACACATGACCGACTCGCGCCTCGTCCTCGTCGCCAATGCCGGCGACGGCTCCCTCAGCACCTTCCGGCTCGCCGACGGCGAACTCGAGCGCCTCGCCGTCACCGACGGCCTGAAGGGATGCTCCACCTTCGCCGTCGACTCCGAGCGCGACCTCGTCTACGCGGCGGTCAAGGGCGACGCCGAGGGCGATTCCGCCGGCATCCTGACTCTCTCGCTCGACCGCGAGACCGGGCAGCTGACGGCGCGCTCGCGGCGCGACGTGCCGGGAAGCATGAACTACATCGCGCTCACCCGCGGCGGCACGGGCCTGCTCGCCGCCTCATACAACGGCGGGCTCGGCATCACCTGCGCGATCGCCGACGGTGTGGTGGGTGACCCGGTGTCGCGCATCGAGTTCCCGAACCTGCACTCGGTGCTCCCCAGCGCCGACGGCCGGTTCGCGTACTTCGTGTCGCTGGGCGCCGACCTCGTCGCCCAGTACGCCCTCGCCGACGACCTCGCGCTCGTGCCGCTCGAGCCCGAGACGGTGTCCGCTCCCGCCGGCAGCGGGCCGCGTCACCTGGTGCTCAACGAGGCGCAGGATGCCGTGTACGTCCTCACCGAGTTCTCCGGCGAGGTGCTGCACTACGCACGCGACACCGAGACCGGCGCGCTGACGCTGCAGGATGCCACGACCGCGTACGACACGACGAAGGGTCTCGGACACAGCGAATTCGGTGCCGATCCGATGGCGAACCACTACATCTGGGGCGCGGATCTGCACTTCTCCGACGGGGGCCGGCGGCTGTGGTGCTCGGAGCGCACCGAGAGCACGCTGGCCGCGGTGGCGGTCGCCGACGACGGGTCGGTGACGGCGCCGGATCGTTTCACGGTCACCGAGCCGCAGCCGCGCGGATTCGACGTGAGTCCCGATGGCGCATACCTCGTCGCCGCGGGCGAGCGGTCGACGACCGTGTCGCTGTACACGATCGACGGCGACGATCTCAACCTGCGACAGCGCGCAGAAACCGGCGCCGGAGCGAACTGGGTGCGGTTCGTCTAGATCCCTGTGAGCGACTCGCCGAACCGGGGTCTGACCACGCATTTTCGGAGCGCGGTTTTCAGGTAACGTTCAGGTAACGCACCGGAACCGCCCAGAAAGGGCAACCAAACTCGGGCACTTGTATCCGCCCGAACGGATCGGCTGTATTCGCCCGAACGGATTGCAGTGCGCCATCACCGGCGCTCCCTCGATATACGGAACCGGTTTTCTCTTGCTTTCAGACCCGACTGCCCAGCACACCCGCCGCACCAACCGCCAGACCGAACGCCGCTCGCGACGTCGCCCCGTTCTGGTGGCGGCGACGCTGGTCGTCGGTCTCGCCGCGGCCGCGTGTGCCACCGGAACGCCGGCGTCGACGGCCCAGGCTCTGGGCGCCACGCCGACGTTCGCCCTCGCGTCGTCGATCACTCCGCTGCATCCGCAGGCCGCCGAGGCGTCGACCCCGAACGAGGTCGTCTCGGCCGCTGACGAGGCCATCGCGGTCGCCCAGGCTGCCGTCACGCACTCGCAGACCGTGACCGCAGACATCGCGGCATCGGGCCTCGACATCGGCTCTCCGATCACCACGGTCGACACGGCACCGCTGCACTCCGAGGTCGAGGAACTGCAGCGCGCACAGGCGCTCGAGTTCGCCGACCTCGAGGATGCCATCGACGACGTGCACGCAGAGGCCGCCGAGGTGACCGAGGCCGCCGCCGGCCTGCGCGGCCGGCTCGACGCGGCCATCGCCGCCGAGGCCGAGCGCGTCGCCGCCGAGAAGGCGCGCCTCGAGGCCGAGGCCGCCGCCGCGGCTGCGGCCGCTGCTGCTGCCGCAGAAGCGGCATCGGCCACGCAGAGCTCGTCCGGCTCGACCGCCGCAGCAGCGCCCAGCCCGAGCTACGCCACCGGCGGGGCCGTGGGCGGCACGAGCCCGGCTGACGCGCAGGCAACGGCCCGCGGAATGCTCGCCGGCTATGGCTGGGGCGAGGACCAGTTCGGGTGCCTCGTTTCGCTGTGGAACAAGGAGTCGGGCTGGAATTACCAGGCGTACAACCGCTCGAGCGGCGCCTTCGGCATTCCCCAGGCCCTCCCCGGCAGCAAGATGGCCAGCGCCGGCGCCGACTGGCAGACCAACCCCGCCACGCAGATCGCCTGGGGCTTCGGCTACATCTCCGGTCGCTACGGCACGCCGTGCGGCGCGTGGGGTCACTCGCAGTCGGTCGGCTGGTACTGAGCGTCACCCGCCGCACCCCAGCCCGCTCCCACATCGTCAGACCGGGCGCGCCTGCGGTTGCCGGTGTCTGGAGCCCGGAGTAGACACTCCGCATGAGCAGAACACGCGAATGGCTCGACGGCTACATCAAGGCCTGGGAGTCCGAGAAACCCGACGACGTCCGCGCCGTCTTCACCGACGACGCGGAGTACTTCTTCCGTCCCGATGACCTGGAACCTGCGCGAGGCATCGACGCGATCCTCGAGTCATGGCCCGAGCCCGAAGGCGCGAACCCGCGATACGACCTCGATGTGCTGATCGAGGACGACCGGCTCGGCATCATCACCGGCCATGTGGAGTATCCCGGTGATTCGTCGTGGGTGAACCTCTGGGAGGTGCATTTCGCGCCCGACGGTCGGGCGAAGAAGTTCGTCGAGTGGGCGAAGAAGACTCCCAGCGAGTCCGACGTCGATTGACGCAGGACCGGCCCCGCCGTAAGGCGGGCGCCGCTCCGCGAGGCGGGCGCCGCACCGGCGTGCTGCGGTGGCGCCGACCACTCGCGTCACTCGTGCGGCGCGAGCGTCACCGAGACCTCGACGGCAGCGTCGCGCCCAGCGGCGGACACCACGTTCTGGCGCACCTCGAATCCGCCCGTATCCATCCGGCGGTCGCCGATCCGGTCGAAGAGCGCCACCGACGCCGGGTGCACCGCACCGTCGGGCAGGTCCGCGCTGGACGCGCGCCAGATAGCGGTGAGCTCGCGACGCGCCGGCAACTCGCCGACGATGGTGTCACCCTCGTGCCAGTCCGCTCCAGCCCGGACGAGCGTCGGCCAACAGCAGACCAGGTCCACCGCCCCGCGCTCGCCTTCGCGCATCGCGGTCCAGAACATGCCGGCCGGACCCAGCCCGGCACCCTGCACGCGCTCGAAGAGTTCGCCGAACGCGGCGTTCGCCTCGTCGTCGTCCACCGGATCGGCGCCATCGGGATCGAGGGTCAGTACCCGCCCCACATAGGCCTGCGCGGGCATCTCGCGCTCCACCACCTCGACAGGCACGCTCAGCGCGCGCAGCACGGCGCACGCACGGTCGAACGCGGCATCCTCAGCCTCCCGCGCCCGCAGAACGTCCCGGCGGTGGGCCTGCAGCTCCTCCATCGCGGTGCCGTTCGCCACGGCAGCGGCAACGGTGGGAAGGGACACGCCGGCATCGCGCAGTGTCTTCACGAGCACGCCCGCACGGACCTGGGCTTCGTCGTACCGGCGGTGGCCGCCCGGGTGCGAGACGTCCGCTGGGCTCAGTGCTCCCTTGTCGTCGTAGTGCCGCAGCGCTTTCACGCTCAGCCCCGTCACACCCGCGAATTCACCGATCGTCAGCATGGGTCAAGCATCCCGCCTCCCCCTGCGGGAGGATCAAATCGACGAGCACCCGGCACCCCTGTTACCCGTGAAAGAAGTTGTCCACAGATCCTCGCATACTCGAACATATGTCCGAGGTTCGCGCGATAATGGATGCATGCCGAAGACCAGCTACCTCCCCGCCGACGAAGCCGCTGCGCGCGCTGTCGACCGGCTCGCCGAGGTGCTCCCCGATCTCATCGGGGTGCGGGAGCAGATGGCGCGCCTGCAGGCACACGAGGCTCGACTGCTCGCGGCGACCGACGCCATCGTCGACGACTGGGTGACGGATGCCGGACTGCAGCACCGATCCGAAGCCGAGATGCCGCACCGCATCGCGGCGTCCGAGATCGCCGCCGCCTGGCGGGTCAGCGACCGCACCGTGCAGCGGCAGATGGGCGACGCCGCCACCCTCGTCAACGACTACCCGGCTACCCTCGCCTCACTCGAAGCCGGCCGCATCTCCAGCGCCCACGTGCGGGTCATCGTCAGCAACGGCGCGATCATCACGCGTTCTGAACTGCGCGCCGAGTACGAAGCCGCCATCCTGCCCTACGCCGAATCCGAAGCGGCGACGCGGGTGGCACCGATCGCGCGGCTCCGCGCCCAGTGGTTCTCCGACACCACCGTTGACGAGCGCCATCAGCAGGCGCGGTTGCGGCGCGGCGTCTCCCTCACCGACCTCGACGATGGAATGGCCGAACTCGTCGCGGTCCTGCCTGCCCCGCTCGCCCACGGCGGGTACGACCGCATCTCGCAGATCGCCCGAATCGCCCAGACGTCTCGCGGCGCCGGCGACGACGAGGCCCTCATCCCGGCCGACACCGTGCAGGCGGATGCCGCCCCCGACACCCGCACCCTGAACGAACTGCGCGCCGACGCGCTGAGTGACCTGCTGCTCACCGGCGAGCCCTCGTCCGTCGCCATCCCCGGCGGGCTGGATTCGATCCGCGCGAACGTGCAGGTCACGGTGCCGGTCCTCACGCTCATCGGCGACCACGTGGCCGATCCTTTCGAATCCACCACGCTCGTCGGGCACGGCCCCATCGACGCCGCGACGGCACGCGCTCTCGCGGCCGGCGCACCCGGGTGGGACCGCATCCTCACCCACCCGATCTCGGGCGCGGTCCTCGCCGTCGACCGCTACCGCCCCTCCGAAGAGATGCGCCGCTACCTGCGCACCCGCGATCAGCACTGCCGATTCATCGCCTGCCGGGTGCCGGCTCGGCTGTGCGACATCGATCACACGATCGACCACGCGCGGGGCGGGCCGACTGCCGTCTGCAATCTCGCCCACTTCTGCGAGCGACATCACACCGGAAAGCACCATTCGACGTGGCGTGTGGAACAGCTCGGTGGCGGCGTCCTGAAATGGACCTCGCCCACCGGCCGGGTCTACATCGATCGGCCGGTGAGCGAGGTCGCCTTCGCCACCGAACCCGACGAGTTCGATCCCGCACCCTTCTGAGGTCGCAGCGACGCTGCTGGCATCCCCTGCCGCTGAGCTCCGGTGTAGATCACCCCGCGCTGAGGCGCACCGCCCGGCCCGTGCTGAGGCGCACCGCCCGGACCGCTCTGTCAACCCCGCCGCACGGTGTCCGCACGCCGGAGTAGACCATCCGCATGAGCAGAACACGCGCATGGCTGGACGGATACATCACCGCCTGGCAGACCGAGAACCCCGACGATGTCCGCGCCATCTTCACCGATGACGCCGAGTACTGGTTCCGCCCCGACGACCCCGACCCGGCGCGCGGGATCGACGCGATCCTCGCCGCCTGGCCGGAGTCCGAAGGCGCTGACCCACAGCACCAACTCGACGTTCTGGTCGAGAACGACGAGGTCGGCATCGTCACCGGCACGATCGACTACCCGGGCGCCACCGACTACGTGAACCTCTGGGAGGTGCACTTCGCCCCCGACGGACGAGCGAAGAAGTTCGTCGAGTGGTGCAGGGCGCGTTCCGAGCCCGACTCGGCCTGAGCGTCAACCGTCGCCCGGCCGGACCCGGCCCGACAGCACCGGACTCACGCCGGTCCGCGCGGACCGACCATCCCGGCGAACACCGCGTGCAGCAACGGCAGCACCGATCCCACCATGAGCACCGTGCCGAACACCTCGTCCTCGGGGCGCAACAGCACCCCGCCCACCAGCAGCCCGCCGAAGAGGATCGCCGACACGATCCGGCGCGCCGCCCGCTCGAGCCGGGCCAGGCGACGGTCGATCCGCGGCGTCTCCACGGCGATGCGGCCCTCATCGATCCGCTCGATCACGCCGTTGATCCGCTGCGGCAGCGCCGCCGAGATCGCCGCCGTCGCCAGCGCCTGACGGGCCACGTCCTGCACGACATTGCCGCGCTCGTCACGCATCAGCTGATCGGCGTACGGCTCGATCGCCTCCCACATGTTGAACCCCGGTTCCAGCGCGCTGCACACCCCCGACACGAGCGACATCGCGCGGATGATGAGCAGGAAGTTCTCCGGCAGCTGGAACGGCATGTCGCGCACGACGTCGCCGAACTCCACCGCGAAGTCGCGGAACTCCTTCGGGTCCACCTGCTGCAGCTCGGCGAACCCCATCCCCCCGAACCGGGCGAACAGCTGCGTCATCGCCCGCTCCAGCTCCCGCGTGTCGGCCGACGGCAGCAGCACACCCACGTCGCCGATGCTGTCCACGAGCCCTTTGCCGTCCTGCGAAGCGACCGCGATCACGAGCCTGCGCAGCCCCCGCCGCAGCTTCGGGGTGACCTCGCCCATCATCCCGAAGTCGATGAACGTCAGCTGCCAGGGCGGCGCGGCAGCGGCACCCGGCCCAACCCCGGCGGCACCCAGGGGCGTGACGAAGATGTTGCCCGGGTGCGGATCGGCGTGGAAGAACCCGTCGCCGAACAGCTGCTCGAACATCACGGACGCGAAGGTGTGCGCCACCTCCGACGGGTCGATGCCCGCCGCCCGCAGCGCGTCGACGTCGTTGATCTTGATCGCGGTGACATCAGACAGGGTGAGCACGCGCCGCGTCGTCCGCTCCCACACCACCTCGGGCACCGACACGCGAGCGTCACGGGCGGCGTTCTCGGCGAAGCGCTCCGCGTTCCCCGCCTCGAGCAGGTAGTCGATCTCAGCCATGCTCGTCGCGGCGAACTCCTCCACGAGCGCGGGCATGTCCACGCGACGCGCGACGACCTGCACTCGGCTGAGCCACCGCCCCACCCGGCGGAGCGCCGCGAGATCGACGTCGACGATCTCCTGGATGCCGGGCCGCTGCACCTTCACCACTACCTCGTCGAACCCGCTGATCTCCTCATCGAGAGCGGCAAGCCGCGCGCGATGTGCCTGACCGAGGGATGCCGCGGCAACGGGCACCTCGTCGAACCAGGCGTAGGCCAGATCCAGCGGCATCCCGAGCTCGCCCTCCGCGGCCCCCCGGATGGCGGGAAACGGCACCGGCGGCACCTCGTCCTGCAGGCCCTCGAGCTCCTTGGTGATCTCCGGCGGCAGCACGTCCAGGCGCGACGACATGAACTGCCCCACCTTGATCATGAGCCCGCCGAGGTCGACCGCCAGCACGTGGAAGCGTTGCGCGATGCGCGTCATTCGCGCCGCACGGCCCCGGGCGACGAAACGCCCGAGGCCGAAGCGCGGCAGGAACAGCTCGAACCACCACGACTGCACGAGGTAGCGCGCGGCGAAGCGCAGAATGCGCCGGTATCGGGCGCGGGTGTCGCCGACGCCGGGGATGCTCTCACGCAACCCCCGACGCTCCCCCGTCACGCGGGTCAGCTCTGCGCGAGAAGGGCGTACAGGCGACGCCGTGCGTCGTTGAGGATCTCGACGGCCTCCTGCACCTGCTCGGGCGTGCCCGAGCGACCCACCTGCGTCGCCGCCTGCGCCAGCTCCATGCCCGCCTTCGGCAGCGCCGTCATGCGCGCGTTCTCCTTGGACTGCCCCTCCCAGGGCGCGGACTTGCCGGCCACGGTATCCGCCTCGATGCGCCCCGCCTCGGTGAGGGCGTAGGTCTTGCGACCGTTGGCCTCCTCAGCGGTGATCAGACCCTCGTCAGCGAGCAGCTGCAGCGTCGGGTAGACGCTGCCGGCGCTCGGCTTCCACGAGCCGCCGCTGCGGTCCTCGATCTCCTGGATGATCTGGTAGCCGTGCATCGGCCGCTCCGCGAGGAGCGTCAGCACCGCCACGCGCACGTCGCCGCGTCCCATCCGGCTGCCGCCGCTGGGCCGGGGCTCGAAGGCGCGGCGCAGCTGGTCGACGGCATCCCACATGCCCTGACCGAGGTCGCCGATGCCGAAGCCGTGCGAGCCGCCGCCGAAGCCGCCCTGCCCTGCGCCGAAGCCGCCGCCGCGACCGCCGCCGCCCGGGCCGCCGCCGAATCCGTCTGTGCCGAATGAACCGCTCATGGTGTTCCCCCTCAAGAGTCGGTGAGTCTCACCGATACTTGACGATATATCGCTCAGAGCGATTGCGACAGGGGGTCGTCGACTCGGGTGCAGGGGCAGGATGCCAGGCGCGGGGCGCGCTCGGTCAAGCCCATTGCCTCCGCCGAGGGGCGGGGGTAGACACGAAGAATGAAGAGCGAGCGATACCAGTGGCGGGGCGAAGACGACCCGTCGCGGGTCGACACCGCTTACGTGCGGTTCCGGGACCAGGGGATGCAGGCCCACGGGTCTTCGGTCACCCGCGGATACACGATGTCCTGGACGCTCGACGTCGGCGACGGCTGGCTCACCGACCACCTGCGGGTGCGCTCGCTCGGCAAAGGCTGGTCGCGCTCCTTGGACCTACGCCGCAGCCGCGACGGCGACTGGCGCGCAACGGGGACCCACACCGGCAGCGTCGACCTGCCCGACCCGGGGATGGACGACGACCTCGACCTGAGCGGCGCCGTCGATTGCGACCTGGGCCTCTGCCCCGTGACCAACGCCATGCCGATCCGGCGCCTCGACCTGCACCGCAGGGACCGCGTCGAGACGTCGCTGACGATGGCGATGGTCGACGTCCCCTCGCTGAAGGTCAGCCGCAGCGAGCAGACGTACAGCTCCCGTGAGACCGACGGTCGCCGCACGGTCACGTATGCCAACCGCGATGGCAGCTTCACCTCCGACCTCTCGGTGGATCACAACGGCATGGTCGTCGACTACCCCGGGCTGGCCTGGCGCTTCTACACCGACGCGTGACGCGCGCTTCGAGCGTCGCTCCACTCCGCAATACGCTGGCGGGATGACCGCCGCCGAATGGGAACAGCAGGTCGCCGCTCTCTGGGCGGACACGACGATCGACGACCGCGCGCGCGTCGACCGCATGCGCGCGCTGGCATCCGACGCACCCCACCCGGCGCTCGGTGCGTTCGAACTCGGGGGCGCGCTGGATTCCGCCGGCGATGAGGCGGATGCCGACGCGCAATACGCGGCCGCAACGGCGGCGGGTCTGGCCGAGATCGATCCCGCCCGCGCCGCACAGCTGGCGGTGCAGCACGCCTCGACGCTGCGCAACCTGGGCCGCACCGACGAGGCCATCGCGATGCTGCGCGCCGCCGGGTCGCACCCCGCGGTGGGGTCGGCGCCGGCGGTGTTCCTCGCCCTCGCCCTGCACAGCGCGGGCCGCCACGACGAAGCCCTGCGCGTCGCGATCGAGGCCGTGGAGCCGACTCTCCCCCGCTACAACCGGTCGATCCGCGCCTACGCCGCCGCCCTCACCGAGTCCTGATCCGGGCGCTGCGCACCCTACGCTGATCGCATGACCACCCTGCTGCGCGCCTGGGCCGCCGCGGACGCGCCCGCACTGGTCGACGCGGTGGCTTCGACACCCGACCTGGCCACTCAGCTGCCGGTGTCGCGGCTGGCATCGGCCGACGACGCGCGTGCGTTCATCGGCGGATCCCTGCGTGCGGGTCCGGCGCGGCGTGTCTGGGCGGTCGTCGACGACGGTGTCCCGATCGGCAGCATCGCGCTGACCCACATCGACCGGCGCCATGACACCGCGTGGGTGTCGTACTGGCTGGCTTCCGCCGCCCGCGGCCGCGGCCTGGCCACCCGCGCGCTCGCGGCGGCGTCGGACTGGGGGTTCGCCCACGCCGGCCTCTTCCGGCTCGAGCTCGGCCACCGCGTCAACAACCCCGCCTCGTGCGGGGTCGCCACGCGTGCGGGATTCGCACGCGAAGGCCTCGAGCGAGCCAAGCTCCGCTACGGCGAGGAGCGCTTCGACGTCGAGCTGCACGCCCGGCTCGCGACGGATCCGGCGCCCGACGTCGCCCCGCTCCCCCGCGCCTGAGGCGCGCCGGCGACCGGGCACAGGCGGCGCCCGCGGCGCCGCGGTTCAGCCGGTCAGCGGGGTCAGCCGCGGAAGAAGACCTCGGCCACGCGCTGCAGATCCCACAGGTCGCTCACGCCCGCGAGCTCCCGCGCGGAGTGCATCGAGAGGATCGGAATGCCGACGTCCACCGTGCGCATCCCGAGCCGCGTCGCCGTGATGGGGCCGATCGTCGACCCGCACGGCACCGCGTTGTGGGAGACGAACTCCTGCGACGTCACCCCGGCGTCGGCGCACCAGCCGTTCCAGGCGGCCGCACCCACGGCATCCGTCGCGTACCGCTGGTTCGCGTTGATCTTGAGGATCGGTCCGCCGCCGAGTCGCGGACGCACCACCGGGTCGTGCTTCTGCGGGTAGTTCGGGTGCACCGCGTGCCCCACGTCGCTCGAGACGCACCAGCTCGCGGCCATCGCGCGCAGCTGGGCCTCGCGGTCGGCACCGAGCCCCAGCCACACCCGCTCCAGCACGTCGGAGAGGAACGGCCCCGCGGCGCCCGAACGCGTGCCCGACCCGACCTCCTCGTGGTCGAACACGGCGAGCATCGCGATGTGCTCGGCGTCGAAGCCGTCGGCGGCGCGCGCCAGCGCGACGACGCCAGCATGGACGGATGCCAGATCGTCCAGTCGACCGGAGGCGAAGAACACGTCGTCGCGACCGAAGACGACACCGCGGGCGGCGTCGGCGGTGACGATGTCGTAGCCGCGGATGCGGGCGGCATCCACCCCCGCCTCGCGCGCGAGCTCGCCCAGCAGGTCGGCCGAGTCCGCCTCGCCGAGGCCCCACACCGGCTGGGTCTGCGTCTGCTTGTCGAGCGCGAGGTGGTCGTTGGCCTCGCGGTCGAGGTGGATCGCCAGCTGCGGCAGCCGCAGGAGCGCGCCCGTCGCCGTCAGCACCGACGTGCCGTCGTCGAGCACGAGCCGGCCCGCCAGGCGCAGCTCGCGGTCGAGCCACGAGTTCAGAAGCGGACCGCCGTAAACCTCGACGCCCGCCTGGAGCCATCCGAGCGACCCGGTCGTCGGCTGGGGCTTGAGCTTGAACGCGGGCGAATCGCTGTGCGCCCCGAAGACCCGCACCGGCGTCTGCGCCGTCGCGCTCGTGGGGACGACCCACGCGATCACGGCGCCGTCGCGCACCACCAGGAAGCGGCCGCCGGCGGCATCCGGCCACGGCTCGCTCTCGCTCAGCGGCGTGAAACCGGCCTCCACCAGCCGCTCTGCCACCGCGGCGGCGGCGTGGAAGCTCGACGGCGACGCCGCGACGAACGCGGCGAGATCGTCGGCGTGGGCGAGTGCGTCAGCGGCAGCGGGCACGGCGGGACTCCTCAGGTGGCGGGCAGCGGTGCTTCGATCGTAGTTCGCGGGATGCCGCGGGCGCGGTGGCGTGGAGCACTGGGGGGTGCGCGACCGGTTCGAGATCCTGGTGCGCATGGGGCGCCTGACCCCCGGCGCTGCGTGAAGCGCCGGTCAGCTGATCACGACGGCGACCGACGATCCGGTCGTGCGGCGCACCTTCTGCGCCGCACGGATCATCGTGTACTTCATGCCGTACTTGGCCTTCAGCGCCCGGTCGAGGCGCGCCATGGTCTCGTCGTCGGTGCGCACGACAGCCGTCGCCTCGACGGTTGGGGCACCCTCGGCCACGTTGCCGTGGACGTCGCAGGGCGTGAGCGTGACGCGCGCCGAGTGACGCAGTCGCTTGACCTTGCCCGACTCGCCGCCGGTGGTGACGAGCAGTTCGTCGCCATCGGGCGCGGCCCACACCGGGGTACCGACGCCGACGCCGGTCTTGCGGAACGTGGTGAGCAGCACGTACTCGGAATCGACGAGGTCACTCAGCGCAGCAGGCACCCGACCATTCTCCCCCGACGCGGGTTGGACGCGTGACGGCGCCGGCCTGCGCATGGACGCCGCGGCGAGGGGTCGGATGCCGCGGCGCTCCGTCGTCGCACATGGCCCAGAGCCACGCCCACGCAGGCACGTTCGCGACCACCGAACACCCGAGGCGGCCGGCCCGCGCGGGCGGCGCGGGTGCGCCCTAGACCGGACGCGCAGACACGAACACCCCCACCGGGTCGTGTTCGGCCTTCAGCTGCCGCAGCCGTTCCAGCCCCGCGCCATAGGCGGGCGCAGCGTCTGTGTCGGTGCTGTCGATGAACGTCAGCGCCACGGCGTCGGCGTGCCACGGCTCCAGCGCCGCCACAGCGGCGTGCACCGCGGCATCCGCCGCCGAGGCGGTTTCCGGCGCCGGCACGATCGCCACCCCCTGCACGACGTACTCCCCCGCGATGGCCGACACGGCGCCGCCATCGGCAGCCGGCCGGGCCGCCGCGCCGCCGATGTGACGCAACTCGGCGACGAACAGCCCGGGCGTCGCGGCGCCGGCGACGAAGGCATCCACGGCGTCGGCCGGAAGCCCGGACAGCACCGCATGGCTCGACGCGGCGGGCGTCGGCGCGGGCGGGTCCATGTGCACCTCGATGAGCGCCGCCGCGGGCACCCGAGCGAAGGTGTCCACTTCCGGCGCCAGCGCACGCAGCGGTTCGAGCAGGGCGGATGCCGCGGCATCCGTCTCGAGGATCGCCCCGTCGATCACGACGAGCGACCTGCCGCTGAGGAACGGCGGCAGCTCGGGCAGCGGCGGCAGGTGCAGGATGCGCAACGACGTCGTGACGCTCTCGGGCGCCGTCGCCGTCCACTGCGCCCAGGCGTGGGTGACCACCGCGGCGTGCGACACGTCCCACAGCAGCATTCCGGCGACGACGTCGGCGTACGGCAGCAGGTCGATCTCGACCGACACGACGATGCCGAACGCGCCGGCTCCGCCGCGCACCGCCCAGAACAGGTCGCTGTGCTCGTCGGCGCTCGCACGCACGAGCGCGCCATCGGCGGTCACCAGCTGCACTTCGCGGACGCTCCCGACGGCCAGCCCGTGCGCGCGGGCGTAGAACGACAGCCCGCCGCTGAGGGAGTAGCCGACGACCGAGACGTCGCCCGCGCTGCCGTGCAGCGCCGTGAGCCCGTGCGGGGCCGATGCCGCAACCACATCGATCCACTGCGATCCGCCCAGCACCCGCGCGGTCTGGGCGGTCGGGTCCACCGTCACCCCGCGCAGACGCGTCAGGTTCACGATCACGACATCGGACAGGTCCGATGCCGACAACGCCACCGCGGCATGCCCAGTCGACTGCGGCGCGAGGCGCAGCCCCGCCGCCGTCGCGGCACGCACGACGGCGACGACGTCTTCGGCGCTCTCCGGCCGGGCGACGGCGAACGGCCGCTGATCGACCGCCAGATTCCAGGCCAGGCGGGCGGTGTCGTATTCGGCGTCTCCGGTGAGCACGATGCGGTCGCCGAGCGCCTCTCGCAGCTGTGCGGCGCGCGTGTCGACGGGTAGGTCTTGCACGGTCATGACGGTTTCCGATCCTGTCGGCGAATGGGCCGTCGACGAGTCTGCCCAGGTGGCGACGACTGCCACCATCCCAGTGCGGGAGGGAGTTCGTCAGTCCCAGATACCTGGGGGATGGTGAAACCCCGCTCCCCGGCGCACACTGGCTGCATGGCCTCGGCGATCGCCCTGGGTCGCGCGCGCAGCGACATCGATGTGATGTCGCGCGCCGGGTTGCCGCTACTGCACTTCGCCGATGAAGCGGCATCCGCCCTGCAGACCGCCGTGCCGTTCGTCGCCGCGTGCCTGTCGACGCTCGACCCGGCCACGGCGATGGTCTCGAGCACGTCGAAGCTCGGCGCCCTCACCGGACGCAATGAGGGCGACATCCTGTGGGCGCAGATCGAGTACGGCGGCGACGAGCCCACCGCCTACAGCGCGATGCTGGCCGACGGCGACGTCGCCATCGGCGTGCACGAGGCGACCGCCGGCGACCCCGAACGGTCGCTGCGCATGTCGCGGCTGCTGCAGCCCCACTTCGACTTCCACGATGAGGCGCGCGCCGTGTTCACCGACCGCAACGGGGCGTGGGGCGCCCTGGCACTCTTCCGAGGCAGCGACGACGCCCCCTTCTCCCCCGACGAGCTCGCGTTCATCGCCGTGGTGGCCCCTGCCTTCACCCGCGGCATCCGCACCGGTCTGCTTGCACAGCAGAGCCGGCACGACGACGTGATCGGCGCCGGGGGACCTGCGGTGATCGTGGTCGATGCGCACGACCGCGTCGTGCAGTCGAGCCCCGCCGCCGCCGACCACCTGCAGCAGATGTCGACCGACCCCGGCATGGGCGACCCGCTGGTGTCGGTGCAGGCACTCGTGAGCGCAGCCCGCCGCATGGCGCGCGGCGACGGCGACCGGATGCCGCGTGTGCGTGCCCGCCGACACGACGGAGTGTGGCTCGTGCTGCACGCGGCACCCCTCGGCGGCAGCGGCGAGCGCGTCGGCGACGTGGTCGTGACGATCGAAGAGGCCCGCCCGCAGGAGGTGATCGACCTCGTCGCCGCGGCGTTCGGTCTGACGGTGCGCGAGCGTGAAGTCGTGGGCATGGTGCTGCGCGGTGCGGACACCCGCGAGATCGCCGGGGCGATGCACGTGTCGCCGTACACCGTGCAGGACCACCTCAAGTCGGTGTTCGACAAGGCGGGCGTCACGAGCCGGCGCGAACTGGTGTCACGGGTGTACTTCGACCAGTTCGTCACGCGGACGGGCGCCACGCTCGGGGTCGGTGGCTGGCAGGCCCACGCGACATGACCGGTGCCCGGCGGCGAGCCCGTCCGCCCGTCCCACCCGAACTCACGGCCCGCTCCCAGCTTCACGGGACCAAAACGGCACCGGCATCCGTTGCCCTCTATGACGCCGCGACCGCGGGCGTCACCCGCGACCACACGCCGGGCTGAGATACTGCAGATCGACACGAACGAGGAGCACGCACCATGACGAGCGGACCCACCGACACCGGAGCCATCACCCGCACCCCCGGCACCGAGACGGCCGTCCTGGCCGGCGGATGCTTCTGGGGCGTCGAAGACCTCATCCGCCGCCAGCCGGGCGTCATCAGCACCCGCGTCGGCTACACCGGCGGACAGAACGACCACGCCACGTACCGCAACCACCCCGGCCACGCCGAGGCGGTCGAGATCGTCTTCGACCCCACCCAGACGACGTACCGCGACATCCTGGCGTTCTTCTTCCAGATCCACGACCCATCGACCCTCAACCGGCAGGGCAACGACGTCGGCACGAGCTATCGCTCGGCGATCTTCCCGCTGACCCCCGAGCAGGAGCACATCGCGCGCGAGACGATCGCCGACGTGGATGCCTCGGGCATCTGGCCCGCCAAGGTGGTCACGACCATCGAGCCCGCCGGTCCCTTCTGGGAGGCCGAGCCCGAGCACCAGGACTACCTGGTGCGCATCCCCCACGGCTACACATGCCACTTCGTGCGTCCCGGCTGGGTGCTGCCCAAGCGCGAGGATGCCGTGAGCTGAGCGGCTGACCACAGCCCGCCGCGCATCGCCTGCCGGCGCGCGGCGGGACCGTCGCCGCTGACGCCGACATCGGGGCTGGCGTCCCCGGCGCGAGCTGACGAGGATGTCACGATGACCGTCCCGCCGCGCGACACCCCCGGCGGCCCGCACGCCGTGACCCTGGTGGTCGACATGCCGGTCACCAAGCTCGACGCGCTCGACGTGATCGCCTTCGTCGCCGATGCGGTCATCGACAACGCCGGCACCGCGTTCCCCCGCGTCGGCCTGGCCCCCGACGCCTGGGCCGAGGTGCAGATCCCGAAATTCGCCGACCCGCCGCCGCTCGCGATCGACGTCTGCTCCGACATCTCTCCGGTGCACGCCCAGCAGCACGCCGACCGGCTGGCCGCCGCCCTCACCCGGGTGGGCTGGACGGTGCGGCCGGCCCGCGGCATCGAGCGCTGAGCGCGACCACCGCGAGGCCGACCGCGCGCGCATCAGCAACCGACCGTCAGAGCCCCACCATCTCGGCGCTGCGCTCCCACAGCATCCGCGCCAGGGCCGGGTCTGCGGCGAGCGGGTTGGTGCGCGCCGGCTTGTTGCGCGCGTAGTAGCCGCCCGGCCGCCAGTCGATGCCGGGCACGCCCGCAGCGAGGAAGGTCAGCCGCGACCCGCCCTGCTCGGGCGTGGTGAGCAGCCGCGTCGTGAGCGGGTTGGTGTACATGAACCGCCACGGCCCGTCGGACGCCCCCGCGAAGCTCGTCGCCACAGCTCCAGGGTGGAAGGCCACGGCGTGCAGGCCTTCCCGCGAGAACCGGCGGTGCAGCTCCTTCGTGAACAGCACGTTCGCCAGCTTGGCGTTGCCGTAGGCCGCTCCCGCGGAATAGCTCCGCACCCCCTGCAGGTCGTCGATGTCGAACCGCGCGAACCTCTGCGCGGCCACACTCGACGTCTGGATGACCGCAGCACCCGAGTCGATGAGCCGGTCCCGCAGCAGGTTCGTCAGCAGGAACCCCGCGAGGTGGTTCACCTGGAACGTGACCTCGAAGCCGTCGTCGGTCAGCTGCCGCGGCCCGAAGATGCCGCCGGCGTTGTTGGCGAGCACATCGATGCGCTCATAGGACTCCCGCAGCACCGCGGCGAGATCGCGCACCTGGTCGAGGTGCGCGAAATCCGCCAGATGCCACGGCGCCCCGATCTCCTCGGCGACCTGGCGCGTCTTGTCGGGGTTGCGCCCGACCACGACGACCCGCTCCCCCGCTGTGTGCAGCTGCCGGGCGGCCGCGGCGCCGATGCCGTCGCTGGCTCCGGTGATGACGATCGTGCGCGGCCCGCCCGCCGCCGCGCGTGCCGACTCAGAGATCGAACTTCTCGTTCTCGCCCTCGAGGCGCTCGCCGGTGACCTTGTGCTTGACGAAGGCCAGAACGCTCGCGATGCGGCCGCCGGGGCTGTCCCAGTACTCGCCGCTCTCGGCGTTGACCTTCAGCAGCACGATCTCGGGGTCTTCGGGCCCCTCCGGGAACCACGCCGCCAGCGCGGGATTCCACTGCTCCTTGAGCTTGGCGGTGTCGTCCACGATCTCCGCGTGGCCCGCCAGCGACATCCACGCGTCGCTCGAGCTGAACGAGACCCCGACGTGCGGGTCGCGCAGCACGTGCTGCGCGGCGGACGCGTGACGGCCGATGACGAACCACAGGTCGCCGTCGGACTCGGTCTCCTGCACCGTCAGCGGGTGCGCGGTGAGCGTGCCGTCCTCGGCGCGGGTGGTCACCATCGCGAAGCGGAACTTCTTGAGCAGCTCGTTCAGCTTCTGCAGCTCGTCCGTGTCAGCCATGGGGCGGTCCTTTCCTCGAAGCGGTGAGAAGCAGTAACGCCATCCCATCGCGCCCGACGGCCCCGTGGAACGGGTTGACAACGGATTCCGCGTGCTTCATGGCCGAATCACAGCTCGACGCTGTCCTCGCTCGGCACCGGCGTCTGCTGGTACAGCGCCAGCCGCCACTCCCCGTCCCGGCGCACGTAGACGCTCGACATCTGGGCCTGGAACGGCGGACCGCCCGAGGCGCGGAAGGCGCGCCCCCGGTACACGAAGGCGGCCGCATCCCGACCGATCTCGACCAGCCGCTCGTCGGTGATCTCGTACGCGGACCATGCCGGCGCGTCTGCGAGCGAGGCGATCACCTGCGCGCGGTCGAGCACCGAGCCGTCGGCGAGCACCATCAGGCCGTCGTCGGTCATCACCGTCCCGTAGAAGTCGCCGCCGCTGCCGTCGCACAGCGACTGCCAGCCGGCGTTTTCCAGACGGAGCAGTTCCGAGACGTTGACATCCATGGCGCCAGTCTGCGCATCCCGCGGCCGGGACTCAACGGCCGACTCCCTTTCCGGCGCCTCTCCGCTCTCCTAGCCTGGGCGGATGGACCGGAGCGGGCGGCGGGAATGAGGGCGGGCGCAACGGCCGACGCACCGGCATCCGGCCCGCGCTCCGCGAAGCCCCGCCTGCTCTACGTCGAGGACGAACCCGAGACCGCGGCGATGGTCGTCGAGGTCCTCTCCGACGAGTACGACATCGACCACGCCGCCACCGGCGAGGAAGGACGACGCCTGGCACTCGGGCGACGCTACGACGTGATGGTCGTCGACCGGCGCCTCCCCGGCATGTCGGGAGTCGACCTGCTGCACGCGGTGCGCACCGCCCGCATCGCCACGCCGGTCATCATGCTCACCGCGCTCGGCGCCGTCGACGACCGTGTGAGCGGGCTGGATGCCGGTGCGGACGACTACCTCGTGAAGCCGTTCGACTTCGCCGAGCTGCGCGCACGCCTGCGTGCCCTGCGCCGCGGCCGGGGTCCGGCTGCCGACCGACGGGAGCTGGGCGACTGGGTCTTCACGCCGGGGACCCAGGCGCTGTACTCCCCCGCCACGGGGCGTCTCGCCCTCACCCAGGCCGAGACGGCGCTGCTGGAGCTGCTCACCTCCAGCCCCGAGCACGTCTTCACCCGCGAGGAGATCGTCGACGCGGTGTTCCCCGGCGGCTCCGCCGCCACCGTCGACACCTACGTGCACTACATCCGGCGCAAATCCACCCCCGAGATCATCGAGACCGTCCGCGCCCGCGGCTACCGGGCGGGAGCCCCGCGATGAGCAGGCGGGCGGATGCCGCGACCGCCGCCGACCGCCGGCGGGTGGATCAGGCGGCGCTGCGGGCGGGCCTGTGGGTGGGGCTGGCCTCCGCGGCCGTCGTCGCGATCATCACGGTGGCGACCGTCGCCGTGATGATCGCCGCCTCGCGCCCGGACCGGCGGCCGCCCCGCGAGGGCGGCGGGCCGGGGGCACGCGTCATCGACCTCGACGAGGTGGCACCGGTCGCCCTCGCGCTCGGCGTGCTCGGCGTCGTGGCCCTCGCCGTCATCGCCTGGTACGCCGCCCAGCGCGCGGCCCTGCCCCTGGCTGAAGCCCTCCGCGTGCAGCGGGCGTTCGTCGCCGACGCGAGCCATGAGCTGCGCACCCCGCTGACCACGCTGACCAGCCGCATCCAGCTCGCGCAGCACCGCGCCGAACGCGGCGGTGACGTGTCCTCGGTGCTCGCCGACCTGCGGCGGGATGCCGCGGTGATGGATGCCGCACTCACCGACCTGCTCGAAACCGCCGAGGCCGCCGGCGCGCGCGACGACGACCGGCGCGCGGTCGCGTCGGTCGCGTCGGCCGCGCACGACGCGGCATCCGTCCTCGCTCCTCAGGCGGCGGAGGCAGGGGTGACCATCTACGTCGACGTGGCCCCGGGGCTCGATGTCGGCGCGGAGGGCGCCGCGCTGACGCGCGCGCTCATCGCGCTGCTCGACAACGCGGTGCGCCACTCCCCGCGGGGCGGTGCCGTGCAGGTGACGGCACGCGCGGCGGGTCGGCGGGTCGAGATCCGCGTGGTCGATCAGGGCGCGGGCATCACGGGCATCGACACCGACCGGCTGTTCGAGCGCTTCGCGCGGTCGGCGGCACCCGGCGAAGGGCGGGGATTCGGGCTCGGGCTCGCGCTCGTCCGCGACATCGCGACCCGCTTCGGCGGCTCGGTGCAGGTCGAGACCACCTCCCCGGCGGGCACGACCTTTCTGCTCACGCTTCCCGCCCGCGGCGGAGGGCCGCAGGGCTGAGGGTTCGCATGGACGGACCTATGGACTCCCCCTGACCGGCGGACTCTTGGCGCTGTCTTTGAACGCGCGCGCGAAAGTGTGGGCATGCCTGAGAACACCACCCCCAACGAGAACAAGGAAACCACTCCCGCCCCCGACAGCACGCCGACCGCTGCGACGACGCCGCTGCCGCCGCGCCCGCCCATGCCCGAGCAGCAGGCGGCCGCGCGGGCCGACGCGCAGGCCTCCGCCGCGCAGGCCGACGCCGCAGCGACGGCAGCGAAGGCCGACGCGAAGGCCGCCCGCGACGAGAAGCCGTTCGCCCAGCGCACCTGGGTGAAGGTGACCGGTGGGGTCGCCGCCGGTGTCGTGCTGCTGGGCATCGGGTTCGGCGCCGGCTGGGGCGTCTCGAACGCCGTGGAGCCGACGCTCGCCGGAAACCCGGGCGACAGCGAGTCCTGGCAGCTCGGCGAGCGCGGCGAGCTGCCGCGGGGCGACGAGTCCGGCGAGATGCCCCGGGGCGACGAGTCCGGCGACTCCGGTCGTTTCGGCCACGGCGGACCCCGCGGCGACATGCGCGGCGACATGCACGGCGATATGCACCGCCCCGGTGCACCCGAGGACAGCGAGTCCGACGTCGCACCCGAGGACGGCGGATCCGAGGCGCCGGACGCCGAGTCTGAGGACGACACCCGCGACGACGACGGCCGCCCCGAGCGCCGCGGCCCCGGCGACCGCCACTCCGACGAGCAGTCGAACGACGACGCGACGCAGACCAGCGCCTTCCGCTTCTGACCCGAACCCCCCGCGACGGCCACGCCCTCACCCCGGGCGTGGCCGCTTCGCGTCGCAGCGGTCGGGCGAAGTCGTCGTCCGCCTGCGCGCGGGACTACCGGAGCGGGACGCGCCGCGTCAACCGCCCAGCCGGTGACCAGCCGGTGGGTACCGTGGCAGAACGTGCCATCGAGGGGATGACGTGACCGCCGCAGAGACCGGGACGAGGACGACCGTCTCGGTGGTGATCCCGGTGAAGGACGACGACACCGAGCTGCGCCGCTGCCTGCGCGCCCTGGCGCTGCAGACGCGCCTGCCCGACGAGATCGTCGTCGTCGACAACGGCTCCACCGATTCCTCGGCCGAGGTCGCCCGCGCCGCGGGGGCGCGCGTGGTGCGCTGCGACGAGCGCGGCATCCCGGCCGCCAGCTCCTGCGGGTACGACGCCGCACGCGGCGACATCATTCTTCGTCTGGACGCCGACAGCCTGCCCTCCCACACCTGGGTGCAGACGATGTCCGAGGCGCTGGAGCGGCAAGCCGACGTGTCGGCCTTCACCGGCGGCGCGCGGTTCATCGACGGTCCGCGGCGCCTCCGGCGCCCGTTGGCCGCCCTCTACCTCGGCGCCTACGCGGCCGTGACCTTCTCGGCCCTCGGCCACCTGCCGCTGTTCGGATCCAACCTCGCCTTCCGCGCCTCGGCCTGGCGGGACGTGCGCCACGAGGTGCACCGCCACGACCCCGAGGTGCACGACGACCTCGACCTGGCGTTCCACCTGGGGCTGCGCCACCGCATCCGGTACCTGCCGCACGCGGCGATGGGCATCTCGATGCGCCCGTTCGGCGACCGCGTGGGGTTCCGGCGACGGGTCTGGCGCGGCCACCACACCGTCGTCATCCACTGGCCCGAGGACTTCCCGCCGGTGCGCTGGCAGAAGCTGGCGTTGCAGCGCGCCCTGCACAGGCGCGGCCCGTCTCCCACCCGAAGCCGCTCCGGCCGATGAGCGACTCCCCCCGCCCCCTCATCGGCCCGGTGGCCGCACCCGACCTGCATGTCATGACGTTCAACGTCAGGCGGCGGATGCCGGCGCTGCTCACCCGGCCCGCCGACCGCTGGGCGCGGCGTCGCCCTCGCCTTCGCGCCGTGCTGCGCGCGGAGCGGCCGACGCTTCTCGGTGCGCAGGAGGCGCTGCCCGACCAGGCCGCCGCGATCGCCGCGGCCCTCGGTCCGAGCCACCGTTCCGTCGGCCACGGGCGCGACGCCGGCGGCTCGGGCGAGGCCTGTCCGCTGTTCTACGACGCCGAGCGGCTCGAGCTGATCGACTGGCAGCAGTCCGCCCTGTCGGACCGCCCCGACCAGCCCGGATCCGCCACCTGGGGCAACGTCATCCCTCGCATCCTCGTGCAGGCCTCCTTCCGCGACCGGGCCACCTCGGCTGCGTTCCTGGTGATGAACACCCACCTCGACGTGTTCTCCGCGCGCGCCCGGCTGCGCAGCGCCCAGCACATCCGTCGCCTCATCGCCGCGCAGCCACGGCCGGCCCTGGTGATGGGCGACCTCAACGCGGGTCCTTCCTCCCCCGCGCTGCACGACCTCCTCTCCGACGGCACGCTGGTCGACGCCTGGACGGCGGCGACCGACCGTCTCACCCCGGAATGGGGAACCTACGGCGGGTACCGCCCGCCCCGCCCGGGCCGTGACCGCATCGACTGGATCGCCGTCTCGCCCGCTGCCACCGTCGTCACCGCGGCCGTCAACGCGCACCCGGTGGACGGCGGCTGGGCGTCGGACCACTTTCCCGTGCAGGCCGTCGTGCGGATGCCGCGATCGGAGAGCAGCCCGTGATCGAGAACTTCCTGCGGCCGCCGCAGACGGTGAGCGAGGTCATCGCCGACGCGCTGCGGCTCGTCGGGCTCCTCAGCGTCATCGCGGCGTCGATCTGGAGCACCGCGACCGACGCCGGCATCCTGTCCCTCGCCCTGCCGGCGCTGCTGGTGCCTCGCTTCATCGGCGTCCGCTCGTCGTTCGACATCGTCTACCAGGTCGTCGTGCTGACGGCGGCGTGGAGCAACGTGCTGGACCTCTACCGCACCATCGACAACTGGGACCTCATCCTGCACTTCTCCTGCACAGCGGTGCTCGCGGCGATCTCCTACCTCGCGCTCGTCCGGTTCTCGATCACCCCCGACCCGCGTACCGAGGGCTTTGCGCGACGCACGGCCATCGTGCTGGTCACCGTGCTGGGACTCGCGGCGAGCGCCGTCTGGGAGATGATCGAGTGGGTCGGCTACGCATTCATCACCGACGAGATCTTCGTGACCTATCCGGACACGATCGGCGACATGGCCGTCGGCGGGCTCGGCTCCCTCGTCTCGGGCATCGTGCTGGCGTTCGTGCGCCTCGACCGCCCCGACGCCTGACCGGTTCGCGCCGCCACCGGCCTGACACATCCCCCCGCGGCGCGCAAGGCCCGGGTACCCCGACGGCACCGGTGCTCTACTGGGGGGACCCATTGCTCGCAGACGGAGGCATCATGTCCGACGACACGCAGAACACGCAGGGCACACCCGACGGCGACCTCGAGGCGGACACCGCTTCGGGTGGCGCGCCCGAGCAGCCCGACACCACCGACGACGACGACCGTCCGGTCGACAACCCGTCCGGAGGATGAGCGCGCCGACGACGCGGAGCACCCGATCGGCGCAGAACCTCTGGTCCGGCGTGCTGTTCGGCGTCGGCCTCATCGCGTTCATCGACGAGGCCGTCTTCCACCAGCTGCTGCACTGGCATCACTTCTACGACCTGTCGACGCCCGCGATGGGCCTCGTCTCCGACGGCATCTTCCACGCGGTGAGCTGGTTCGCGACCATCGCGGGCCTGTTCCTGCTGGCGGACCTGCGCCGCCACGACGCCCTGCACTGGCGGCGATGGACCGGCGGCGTGCTGCTCGGCGCGGGCGTCTTCCAGCTGTACGACGGCACGGTGCACCACAAGGTGTTCGGCATCCACGAGATCCGCTACGTCGAGGACGTCTTCGTCTACGACCTGGTCTGGAACCTCGCTGCCGCCGCGATGATCGTCGCCGGAGCCGTGCTCGTCCACCTCACGCGCAGCACCGCACCGGTGCGCGTCGCGTCCTCCGTCCGCTAGCAGCGCGTACGCATGGATGCCACACACGCGCATGGCGGCGGCGGATCGCTCGACGCGCTCGTCGTGTTCGTCGCCGTCGTGGCGGTGGCCTGCTACCTCGGCGGCGTCGCCGGCTCACGCCGACGCGGCCGCGACTGGCCCGTGTCGCGCACGGTGCTGTGGTGCGCCGGGATCGCGGCCGGCGCCGCCGCTGCGGCGGGTCCGCTGGCTGCGGCCGCCCATGAGAGCTTCACGGCCCACATGTGGGCGCATCTGCTGGGCGGCATGGCGGCCCCGCTGCTGATGGTGCTGGCCGCCCCCGTCACCCTCGCCCTGCGCACCCTCGACGTCACCCCCGCCCGGCGCCTGAGCCGGCTGCTGCGCAGCGCCCCCGCACGGTTCCTGTCCCACCCGATCCCGGCCGCCGTGATCAATGCCGGTGGCCTCTGGCTGATCTACCTCACGCCGCTCTTCGACGCGATGCGCACGCAGCCGCTCGTGCACGTGCTGGTGCACGCGCACCTGGTCGCGGCCGGGTACCTCTTCCTCGCCGCCGTGATCGGGCTCGATCCCCGCCCCCACCCGCCGGGGCGCGTGCTGACGTCGATCGTGCTCGTGGCGACGATGGCCTCGCACGGCATCCTGGCGAAGTACCTCTACGCCAACCCGCCCGCAGGTCTCGATGTCCTCGACGTGCGGGCGGGGGCGCAGCTGATGTACTACACGGGCGCGTGGGTCGAAGCGGTCACGATCGTGATCTTCTGCGCGCAGTGGTACCGGGCGACCGGTGTCACTTCCCGCGCTTCGAGGCCGGCAGGAACACGGCTCGAACGAGCTTGATCGCCAGAACCGACGCCACGACCCACGGTCCGATCACGAGGATGGGGTCGAGCCAGGCGTGCTTCAGGTCGATGCGCCCTCGTCCGACGCGCGAGGCGATCGGGTGGTGGGCGATCTCTCCCGCCACGCCCGACTCGGTGATCGGGTCGTCGGGACGCTTGCTGAAGAGCGAGGTGACGTGGGCGGTGACGGCATCCACCCGGTCTCCCGCCACGAGCAGCAGCCAGTGTGCGGTCTGCCCTTCGCTGAAGCGGTCGTATGCGAACCGGCGGATGCGTCCGGAGATGCCGTGCAGCGGCTGGGCGGTGCCGAAGACGGGCGTGACGCGCTCGTGCTCGATCGAGCGCTCGCGGCCGCTCGCGCCGGCCTGCTGCGGGGGCAGCTCCCAGTGAGCACCGGTCTCGATGCCCGGCTGCTCTCGCGGGAACGCGGGCCGGTCTGCCGGGTCGAGGTCGGCGCCCCAGCCGGGGATGCGGGCGCGCAGCGCCTCGGGGTCGGGGGTGGAACCGGGCTTGTCTGCGGTGTAAGGCATGTCGGTCTCCTTCGAAACGGCGCTCAGGCCACCGTGATGACGGGCTTGATGATGTCGTCGAGCTTCGACGAGAAGATGTGGTACCCCTCGGCGATGTGCTCGAGCGGAATGCGGTGGGTGATCATCTCACTGGGCTTGATGTGCCCCGCAGCGATGTGCTCGAGCAGCCGCGGCCACTGCCGCTTGACCGGGGCCTGGTTCATGCGCATCGTGACGCCCTTGTTCATGGCGTCGCCGAACTTCACGGCGCTGAACAGCGGCCCGTAGGCGCCCATCACCGAGATCGTGCCGCCCTTGCGCACCGAGTCGATCGCCCAGTTGAGGGCCACCGGCGAACCGCCCTGCAGCTTGAGCTTGGCCGCCGTGACGTGCTGCATGATGTGCCCGTCGGCTTCGGCGCCGACCGCCTCGACCACGACGTCGGCGCCGAGTCCGCCGGTCTGCTTCTTCAGCTCGAGGACGATGTCGTTCACCTGGCCGAAGTTGATCGTCTCGGCGTGGGCGAACTCCTCGGCCTTGCGAAGGCGATAGTCCAGGTAGTCCACGACGATCACGCGACCGGCACCCATCAGCCAGCACGAGCGGGCGGCGGCCAGCCCGATGGGACCGGCGCCGAACACCACCGCGGTGTCGCCCTCGACGATGTCGGCCAATTGCGCGCCGAAGTAGCCCGTCGAGAAGGCGTCCGTCAGCAGCAGGGCGTCTTCGGGGTTGACGCCGTCGGGGATCACAGCCGGTCCCACGTCGGCGAACGGCACGCGCACGAGCTCGGCCTGCCCGCCGTCGTATCCGCCGGCGGTGTGCGAGTAGCCGTAGATGCCGCCGACCGCCGTGGCGTTGGCGTTGACGTTGTGGCAGTTGGAGAAGAGCCCGCGGGAGCAGAAGAAGCAGCTGCCGCAGAATATGTTGAAGGGCACCATGACGCGGTCGCCGACCGACAGGTTCTGCACCGACGAGCCGACCTGCTCCACCCTGCCGATGAACTCGTGGCCGAACGTGTGGCCCACCCGGGTGTCGGGCATCATGCCGTGGTACAGGTGCAGATCGGAACCGCAGATCGCGGCGAGCTCCACCCGAACGATCGCGTCGTTGGGGTGCTCGATCTTCGGATCGGGCTTCTCTTCCACGCGGAGCTTGTAAGGCCCGCGGTAGGTCATGGCTTTCATTCGCGCCTCCTTGTCGGTTCTTCAGTGTGGCGCGGCCACCGGCGCGGTACGCGGGGGTTGCCAAGCCAGCGCTGGCATGGCACAGAGGCCGCCGTCAGAGGGTGACCAGTCGCACGTCGCGCAGCTCTCCGGCGTCGAGCTCGGCGGTCATCATCGTGTGGTGGGGCTGCCGGCGGCGGTCGGTCGGCGATCCGGGGTTGAGAAGCCGCAGTCCGCCGGGGGTCGTGGTGTCCCACGGGATGTGGCTGTGGCCGAAGACCAGCAGGTCGGCGTCGGCGAAGGCGGCATCCATCCGCGTCTCCCGCCGGCGCGCGTCACCGGTCTCGTGGATCACCGCGACCCGTACGCCGTCGATCTCACGCCGCGCGATCTCGGGCAGCCTGTCGCGCAGGTCGGCGCCGTCGTTGTTGCCGTAGACGCCGAGCACCGGGGCGTGCCGCTCCAGCTCGTCGAGGACGGATGCCGCGACCCAGTCGCCGGCGTGGATCACGAGGTCCGCGGCATCCGCTGCGTGCAGCAGCGCGTCGGGGAGCCGGCGCGCGCGCCCCGGGATGTGGGTGTCGGACACCATCAGCAGCCGAGTGCTCACGGCCGGTGTCGTTCGTCGGTCATGTCGCGCTCCTTCGTCGCCCTCCACCCTCACCGATGGCCGGAACGGGGAATGAGGGCTTGACACCAGCGGTCCGGCGGGCCAGTACGGGAGGGGGCAGTGTTCATGCGCCGCATGCGCCCCGTTCACCTTCGGCCCATACGTTGATTGCGAACGCGCGACCGCACTTACGAAAGCGGCGCTTCGTTGTTGGATGATGACAAACGTTTGAGGTAGTGTCCCCCTGGTGGGACCCACCTCAATGAAGAGCGAGAGGCACAGCATGTTTGGATCACGCAAGAGGCACCTGGCGGTCATGGGAGCGGCGACTGTCGCCGTGCTCGCCCTCAGCGGGTGCGCCGGCGGAGACGCCGAGACCGAGGCCGACGCCGGCGACACCGGCTCGTCGGACGGAACGCTCATCGTCTACACGAACTCCAACTCGGACGGCCGCGGCGAGTGGATCCAGGCGCAGGCCGAAGAGGCCGGCTTCGACATCGAGATCGTGGGTCTCGGCGGCGCCGACCTCACCAACCGCATCATCGCCGAGAAGAACAACCCCGTCGGCGACGTGGTGTTCGGTCTCAACAACATGTTCTTCGAGCAGCTGAAGGCCGAAGACGCCATCGTCGCCTACGAGCCGAGCTGGAGCGGTGAGGTTCCTGCCGACGCCGGCGACCCCGCCGACGGCGCCTACTGGCCGCTCGTGCAGCAGGCGATCGTCACCGTCTACGACGAGAACACCGTCTCGGACGCCCCCGACGACATCGAGCAGCTCGCGACGGACGAGGCTTACCAGGGCCGCTATGAGGTCAACCCCGCACTCGGTCAGGCGACGCCGCAGCTCGTGCTCGCCGGCATCCTCAGCCGCCACCTCGACGAGGACGGCGACCTGGGCGTCAGCGACGAGGGCTGGGAGATCGTGGAGTCGTACTACGCCAACGGCTCCCCCCTCGTGGAGGGCACCGACCTGTATGCCCGCATCACCCGTGACGAGGTCGACTTCGGCGTGCTGCCCTCCAGCGGCATCGCCGCCCGTGACGAGGAGTACGGCACCAGCACGGGCCTCGTCGTGCCCGAGTACGGCGTTCCCTACGTGACCGAGCAGATCTCCCTCATCAACGGCGCCGCCAACGAGACGCGCGCGCAGGAGTTCATCGACTGGTTCGGCAGCGCCGACGTGCAGGGCGCCTTCGCCGCTGAGTTCAACGCCATGCCGGTCAACGAGGCCGCCGTCGAGCAGGCCAACCCCGACGTGGTGGCACAGCTGGCCGAGATCCCGCGCCAGGACATCGACTTCGGCCTCGTGAGCGAGCACCTCGGCGACTGGGTCGAGAAGGTCACGCTCGAGTACATCGGCTGAGAAGGCGACAGGCACAGACAGTGATCCGCTTCGACGACGTCGACGTCACCTTCGGTGAGCACCGCGCGGTGCGGGGGCTCAGCCTCGAGATCCGCGAGGGCGAGTTCTTCACGCTGCTGGGGCCCTCGGGCTGCGGCAAGACCACCGCGCTGCGTTCGCTCGCCGGCTTCATCCAGCCGACGGCGGGACGCATCGTCATCGGCGATCGCGACGTCACTAATGTGCCCAGCGAGAAGCGCGGCGTGGGGATGGTCTTCCAGAACTACGCCCTGTTCCCGAGCATGAACGTGCGCGAGAACATCGCCTTCGGGCTGGCTGTGCGCAAGAGCTCCAAGGCCGAGCAGCGCCGGCTGGTCGACGAGATCGCCGACCGCACCGGCCTCGCGTCGGCGCAGCTCGAGAAGAACGTCGCGGAGCTGTCGGGGGGTCAGCAGCAGCGGGTGGCGATCGCCCGTGCGCTGGTGCTGACCCCCAAGATCCTGCTGCTCGACGAGCCGCTGTCGAACCTCGACGCGAAGCTGCGGGTGCAGCTGCGCGAGCAGCTGAAGCAGCTGCAGAGCGAGGTCGGCGTCACGACCGTCTACGTCACGCACGACCAGGAGGAGGCGCTGACCCTCAGCGACCGCATCGCGGTACTGGATGCCGGTGAGCTGCAGCAGGTCGGCACCCCTGAGGAGATCTACGACCGCAGCGCCACCTCGTTCGTCTGCCGGTTCATCGGGGAGAGCAACCGCCTCACCCCGGCCGTGCTGCGGCGGCTGCGCGAGAGCGCGGCCGCGAGCGGCGCGGCATCCGACCTCCCCCTTCTCGATGAGAACGCGGAGAGCTACGTGCGCCCCGAGAAGGTCGCCGTCACGGTGGGAGCACCGGCGTCGGGGGCCGTCGCGGGCATTCCGTCCGTCGAAGGCACCGTCGAAGGGCGCACGTACCACGGCAGCCACAGCGTCTACACGGTCGCCGTCGACGACGCGAAGCTGCGCGTGAGCGTGCCCGGCTCCGCCGCTGCGAAGCGGTGGGAGCCGGGGACGCAGGTCACCCTCGGCATCGATCCGCGCTGGGTCCTGCAGTACCCGGGAGCCTGAGATGGCGTTCAGCGCTCCCCCGCCGCCGGAGGCGGACGAGCTTCCGGCCGCGGCCGCCCCCGTGCCGCCGGCCCGCGCCGGCAGGCGGGGTCGGCGCGGCTCCGGCCAGGCGCGCGCCATGGTGCGCTCGCCCCTCGTGTGGGTCACCGGCGTCGCCGTGCTGTGGTTCGCCGCGGCGTTCCTCGTGCTCCCCAACCTCTCGCTGCTGGGGACGACCTTCTTCCCCGACGGACAGTTCAGCGTGCGGGCCGTGGAGAAGCTCCTCGGCAGCGAACGGGCGATGCGCACGCTGGGCAACAGCTTCCTGCTGGCGGTGACGCTGTCGATCACCGTCAACATCGTGGGTGTCTTCATCGTGCTGGTCACGCAGTACTTCCGCGTCCGCGGGTCGCGCGTGCTGTGGCTCGGCTACGCCACGACGCTCATCTACGGCGGCATCGTGCTGGCCGCCGGCTACAACTTCATCTACGGCCGGTTCGGGTTCGTGACGAACCTGGCGCTGAACATCTGGCCGGACCTCGACCGCGACTGGTTCTCGGGCTACTTCGCCGTCGTGTTCGTGATGACCTTCGCGACCACGACCAACCACATGCTCTTCCTGTCGTCGTCGCTGGCGAAGATCGACTTCGCCTCCATCGAGGCGGCGAAGCTCATGGGCGCCTCCACGTGGACGATCCTGCGCCGCATCGTGCTGCCGGTGATGCGGCCGATGCTCTTCGCCGTCACCGTGTTGACCTTCCTCATCGGCCTGGGGGCCCTCACCGCCCCGCTCGTGCTCGGCGGTCCGGACTTCCAGACCGTGGCCCCCCTCATCGTCGACCTCTCCCGCAGCCCCGTGACCCGCGACATCGCGGCGCTCCTGGCGATCGTGCTGGGACTCGCGACGATCGTGCTGCTGGCGATCATGAACCGCGCCGAGAAGTCGGGCGTCTACTTCTCGGTGGCCAAGGTCGCCACCCCCATCCAGAAGCAGCCGATCCCCAACCCGGTCGCCAACGCCGTCGTGCACGTGCTGGCCTACCTCGTGTGGCTGATCTACCTCATCCCGGTCGTGCTGATCGTGCTGTTCTCGTTCGTCGACGCCCGCAGCATCCTCGCCGGCAGCATCACCCTCGACAGCTTCACGCTGCAGAACTACATCACGGTGTTCACCACCCCCGGAGCGATCCGCCCGTTCATCGTCAGCGTCGTCTACAGCGCCCTGGCGTCGGTGATCGTCGTGGTCGGGCTGCTCTTCGTCGCCCGCCTGCTGCAGCGCTACCGCAACCCGGTGACGTCGCTCATCGAGTACGTGCTGCACATCCCGTGGATCCTGCCCACGGTGCTCATCGCCCTGGGGCTCGTCATGACCTTCGACCGCCCCAACGGCTGGGTCGCCGGCGCCGTGCTCACCGGCACCCCGGTGCTGCTGCTGGTGGCCTACATCGTCATCAAGATCCCGTTCACGCTTCGCCTGCTGAAGGCGGCCTTCGCCTCGGTGCCGGATTCGCTGGAGGATGCCTCGCGCATCCTCGGCGCGAAGTCGCTGACGGCGTTCCGGCGGGTCATCATCCCCCTGGTGCTGCCCACCGCGGCGGCGATCACCGCGCTGAACTTCAACAGCCTGCTCGACGACTACGACGCGGCGATCTTCCTCTACCACCCGCTGTACAAGCCGCTCGGCGTCGCGATCCAGGAGAGCACCCGCGGCGAGAACAACCTCGACGCCATGCCGATCACGTTCGTCTACACCGTGCTGCTCATGATCATCATGGGTCTGGTGATGTATTTCGTGTACGGCCGCGGAGCGCGAGCCGGAAGTCCTCGCCGGCGCGGTCGGAGCGACCACGCATGAGCGACGTGCCCGACCGCCCGCCCCTGCGGGTGACGATCAGCGACGTCGCCGCGGCCGCAGGCGTCTCGCGGGCCACGGCGACCCGGGCGCTGAAGGGCGAAGGGCGCTTCGCGGAAGAGACCCGCGCGCGCATCCTCGACATCAGCGAGCGCCTGGGCTACGTGCCGAACACGATGGCGGCCGAGCTCGCCGCCGGGCGCACCGGCACCGTCGGGCTGTTGCTGCGCGACGCCAGCAACCCGGCCTACGGCCTGCTGTTCTCGTGCCTGCAGGACGAAGCGAACCGGTGCGGACTGGATCTGGTGACCGTGACGATCGGCGCCGACACCGGCGGCACGAAGCAGGTCACCGCCCTGCAGCGGCTGCTGGGCATGCGGGTGGCGGGCCTCATCGTCGCCACCGGCGGTGTGACGAGCGCACAGCTGGACCCCTTCGCCGACCAGGTGCCGATCATCCGCGCCGGCCGGGACGCCACCGGCGACCGCGTGCACTCGGTCGCCTATGACGAGCACACGCACGGCACACTGCTGGCCGATCACATCCACTCCCTCGGGCACCGCAGGGTCGCGGTGCTGGCGACGGACCCGGCGGCATCCTTCCCCGAGCACGTGCGCGCCACCGCGATGCGGGACCGGCTCGAGGCCGCCGGCGTCGAGGTCGAGACGGTGCCGGTGTCGGCCGCGCCGGATGACGGCGTGGACGCGGCGCTCGCCCTCGCCTCTTCCGGACGGATCACCGCCGTGCTGTGCCCCTCGGACTACCGCCAGCTGGCGGTGCTCCGCGCCGCGCGGGCGGCGCACCTCGACGTCCCCCGTGACCTCAGCGTCACCGGGTGCGACGGCATCCTCCCCGGCGCCGACCTGCTGGGTCTCACCACGGTGCGCATCCCCGTCGAGCAGGTGGCGCGCGAGACCGTCGAGGCGATGCAGCACCTTCTCGGTTCCGGTGACGACGGAGTGATCCGTCGCTCGCATGCCGGACCCCTCGTCCCCGGATCGACGGCGGCCACGCCGTCCTGAACCTGCGGCGCGCGCCGGGTGTCGCCGCCCGATTCCCGTGCCGCATCCGCGCCCTTCCCGAGACCCCCGAAGGAACGACCCGATGATCGTCAGCGAACACCCCCGGCCCGCGAAGACCTTCGTGCACCTGGCCGACACCCACCTGCCCGGGGAGCACTCGCCCCTGTACGGCGCTGCCGACGCCGACGGGCACCTGGCGGTGCTGCTCGACCGGATCGAGACGAGTGGCCTGCGCCCGGACGCGCTGCTGCTGGCCGGCGACCTCGTCGATCGGGGCGATCGGTCGGCGTACCGCCGGCTGCGCGCGCTCGTCGAGCCCGTCGCCGAGCGGATCGGCGCCGAGGTGGTGTGGGCGGCGGGCAACCACGACGACCGCGCCGCCATGCGCGCGGAGCTGCCGCTGCCGGAAGCGGCCGACCCGGCATCCCCCGTGTGCTTCACCCGCTGGTTCGGCGGGCTGCGGGTGCTGGTGCTCGATTCGACCGTGCCGGGCGCGCACTGGGGCGAGGTCGGGCCCGAGCAGGAGGCATGGCTGCGCGACGAGCTCTCGCAGCGCGCGCCCGAGGGGAGCCTGCTCGTGGTGCACCACCCGCCGCTTCCGACGGTGCTCGATCTCGCGGTGACGGTGGAGCTGCGCGGCCAGCAGGAGCTCGCCGACGTGCTGCGGGGGTCGGACGTGCGGGCGATCCTGTCGGGGCATGTGCACCACCCGTCGTTCGGCACGTTCGCCGGCATTCCCGTCGCCGTTGCGTCGTCGAGCGCGTACGGGCAGGATCTCGCGACCACCGTGGGGTCGACGCGGGGCCAGGATGCCGCGCAGGGCTACAACCTGGTGCAGGTGTACGCCGACACGATCGTGCACTCCGCGGTCGCGCTGGGCCGCGGGTCCACCGTCGGCGAGCACGTGCCCGCCGACGAGGCCGCCCGGCGCATCGCCGCCGCCGGCATCGCCTGGCGCGAGTGAGTATTCGCGGCGCCGAGTGAGTATTCGCGGGGCCGAGTGAGTATTCGCGGGGAGTACTCACTCGGCGGGCCCAATACTCACTCGGCGGCGCGGGGCGGGCTGTCAAGCACTGGGACGGGTTCGCCGCGGTTCATAGCCTGAGGTGAAACCGAAAGGAATCCCCATGCTTCGCGCCCTCGTCCTCAACTGCACCCTCAAGCCCTCGCCCTCCGAGTCCAGCACCGATCTGCTGGCCCAGCAGGTGCTCGACGCGCTCGCCCCGTACGACGTGACGGGCGAGACCATCCGCGTGGTCGATCACGACGTCAAGCCCGGCGTCGAAGCCGACATGGGCGACGGCGACGCGTGGCCCCTGATCCGGGGGCGTGTGCTGGCATCCGACATCCTCGTCTTCGCGACACCCACCTGGGTGGGTCACATGTCCAGCGTCGCGCAGCGCGTGATGGAGCGGTTGGATGCCGAAATCTCCGAGACCGACGACGAGGGCCGCCCGATCCTCGCCGGCAAGGTGGCGGTCGTGGCCGTGGTCGGCAACGAGGACGGGGCGCACGCCGTCATCGCGGATGCCTTCCAGGGCCTCAACGACGTCGGG
Source organism: Microbacterium sp. zg-Y625 (assembly GCF_030246925.1). Taxonomy (NCBI): domain Bacteria; kingdom Bacillati; phylum Actinomycetota; class Actinomycetes; order Micrococcales; family Microbacteriaceae; genus Microbacterium; species Microbacterium jiangjiandongii. Next base: position 2,443,984 of record NZ_CP126740.1, read on the forward strand.
TTCACGATCCCGTCGCAGGGCAGCGTCTACTGGAACGGCGAGGCCATGCAGACCACCGACTACAAGGACCTCGAAGAGACCCCCGAAGCCGTGGCGACCACCACCGAGACCGTGGCGCGCCACGCCGCGCACCTGGCGACGCTCCTGAAGGAGCGCCCCTTCCCCGCTCCCACGTCCTGACCCGCGCACGGGCGCGCGCGGCTTCCGTCGGATGCCGCGCGCCCCCGTCACCGGTTCAGTCGTCGCGAACGCCCTCCGCAACCGCCTCAACAGGGCCCCCTGCGTCCACCGAAGCCACCGCGTCCACCGAAACCACCGACACGCGCCGCGCGCGCCGCTCCACCGCCACGTTCACCACGGCGAGCAGCAGCACGACCCCCGCCGCGACGAGGGGGAACACCATCGCCGTCTCGGCACCGAAGTCCTCGGCGACCGCGCCGGTCACGGCCGACGCCAGCGATTGCGCGAGCGCGACGGACGAGCCGAGCACCGTCATCACGGTCGCGGTGCGTCCGATCGGGGCGCGGGCTCCGGCGAGGCTGAACAGCGTCACCAGGGTCGGACCGACGCCCAGCCCCATGATCGCCAGCGCGACGGTGACGGCGGTGACCGTTCCGCTCAATGTGAAGGCGGCGGTGGCCGCCACGAGCACGGCCGCGAACAGCATCCAACGCCACCGCAGCGCGAACCGCGTCGGCAGCACCGCGACCGCGAGCGCCAGCACGGCCGACCCGATCCCCATCACGCCGTAGAGCAGCGCCGCCGAATCCACGTCGCCCTGCACATCCATGAAGGCGGTGAGCGACGTCAGCGTCGCACCGAAGAACGCGCCGACCGCGAAGGTGGCCGCCACGATGACCAGCACCGGCGCGCGCAGCAGCTCGCGCGCGGGCGCGATCACAGCCGGCTCGTCTCCTGCGGCGGGGGAGGCCGCGCGCGCAGTCGGATGCAGCGCGAACGCGGTGACGAAGACGAAGCTCAGCACGGCGGCGCCGGCGACGGGCGCCCAGGGAGCGATGAACGAGGCGAGGATGCCGACGACCACGGGTCCGATGACGAATGCCGTCTCGTCGGCTGCTGATTCGTACGCCATCGTGCGCGAGAACGTGCGTTCGCGGCGCGACACCGACAGGCGTTCGCGGATGATCGCCATCAGCCGGCTGCGCGACATCGCCGCCGCCTGCGGAGCGGTCAGGCCGATGAACAGGGCCGTGAGAAGCAGCATCCAATCCGCCGTCGCCGCAGCCACCACGAACGGGAACGCCGCCAGCAGCGCGCTGTTGACCAGCCCCAGCGGCACGAGCACCCGCCGCTGGCCGAGACGGTCGACCGCGTCGCCGACCACCGGACCGGCGAGGACCGTGCCGATGCCGACGGCGGCAGAGGTCAGGCCTCCGAGGGCCACCGAGCCGGTGGATGAAACCACGAGGGTCAGCACGCCGACGACCATCATGGCGAACGGCAGTCGCGCGAGGAACGCGATCGGGAAGTACCAGGGACCGGTGTGGACGATCAGCGGGCGATCATCAACGGCGGCGGGAGCAGACATGGTGAAGTCCTCGGTTCGGCGGGCAGGTTCAGACGTGCCGCCTTGCCTTTCCAGCAGGTAGATGCACCGTGTCGTGCGTCGGAGAGCCCGGACGCACCATTTCAAGGATACCAAGCCGGCGCGGCGCGAGGGCGACTGCTCGCCCCGCCGCTCAACCGGAGGCGCGCTCCAGCTCGCGGCGCACGTATGCCGGCACGACGACGGATGCCGACCCCAGCACCACCTCGTCGAACAGCGACGTGTCGTCGTGGGCCTCGAGATTCAGCAGCGCCGTCTTGGCGCCGACCGCTCGCGCCAGCGCGTGCAGGCCGGATGCCGGCGAGACGTTGCCGGACGTGCCGATGACCCACAACTGCTCGCAGGCCCCCACCGCGTCGTAGATCTCGTCGAGCCTGTAGACCATCTCGCCGAACCAGACGATGTCCGGGCGCAGCGCGTGGGCCCCGCAGCGCGGACACGGCGGTTCGTGGGCCAGGTCCTCGGTCCACGGCACGTGGGCCCCGCACCGGGTGCAGAGCGCACTGGCCAGCTCGCCGTGCATGTGGATCACCCGCCGGGATCCCGCCCGCTCGTGAAGGTCGTCGACGTTCTGCGTGACGATGAGCACGTCGCCGGCCGTGGCCTCCTCGAGTTCGGCCAAGGCGCGGTGCGCGGGGTTGGGCTCAGCCGCCCGCGCGGCGCGGCGCCGCTGGTCGTAGAACTCCTGCACGAGGGCGGGGTTGCGCGCGAACCCCTCTGGAGTCGCCACGTCCTCGATGCGGTGCTGCTCCCACAGCCCATCGACGGCGCGGAAGGTCGGGATTCCGGACTCCGCCGAGACTCCGGCACCGGTGAGGACCACGATGCGCGCGCTCATGGTTTCGACGCTACTCGCGGGCGGCGGACCCCGACAGCGCCGGCTGCAGCGGCGCGAGATCCGGCGATAGGGCTTCTCGATCGTCGAACACGAAGCACTCCCCCGCCCAGTGGTCGCCGCCGACCTGCTCGAAGTAACCCAGGATGCCGCCGTCGAGCTGGAGCGCGTGGACGCCCTCCTCGCGCAGGTGGATCGCGGCTTTCTCGCAGCGGATGCCGCCGGTACAGAAGCTGACGACCGTCTTGCCTGCCAGGTCGTCGCGATGCGAGGCCGCGGCATCCGGAAACTGCGTGAAGCGCTCGATGCGCCAGTCCACGGCGCCGCGGAACGTGCCGTAGTCGACCTCGAACGCGTTGCGGGTGTCCAGCAGCACGATCTCGCGGCCGTCGTCGTCGTGGCCCTGGTCGAGCCAGCGGCGCAGCGTCGCCGGCGCCACGGCGGGAGCGCGGCCGGACTCGGGGCGGATCGTGGGACGGTCCATGCGGATGATCTCCCGCTTGACCTTCACGAGCATCTTTCCGAAGGGCTGCTCGCCGGACCAGCTCTCCTTGGTGGTCAGCGCCGCGAAGCGCCGGTCGGCACGCAGGTCGTCGATGAACCCTCGCACTGCATCGGCGTCGCCGGCGAGAAAGAGGTTGATCCCCTCCTCGGCGAGCAGGATGGTGCCTTTCAGTCCCGCCGCAAGCGCACGCCCGCGCAGGAGCGGACGGAGCTCGGGCGCATCGTCGAGCCGCGTGAAGAGATAGGCGGAGACGTTGAGCACGGCGGGCACGGACTCCAGCTTACGGAGCCGGTCGACGCGAGCGCGCCGGCGTCGGGCGCCGCGATCGCCGGGCGCCGCCGACAACCGCGAATTTTCGTCGGTCCCCCATTCGCGCATGTGAGTTCGTGCTCACACACGTCACTGCGGACCACCCCCTCTCACCGGATGTCAGGCGAGACGCCGCGCACAGGCTGCGGTCGCGAGACCACCTCCCCACGCGTGTGAGTTCCCGCTCACACAGGTTCCGGTGGCTGCCCGACCATGCCTCGATGTCCACCGCGCCACCAGGGCTGTGTGAACCGGAACTCACATGCGCAAACGAGAGAACATGAGCGGTCAGCCCGGCGACCGGGCGGGCGGCGACGTCAGCCGGGCGCGGCGCGGCGCGGCGCGGCGCGGCGGCAGTCGCAGCCGAGACAGACGAAACCCCGCCGCCCCAGAGGCACGACGGGGTTCCGGAACGACAGGGGTCAGCTGATGTCGCCGCGCCACGCGCCGGTCTCGGCGCCGCGCGACTCGATGAACTCCTTGAACTTCTTCAGGTCCTTCTTGACCGCGTGGTCGTCCCAGCCGATGGCCGCGCCGACCTTCTCGCGGAAGCCCTCCGGCTCCCAGTCCAGCTGCACCGTCACTCGAGTGGTGTTGTCGTCCAGTCGGTGGAACGTGACGACTCCGGCGTGGTTCACATCGCCCGTGATGCTGTTCCACGCAACGCGCTCATCCGGGTGCTGTTCGGTGATCTTGGCGGAGAACTCATGCTCGACCCCGGCCACGCTGACCTTCCAGAGCGTCGTCTCGTCATCGCCCTGGGTGACCGACTCCACGAAGCTGAGGAACTGCGGGAACGATTCGAACTGCGTCCACTGGTTGTAGGCGGTCGACACCGGGACATTGACGTCGATGCTCTCGGTAATGCGAGCCATGGGCATTCCTTTCCTCAACGGACAGTGCTCTGCCAGCATCCCCTGCACCCACCATGTGTTGAAGGGCTTGCCCTCGCGCCGATCGTCTGTTATCCCGGCGCGGGCAGACTCCGCCCGCCCAGCGCCCGCAGCGCCTCACCGGTCAACCGCTGCGTCGTCCACTCGTCCTGCGGCTGCGCGCCCAGCGCGCGGTAGAACGCGATCGACGGCTCGTTCCAGTCGAGCACCGTCCACTCCAGCCGTGAGTACCCGCGCTCCACGCACACCGCGGCGAGCGACGCGATCAGCGCCTTGCCGTAGCCGCGACCCCGGTGCGCCTCCTGCACATACAGGTCCTCGAGCCAGATGCCGTGCCGGCCCGTCCACGTGGAGTACGTGAGGAACCAGATCGCGATGCCCGCGATCTCCCCGCCGCGCTCGACGACATGCGCGAAGACCCGGGGCTCGGCGCCGAAGAGCGACTCCCGCAGCGCAGAGTCGGTGTTCAAAACGGCATCCGGTTCGCGTTCGTACACGGCGAGGTCGCGGATGCGGGCGAGGATGCCGGGCTCGTCGCCCGGCCAGGCGGCGCGCAGCACCGCGCCGTCTTCGAAAGTGCGGGAGATCACGCCTCGAGCCTAGGACGACCCGCTGCGCTGGCGGGGTCCGGACGCCATCGCCTAGCGTGGATGGACCCGAAAGGAGACACCATGCCACTCGCCATCGACCCCGACGCGCTCGACGCCGCTGCCGACGCCGAGTCGTTCTCCGGCGTCGTCACCGTCGACGTCGCCGACGCCCGCACGTTCGAGCGCGCGTACGGTCTCGCCCACCGGGCGTTCGCCGTTCCGACCACCCCCGAGACCCGGTTCGCCATCGCCAGCGGCAGCAAGATCTTCACCGCGCTCGCGATCTGGCGCCTCATCGAATCCGGCGACCTCGCCCTGGACCAGCCGGTGCGCAGCATCCTGGGCGACGATCTGCCGCTCATCGACGACGCCGTGACCATCGAGCACCTGCTGGGTCACACGTCGGGCATCGGCGACTATCTCGACGAGGATGCCGAGGGTGAGGTCGACGACTACGTCCTCAGCATCCCGGTCCACACGCTCACCACCGCCGAGGCGTTCCTCCCGATCCTCTCCGGCCTGCCGCAGACCTTCACCCCCGGCGAGCGCTTCGCGTACTGCAACGGCGGGTACGTCGTGCTCGCAATCGTCATCGAGCGCGTCACCCGCGAGAGCTATCACGACGCCGTGAGGCGCCTCGTGTTCGAACCGGCAGGGCTCACGCGCACCGATTTCCTGCGCCTGGACGAGCTGCCCGCCGACACCGCGGTCGGCTACGTCTACGCCCAGGACGACCGCGCGAACACCCTGCACCTGCCGGTGCTCGGCAACGGCGACGGCGGGGCCTTCACGACCGCGGCAGAGGTGCACACCTTCTGGCGGGCCCTCCGCGGTGGGCGCATCGTCTCACCGGAGACGTACGCCGAGATGACCCGGCCACGCCATCACGTCGACGACGAGGACAAGCGCGCCGGTCTCGGCACCTGGCTCCACGCCAGCCACGACGCCCTGATCGCCGAAGGGTACGACACCGGCGCGTCCTTCTGGTCGGCGCACCTGCCGGCCCAGGACACCACGGTCACCGTCATCGGCAACACCGCGGACGGTGCGTGGCCGGTCGCTTCGGTGCTGGCGCAGGCGGTGGATGCCGCGTTCGCCTGACCGTCGGCGGACGCACCGACGCCGGGCCGGGCCGGGCCGCACCACGGGCGCGGGTCGTAGGATCGATGGGCCGCCGCCCACGCCCCCGCGCGCCCGGCCGTCCGCGGCATCCTTCCCGTCCTCGCTCAGGAGTCCTGTGTCCGTCGCCGTCCCCGAAGACCGGACCCGCCACCGCATCGAACCGACCGTGCTGCAGGCGCTGCGCAACCCGCGGCTGCTGACCCGCGAGGCCCTGGCAGGTCTCGTCGTCGCCATCGCGCTCATCCCCGAGGCCATCGCGTTCTCGCTGATCGCCGGAGTCGACCCCCGGGTGGGCCTCTTCTCGTCGTTCGTGATGGCGGTCGTCATCGCGTTCACCGGCGGACGTCCGGCGATGATCACCGCCGCCACCGGAGCCGTGGCCCTCGTGATCGCCCCCGTGGCGCGCGAGCACGGCATCGACTACCTCGTCGCGACCGTGCTTCTGGCGGGGGTGCTGCAGATCGTGCTGGCGGTGCTCGGTGTCGCCAAGCTCATGCGGTTCATCCCGCGCAGCGTCATGGTGGGCTTCGTCAACGCCCTCGCGATCCTCGTCTTCATCTCGCAGGTGCCGCACCTGATCGGCGTCCCGTGGGCGGTGTACCCGCTCGTCGCGGCGGGACTGGCGATCCTGTACCTCTGGCCGCGTGTGACCAAGGCCGTGCCCGCGCCCCTCATCGCGATCGTCGTGCTCACCGGCGCGGTCGTGCTGCTCGGCGTCTCGGTGCCCACCGTGGGCGACCAGGGCGAGCTCCCCCGCAGCCTTCCGCAGCTGTTCCTCCCGAACGTCCCACTCGAGTGGGAGACCCTGCAGATCATCGCCCCGTACGCTCTCGCCGTCGCGGCGGTGGGCCTGCTGGAATCCCTTATGACGGCCAAGCTCGTCGACGACATCACCGACACGCGCTCCGGCAAGACGCGCGAGGCCTGGGGCCAGGGTGTCGCCAACGTGGCATCCGGCCTCTTCGGCGGCATGGGCGGGTGCGCGATGATCGGCCAGACCATGATCAACGTGAAGGCGTCGGGCGCCCGCACCCGCATCTCGACCTTCCTTGCGGGCGCCTTCCTGCTGGTCCTCGTCGTCGTCCTCGGCGACGTCGTGGCGATCATCCCGATGGCCGCCCTGGTCGCGGTGATGATCCTGGTCTCGGTCGCCACGTTCGACTGGCACAGCATCCGCCCGGCGACGCTGAAGCGGATGCCGCGCAGCGAGACCGTCGTCATGATCGTCACCGTGGCGGTCACCGTCTGGACCGAAAACCTCGCCCTCGGCGTCGTCGCCGGCGTGCTGACGGCGATGGTCGCCTTCGCCCGCCGTGTCGCGCACTTCACGACGGTGACGCGCACGGTGAGCCCCGACGGCGACGTGGCCCGCTACACCGTCGACGGCGAGCTCTTCTTCGCCTCCAGCAACGACCTCACGACCCAGTTCGAGTACGCCCACGACCCGAAGCGGGTCGTCATCGACATGACGCGCTCGCACGTCTGGGATGCGTCCACGGTCGCCGCCATCGACGCCATCGTCACCAAGTACGCCCAGCGCGGCACGGATGTGGAGCTGGTCGGCATGAACGCGGCGACCACCGCCCTGCACGACCGGCTCAGCGGCGAGGTCGACCCGGGCCGCTGACCGCCAGCCGCGGGTCGGCGCTGCTCCACGTGCCGACGGTCTGCAGCACCCAGTACAGGCCGAACAGCACCAGCGCGACGACCTCGCCGACGAACACGAGAGGAGTGCGCATCGCGGCGTCGCCCATGATCGCCACGACGGAGATGACCACGGTGAGGTCGACCGCCAGCAGCACGCCGACGACCGCATAGGCCACGCGCACGCCGCGCGCCGGCGGCTGCTCCGGCGCCCAGTCACTGCGCCCCGCGTCGATGAGGGCGACGGCTGCGAGCAGCGCGAAGAACCCGGTCGCGGCGACCAGGTGGCCGAAACCGAGGAAGGACGTCCGCGCGAGCCCCCACCAGGCCCAGGTCGCGGTGAGCACGGCGACCGCGAGGGCGATCGAGGGCCAGGTGCGCGCGAGCGCCGCCTGCCCCGCGTCGGCGCGTGTGCCGACGACGACCGCGACGACCACCGCGAGCGCTCCCACCACCAGGTAGGTCGCCACACCGTTGTCGACGGACAGGTGCGCGGATGCCGGGACGCACGCCGTCGCCCCGCACCCCGAGCCCAGCGTGGGGGTGGGCACGACCGCCACGAGCGGGGCGAGCAGGGCCGCAGCATCGAGCAGCGCCCGCTGCACACCCCGTCCCGACAGGGCCAGCAGGCCGAGGGATCCGGCGATGAGCGCCCCGACGAGCACGTCGCGGGCCGGGGTGTAGTAGTAGGCGCTGATGGACTCGAGCAGCCCGCCGCGCCGGCTCTCGAGCGTGACCGCCACCGCGATGGCCACCACCGTAGCCGCGACGCCCAGGCGCAGGTACCGGTACGTGCGCCGCAGCGCAGTGTCGGCCGCCCGTCCACCACCCGCACCGTCGTCGACCATGCCGCGAGCGTAGCGCCCGCCGCGGACTAGCACTCCGGCGGCAGCAGGGCAAGGCAATGCCCCGCCCTCCGCCCTCGCCCTACCTTCGGAGGCACCCCGATCGAACAGGAGCGCTACCCATGGCGAAGACCACGACGAGCAAGAGCACCTCGACGAGCGAGAAGATCAACCGGCGCAAGAGCGCCTCCGGCGGCAAGGGCGCGAAGCTCACGAGCGAAGAGAACGCCGAGAAGGGCTTCACCGCCTCGCAGGACCTCAGCGACAACCTGCAGAAGGTCCTCGTGGACCTCATCGAGCTGTCGCTGCAGGGCAAGCAGGCCCACTGGAACGTGGTGGGCACGAACTTCCGCGACACGCACCTGCAGCTGGACGAGATCATCGAGTCCGCCCGCACGTTCGCCGACACCATCGCCGAGCGCATGCGTGCGCTGCACGCCCTCCCCGACGGCCGCAGCGACGTCGTGGCCGAGACGACGACCCTCGCGGAGTTCCCGCAGGGCGAGATCGCCACCACCGAGGTGATCGACCTCATGACCGAGCGTCTCGACGACGTCTGCGGCACGTGCCGCGAGGTGCACGACGACGTCGATGACGAAGACCCCACGAGCGCCGACCTGCTGCACGCGATCCTGGAGCGGCTCGAGCAGCTCTCGTGGATGGTGAGCGCGGAGAATCGCACACCGAAGCGCTGATCCTCTCGCGCAGGAGAAAGCGAAAGCCCGCCCGGGTGACCGGACGGGCTTTCGTCGTTGCGGGCGCGCTCAGGGAGTCGGCATCCCACCGTTGACGTTCAGCGTCTCCCCGATGACGTAGCTGGACTCCGCCGACGCCAGGAACACGTACGCCGGCGCGAGCTCGGCGGGCTGACCCATGCGCCCGAGGGGCGTCTGCTCGCCGAACTCCTCGAGCTTCTCCGGCGGCTGCCCGTCGGTCGGCTGCAGCGGCGTCCAGATGGGCCCCGGCGCGACGGCGTTCACGCGGATGCCCTTGGGCGCCAGCTGCTCGGCGAGGCCCTTCGTGAAGGCGTTGATGGTGGCCTTCGTCGAGGCATAGTCGACCAGGATGCCGGAGGGGGAATACGCCTGGATCGACGTGGTGTTGATGATCGCCGAGCCGGGGGCCAAGTGCGGCAGCGCCGCCTTGGTGATCCAGAACATCGCGTACACGTTCGTCTTGAAGGTGTCGTCGAACTGCTCGTCGGTCAGCGTGGTCAGATCTTCGTTGTAGATCTGCTTGCCGGCGTTGTTGACGAGGATGTCAAGGCCGCCCAGGCCCTCGACCGTCTGGGCGACGAGGTCGCGGCAGTACGCCGGGTCCTTGAGGTCGCCCGGAAGGGTCAGCACGGTCGCGCCCGCTTCGCGCAGGATGCCGGCGATGCGGTCGGCATCCTGCTGCTCCTCCGGCAGGTACGACAGGGCGACGTCGGCCCCCTCGCGCGCGAACGCGATCGCGGTGGCGGCGCCGATGCCGGAGTCGCCGCCGGTGATGAGGGCCTTGCGCCCGGTGAGACGGCCGGTTCCCCGGTAGCTGTCCTCACCGAGGTCGGCTTTGTCGGCGAGCTCGGCATCCAGTCCCGGCTCCGCCATCTCCTGGTTCTTCGGCTCGATGTCGGCGTAGAGCTTCGCCGGGTCGGTGAAGGTGTACTGGTCGCGTGACATGGTGTCTCCTCTCTCGTGGTGGTCTCGTGGTGGTCAACGGCCACGGAGCTTGTGCTCCGGGACGAGTTCTCGGATCGTGAGGGCCGCGCTGATGAATGCCAGGTGGCTGAGGGCCTGCGGGGTGTTGCCCCACGCCGACCCGTCGTCCTCGTCGATCATCTCGGCGTAGATCCCGACGTCGTTCGCGGCCGCGACGAGGGCGTCCATCGCCTCCAGCGCCTCGTCGTGCCGGCCGACGCACGCCAGGGCGTGGGCGCGCCAGAACCCGCACGCGACGAAGGTCTTCTCCTCCTGGTCCACGCCGCTGTAGCGGTAGAGCAGGGCGCCGGCGCCGAGCTGCTCGGTGAGCGCGTCGATGGTGCGCGACATCCGCTCGGCGCGGTCGAAACCGGTCGGGGCGTGCAGCAGCACCGAGGCGTCGAGATCCTCGGACCCGGCGTACCAGACGTAGGCGCCGCGCTCCTCGGACCAGCAGTGGGCATCGATCCACTCGCGGATGCGCTCACGCTCCGTGCGCCAGCGCTCGGCGCTGCCCGGCAGGGCTCCCGCCTCCGCGAGCCAGACGGCATCCTCGAGGGCCTTCCAGCACCCCATCTTCGACGACGTGTAATGGCGCAGCTCGGGAAGCTCCCACATACCGGAGTCGGGGTTGCGCCACAGGTCGCACGTGCGGTCCGCCACCCCGGCGAGCAGGCGCGCGGTGTCGACGTCGAGCACGTTGCCCGCCTCGACGTAGGTGCGGCAGATCGCGATCAGGTCGCCGTACACGCCCAGCTGCAGCTGCGCCCGGGCGGGGTTGCCGGTGACCACCGGACCGATGCCCTGCCACCCGGGCACGTCGGCGGCGGTGGGACCGGGAGCCAGGCGGCCGTCGAGCGTGTACATGACGTGCAGGTCGGGGCCGTGGTCGCGGATCGTGCGGAGCAGCCACGACAGGGCGGCGTGGGTCTCCTCGCGCAGCCCGAAGCGCACCAGCGCATGCGCGGTGTAGGCGAGGTCGCGCACCCAGGCGAACCGGTAGTCCCAGTTCTTGCCACCGCGGGGACTCTCGGGGAGCGACGTGGTCGCCGCGGCGGCGATCGCGCCGGTGGGGCTGTAGATGAGCAGCTTCAGGGCGAGGGCGCTGCGCTGCACGTGCGCCGCCCACGGGCCCTCGTACGAGAACTCGCGCGACCAGGAGCGCCAGTTGCCGATGGTGCGGTCGATACCGACGTCGACGTTGTGCGGGTCGGGGAAGTGCAGGGGCTCGTCGTGGGTGGCGGCCATGACGACGAGGTGGCGCGATTCCGGCGACGTCGTGAAGCGCCCGGACAGCACCGGACCGGACGGACCGTCGGACTCGGGTTCGTCGGGGCCGTGGTCGAAGCCGACGACGCCGATGGCGGTCTTGCCGCAGCGGACGACCGCGCCGTGCGGGGACGGCTCGATCCAGGGCGAGGCGGTCTGCAGCGACGTGCCGGGGTGCACCGCCCACGCCATCTCGACCCGACCCGAGACGCCCTCGACCCGGCGCGCGAGCTCGGCCCACGGCAGGCGCCCCGCGATGCCAGACACGAGCGCGTCGGTCATCTTCACGACGCCGTCATCCGTCGTGAACGTCGTCTCGAGCACGTTCGTGCGTGGAACGTACCGGCGACGCATCGTGAACTCGGCGACGGGGGCGAGCTGGAAGGAGCCGCCGGTGGCGTCATCGAGGATCTTCGCGAACACCGCGTCGGAGGTGAGCTCGGGAAGCGGCATCCAGTCGATGCTGCCGTCAGCGCCGACGAGCGCCACCGTGCGGCCATCGCCGATCGGCGCGTAAGACTCGATCGGCTGACCCGTCACGCTGGCTCCTCCCGGTGGGTGGGTCCAGTCTTCGTGAGGGCGCGCGAAGGCGCGGAAGGGTTGACAACGCCCCCGCACCGTGGAATCACGGGCGCGCGCGGCCCCGAGGCGCCGGGGTCAGCGCAGGAACTGCGCGGGGTCGAACTCCTCGATCGGGATCACCCGGATGCGCGGCAGCGGGGCGTCGAAGGCCTGCGCGTCGAACTCGAGGTCGAAGAACTCCAGGCCCGGGATCGCCGCGAAGCCGGTGTTGCGGAACTCGGTGAACCCCAGCACGCCGAGCCGCCGGCCGTCGGCGAGCGCGCCGAGGTCGTCGACGAAGTCGCCGTCGTGGCTGACGAGCATGACGTCGTCGTCGCGGTCCCGCAGCGCCTGGAGCGTGCGCTGGATGGCGATGTCGACGATCTTCGCGTCGGACGGGCCAGACAGCGGCACCGGCTCGTAGCCCAGGGCCTTCAGCGCCTGCACGAAGGTCATCGGCAGGTTGGTGGTGGCATTGAGGAAGAACAGTCCCCGCGTGGGCTGGCGCCAGGTGCGCTCCACGAACGAGAGGATGCGGTCCCAGCGCGGCCGCTCATCGGGCTGCGGGCGGCGCCCCAGGATCGATCCACCGAGGGTCGCGTCGATGTTCTCGCCGTCGACCAGCACCCATGCGCCCTGCGCGTCGCCCACTGCGACCTCCCTGCGACGCCGCACAGGACGTCGCCTTCGATCCTAGGCGGGCGGCGGCACGGCTCCCGTTCGGCGCGTACGTCCGATCAGTTCAGAACGCGGGTGGATGCCGGGATGACGCCGTCGGCGTACAGGCTCTTCGCGAGGTCCTGCAGCGCCGTGAGAGCCACCCGCTGCGTCTGCGGACCGTACGAGATGCGGGCGACGCCGAGCGCCTCGTATTCCGCCGCCGTCAGCGCGCCCGGTGCCCCGATCACGCTGATCTTGCGCTCACCGATGCCGTCGACGAGCTGCCGGGTGATGTCGGCGTCGAGCGGACCGGGCACGAAGACGATGTCGGCGCCGGCGTCGAGGTAGGCCCGGCCGCGCTCGATCGCGTCGGCGATGGACTCGTCGATGGGCCGGCCGCCGGCGCGCACGAACGCGTCGGTGCGGGCGTTGAGCGCGAAGGGCACCCCCTCGGCCTGGCCGGCGGCGACGATCGCCTCGACGGCGGCGACCGATTCCGCGAGCGGCTTCAGCCGGTCCTCGACGTTGGCCCCGACGACACCCACGCCGATCGCGCGGCGGGTGGTCTCGCCGGGGTCGCCGAAACCGGCATCCAGGTCTGCCGACACCGGCAGGTCGCCGGCGACCGCGACGATGCGGCCCACCATGTCGAGCATGAGCTCGAGCGGGATGTTCTCCCCGTCGGCGTACCCGAAGGTCGCGGCGATCGAGTGCCCGGCGGTCGCCAGGGCGCGGGTCTCGGGCAGGGCGATGATCGCCTTCGCCGAGACGACATCCCACACGTTCACCACGCGGAGGATCTCCGGTGCGGCGTGCAGGTCGGACAGGGTCTGTGCGCGCTGCGCCTGGGTCGTCATCGCTCCACGGTAGCGGCCACGGGGGCGTACGGGGCCGGGACCGCGCGCCGACGCGGGGCCGAGCCCGGGGCGGCCGGCGCTCGGGCCGGGGCCGCGCGCCGTCGGCATCCGTCATCGCGGCGCCGATAGCCTGGGCGCCATGGCCGTCCGTCAGACCCGCCGCGCACGGGCGCAGCGCCGCCGCGTGAAGCGCGTCGCGGCATCCGGCAGCGACCTGACCGAGCTCGAGTGGTTCGCCATCCTCGACGCGTGGGCGGCGTGCGCGTACTGCGGTGCGGACGGCGCGGCGCTGCAGCGGGACTGCGTGCTGCCGATCTCGCGCGGCGGCCGCTACACGCTCGACAACGTGGTGCCGGCGTGCCGGTCGTGCAACGCCAGCAAGTGCAACGAGGAGGTCACGACCTGGATGCGCCGCCGGCGCCTGGACGAGCCGGCGTTCCTGCTGCGGTGGCGCCAGATCGTGCTGGCCTTGGCCGCCGAGACCGCGCCCGCTCCCCCGCCCACCGCCTCCTCACCCGTCGCGGATGACGGTTTCCCGCCGGTGGAAGGCGCTATCCGCGACAGGTGAGCAAGCGCGGGCCGGGACAATGGAGGCATGACCCGCTCCGCCGTCACCGCCTTCGCCCTCGACGTCGTGCTCGTCGCGCTCTTCGCCGCCATCGGCCGTGCGAGCCACGACTCCGCGCCGCTCGGCCTCGGCCTGGCGGCCACCGCGTGGCCGTTCCTGGCGGCGCTCGTGGTCGGCTGGCTGGTCACGCTCGCCTGGCGTCGGCCCGCGGCCCCGGTGCGCACCGGCCTCGGCGTCTGGGCGATCACGGTCGCCGGTGGCATGGTGCTGCGCGCCGTGACCGGCCAGGGCACGGCGCTGCCCTTCGTCATCGTGGCGACGCTGACCCTGCTGCTCCTGCTCGTCGGCTGGCGCGTGGTGGCGGCGGGGGTGCGACGCGCCCGGAGCGCTCGGTCGTCGCATGCGTCCCCCTCCGCGCCGGGAACGGGACGTTCCTGACCACCGAGGGCCGCCCGCCCGCCCCACACCCTTGAGTCGACGCAAAGGGCCCCTTCCCACCTGCGGAACGGCCGTTCGCGACGACCGAGCAGGGTAGGAATGGATGCCAGGGGGCATCGGTTGCATCTGACATGCAACGCTTCGGAACGCTCTCGTTCGGCCACTACGGACCCCTCGGCGGCGGGCGGGAGCTGACCGCCGGCGACTCGATGCGCCAGGCCATCGACCTCGCGCAGGGCATGGACGACCTCGGGGTCAACGGGACGTACTTCCGCGTGCACCACTTCGCCCGGCAGCAGGCCTCGCCGATGCCGTTGCTCGCGGCGATCGCCGCGACGACCAAGAACATCGAGGTCGGCACCGGCGTCATCGACATGCGGTACGAGAACCCGCTGCATCTGGCCGAGGAGGCCGCAGCGGTCGACCTGATCAGCGACGGCCGGCTCGCCCTCGGCGTCAGCCGCGGCTCACCCGAGACCGTCGTGCGCGGCTACGAGGCATTCGGCTACACCGGTTCCACCGACCCGCGCGGCGCCGACATCGCCCGCAGCCACTTCGACCTGTTCCTGCGCGCGATCGACGGCGAGGGCCTGGCCGAGCGCGACCCGTCGAGCCCCTTCGGCGGGGGCACCGGGATGCAGCGGGTCGAGCCGTACTCCCCCGGCCTGCGCTCCCGCGTCTGGTGGGGCGCCGGAAACCGCGACAGCGCCGCCTGGGCGGGCACGATGGGCGTGAACCTCATGTCGTCGACGCTGCTCACCGAGGACCGCGGGGTCCCCTTCGACGTGCTGCAGGCCGAGCAGATCGACGCCTTCCGCCAGGCGTGGCGCGAGGCCGGCCACCCGGGTGAGCCCCGTGTCTCGGTGAGCCGCTCGATCTTCCCGATCACCACGGCCGAGGACGAGCTGTACTTCGGGCACTCCTCCGAGGGCGAGGGCGTCGGCTACATCGACGGCATCCGCTCGACGTTCGGCAAGACGTATGCGGCATCCCCCGATGTGCTCGTGCAGCAGCTGAAGCAGGATGCCGCGATCGCCAGCGCCGACACCCTCATGCTCACGATCCCGAGCCAGCTCGGAGTCGCGTTCAACCTGCGCATCGTCGAGTCGTTCGCGAAGCATGTCGCGCCGGCGCTGGGGTGGCAGCCAACCACGGAAGCTCGCGTCGACGCGCACGCTCTCTGACGCCCCTCGGTAGGGTCGAACGCATGCCGAGCGACCCCGAGCCCACCGACGAAAGATGGGTGTACGCCCCGACGTCCGCTTTCCCGGACGTGCACAGCTATACAGACCTCGGGAGCGTCACCGTGGATGGTGAGACGTTCGCCGTGCGCCGGCGCGATGGCGGTTCGACTCACTTGGATTCGATTCACTACGACTGGATCTCTGGCCCCAACGACGGCTACGGGTTCAGCACGGTCGGCATCTCCGGACACATCAGCCGCGAACGGCAGATCGCGGACATCCGCGACTTCCTCGCCGGGATCGACCCGGCAACCGGATACCTCTCGTACCCCTGAGACGACGGTATGAGCGAGAACCGAGTGCTGATCCACCGCGACGGTGTCGACATCTCCGTCGTCGACCGTGGTGGCGATGGCACCCTGCTCGTCCTCCTCCATGGCTTGGCGGGAAGCGCGCGCGAACTGCTACCCACGGCCGACGCATTGACCGATGCGTTCCACGTCGTCCTCGTCGATCAGCGCGGGCACGGACAGAGCTCCAGAAGACCGGAGGACCTCTCTCGCGAGGCCTTCGTCGACGACATCGCGGAAGTCATCACGCAACTGTCGCCCGATCGACCCGCGACCCTGGTCGGTCAATCGATGGGCGCGCACACCGCCCTCCTCACGGCTGCGGCCAGGCCAGGTCTCGTAGAGCGCCTCGTCATGCTGGAGGGGCATGCCTTCGGCACGGACGAGCCTGATGAGGCGGCACGCCTCCGCGCGTTCTTCGACTCTTGGCCGGCCGTCTTCACCAGCGCCGACGACGCTCGTGCCTTCCTCGGCGAATCCGCCCTGTCCGAAGCGTGGATCGATGATCTTGAGCCGACACCGGATGGATTGCGACGGCGCTTCGATGCGGACGTGATGGAGCGCACCATCGCGGCGGTCCACAAGCCGCGCTGGATGGAGTGGCAAGAGCTGACCGTTCCAACGCTGGCGGTCTTCGCGGAGAACGGCCTGTTCAGCGCGGAACAGAAGGCGGAATTGATCGCGCGTCGCCCTCAGACGCGGCGCGCTGACATCCCGGGCGCGAGCCATGACGCCCACCTGGATGCATTCGAGAGCTGGATCGAGGTCCTGCGGGCCTTCCTCCTCGAGGACGGATCCGCAGAAATCACGCTGGTTCGGTGAGTCTCACAGACCCGCGAGGACAACGCGGCGATGCGCCGCACGTTCCGCCGCTGCGGCCGGGTGCAGGAGGCCTACTACCGCGAGGCATGGCCGGTGCGCGACGGTGCCCCGCTGGCCTCGGTGGCCTACAGCGTGCTGCGCCGCGACTGGGAGACCGGCACCACCACCCCGGTGGTCTGGGACCCGCAGGGCTAGTCCGACGGCGCGGCCGCCGTCACGCGGGATACAGCAGCCGGAACCGCTCGCACACGACCGGCATGTCCGGCTCGTACCCGCGCGGATTCTCGGAGTACGCGCGCCAGTACCGTTCGTGCACCTCGCGCCACTGCGCGAGCGTCCGGTCCCCCTCGCCCTCGGCATGCGCGTGTTCGGCATCCACCTGGTCGAAGGGGACGATGTCGATCCGGGTCGTCTGGATCACCGCGCGCGGCGCGCCGGCGCCGTCGAGGATGATGCTGAACTCGCCCTCTTGCGGCAGCGCCTCCCCGCTGGCGTCGTAGTCCCACAGCGACGATGCCGTTCCCGTCTTGATCCCCGCCAGCACCAGGTCCAGCAGCTCGTCGGCGTGGCCGGGCGTCGCGCCGAAGGCCCACGCCTCCGGGAGCGCCTCGGGCAGCTCGGGCAGTCGGGCGCGGCATCCGGTCCAGAAATCAGCGAGAGACGGCGGCTGGGGCATCCGCCAAACGTACCGCGTAGGCACCGCTTCGGCATTTGGCAAGCACCTCGGCCCATGCGCAGGGCGCCGGTAGCGTTCCGGGAACCACAAGGCGTCTCTGAAGACCGGGGCGCCAGGAAAGGAAACACGATGACCGACGTATCGAGCCAGGGCCCCGCTGAGGGCGACGACCGCCGGGTGCTCACCACCCGACAGGGCCACCCGGTCTACGACAACCAGAACCAGCGCACCGTCGGAGCCCGCGGCCCCGCGACGCTGGAGAACTACCACTTCCTCGAGAAGATCAGCCACTTCGACCGCGAGCGCATCCCCGAGCGCGTCGTCCACGCGCGCGGCTTCGTCGCGTTCGGCTACTTCGAGGCCACCGGCATGTGGGGCGACGAGCCCATCTCGCGATACACCCGCGCCAAGCTCTTCCAGGAGCCCGGCAAGCGCACCGACCTCGCCGTGCGCTTCTCGAGCGTCATCGGCGGCCGCGACTCATCCGAAGCCGCCCGGGACCCGCGCGGCTTCGCCGTGAAGTTCTACACCGAGGACGGCAACTGGGACCTCGTCGGCAACAACCTCGGCGTCTTCTTCATCCGCGATGCGGTGAAGTTCCCCGACGTCATCCACTCCCTCAAGCCCGACCCGGTGACCTTCCGCCAGGAGCCGGCGCGCATCTTCGACTTCATGTCGCAGACCCCCGAGTCGATGCACATGCTCGTGAACCTTTTCAGCCCCCGCGGCATCCCGGAGAACTACCGCACGCAGCAGGGCTTCGGCGTGAACACCTACAAGTGGGTCAACGCCGAGGGCGACACGAAGCTCGTCAAGTACCACTGGATCCCCAGCGCCGGCGTGCGCTCCATGACCGAAGCGGATGCCGCGGCGGTGCAGGCGGGCGACCTCGGCCACGCGTCGAAGGACCTCTACGAGGCCATCGAGCGCGGTGAGTACCCCGAGTGGGAGCTGCGAGTCCAGATGATGGACGACCACGACCACCCGGAGCTGGAGTTCGACCCGCTCGATGACACCAAGCTGTGGCCGGAGAACGACTTCCCGCCGAAGACCGTCGGCAAGATGGTGCTCAACCGCAACGTGTCGAACCACTTCGCCGAGAACGAGCAGATCGCCTTCGGCACCGGCGTGCTGGTGGACGGCCTGGACTTCTCCGACGACAAGATGCTCGTCGGCCGCACGTTCTCGTACTCCGACACGCAGCGCTACCGGGTGGGCCCCAACTACCTGCAGCTGCCGGTGAACTCGCCGAAGAACGCCCGCGTGGCCACGAACCAGCGCGATGGGCAGATGGCGTACCACCAGGACGACGGCGGCGAGAACCCGCACGTCAACTACGAGCCCTCGATCACGGGCGGCCTGCGCGAGGCGCAGTACCCGACGGTGGACGAGCAGGGTCCCGAGATCGTCGGGCGCCTGACGCGCAAGCGGATCCCCCGCACCGACGACTACACGCAGGCCGGCCAGCGCTACCTCCTCATGGAGGACTGGGAGCGTGACGACCTCGTGCACAACTTCGTGGAGCTCATCTCGCAGGCCGCTCGCGAGGTGCAGGAGCGCATGCTCTGGCACTTCTACATGGTTGAGGACGACCTCGGCCGGCGCGTGGGCGAGGGCCTCGGCATCTCGCTCGACGAGATCAAGGACCTGCCGCCGCTGCAGTCGCAGACCCTCAACGAGGCTGAGCTGGCACGCCTGGCGAACCTCGGCCACAACGGGCCGCGCGACGTTGCCGGGCTGACCATGACGCACTGCGTGCCCAACGCGCGGGCGGTCAAGGTCGCCTGACCCAGCGACACCACAACAGGAGAACTCACCGGAACAGGACGATCCCCGCGGGGACGCCCTGTCTCGGTGAGTTCTCCTGGTTCCGGGAGCGGATGCCGGCAACGGGATGCCGCGCGGAAGGCGGATGCCGGCGCCCGAGCGTGCGGGATGCCGCGCCGCGGCATCCCGCCCGTCAGCGGCGCACGATCAGGGCGCCCGGCTGGATGGTCGCCAGGATGTCCGTGGTCTCGCCGACCTCTTCGCCGTCGATCTCGAACGGCAGCGGGCGCGGCAGCGTGACCCGCACCGAGACGGCCTGCCGGTGGCGGGTGGTGGCGGTGTCCACGGCACTGTCATCGCGGGTGACCGCACGACGGATGCCGTTGTCCCAGACCACGGATTTCAGCGCGTCCAGCCACTGCAGGCCCTCGGGGCCTTCGCCGCCGACGAGCACGACGTCCAGCAGGCCATCGTCCGGCTCGGCGTCGGGGAGGATGCGCAGGCCGCCCTGCACGGTGCCGCAGTTGCCGATCAGCACGGTGTGCGCGGGCTCGGTCGCCGGCGGGTCGGCGTCGAACACCACGGTCGTCTCGACGACATCGGTCGCCGCCATCGCCCGACCCAGCGCCCCGACGTAGGCGAGCCAGCCGGCCTTCTCCTTCGCCTCTTCATCGGTCTCCGCGAGCATCTGCGCATCGATGCCGAAGCCGGCCATCACGAGGAAGATGAACTCCTCGCCCCGGTCGTGCAGGTTGATGTGGCCGATGTCCAGCGGCGACTCGTCACCGTCGATCGCGCGCTCCAGCGCCCGGGGGATGTCCCCGAGCGTGATGCCCAGGTTGCGGGCCAGCAGGTTCCCCGTGCCCTGGGGCACGATGCCGAGCGGCACATCGGTGCCGGCGAGCGCCGCGGCCACATCGCGCAGCGTGCCGTCGCCGCCGACGGCGACGACCAACTCACAGCCGTCGGACAGCGCCTGCCGGGTGACGCCCTCTCCGGCATCGTCGACCGTGGTCTCGTACCACTGCACCTCGACCGGCTCCTCCCGCGCAGCGAGCGCGTCTTCGAGTGCGGAACGCTCCACGCGCGTGGGATTGAAGACGATGCCGATCATCCCCCCACTCTGGCTCACGGCGGGTGCGGCCGCCAGCATGACGCGGGGGCTTGACACGCGGCGACGGCCTGCCGCACCCCCGGGGACGGGCCGCCCTGGCATTGTGGCCTGACCACAGGGCATAATGGACAGGTGAGCACCCGACCCGCCGGCTACAGCGCCATCTCGAGCTACTCTCGCGTCGAGATCCTGCACCTCATCCAGGAGCGGCCGCAGCGCACCGTGGCGGAGCTCGTGAGCGCGACCAAGCTGCACGCCAACACGGTGCGCGAGCACCTGCAGCGGCTCATCGACGACGGGTACGTCGTGTCCGAGACCGAGCACCGCACCACGCGGGGGCGACCCCGGGTGCTGTACAGCGCCGCGGACGGCGGCCGGTCATTCAGCCCGGTGCAGCAGCGAAAGGTGCGCGAGGCCGCGCAGCGGGGCGATCTCATGCGAAGGGTGCTCCCGAGCGAGCTGCCGCCGGAGCTGACCACCGAGGCGCTGCACCAGGTGGATGCCCTCGTGGAGAACCTCGCCGACGCCGGCTTCGACCCCCTGGTCAACGAATCCGAGCTGACCATCGACCTCACCCCGTGTGCGCACGCCGAGGTGCAGGCCGAGCACCGTCAGGTGCTGTGCTCGGTGCACCTGGGGCTCATGCAGGGCGTGATCGCCCAGGCGGGCGGCCCGCTCACCGTCGACGGCATGCGCTCCTCGTGCGACCCGCGCGAGTGCATCGTGCAGCTCTCCACGCGAGGCTGAGCTCCGCCGCGGCACCCTCTCCTGCACGATGCGGAGGGTGGCATTCAGCGTGCCCGCACGCCACCTCGGAGGCGGTCTTCCCCCCGCAAATCTGAGGTATTCTCGTAGCAAGCCCGCGTGGTCTGACCACAGCCGGGTTTATTCACGGCGCCACGCCGGGAAGGGTGAGCATCGGGCTCATTACCTTCAGCGATAAGAAACCCCTTCCGAGGAAGGATCCCGATGGATCTGCTCGACCCGCTGCTGCTCGCCCGCTGGCAGTTCGGACTGACGACGCTCTACCACTACCTGTTCGTGCCCCTCACGCTGGGGCTGGCCCTGGTCGTCGCCATCTTCCAGACGGTGTGGCACCGCACGGCCAACGTCGCGTGGCTGCACCTGACGCGGCTGTTCGGCAAGATCTTCCTGATCAACTTCGCGATGGGCGTCGTCACGGGAATCGTGCAGGAGTTCCAGTTCGGCATGAACTGGTCGGCCTACTCGCGGTTCGTCGGCGACGTCTTCGGAGCGCCGCTGGCTTTCGAGGGCCTCATGGCCTTCTTCTTCGAAGCCACCTTCATCGGGTTGTGGATCTTCGGATGGAACAAGCTTCCGCGCGCCCTGCACCTGTTCTCCATCTGGATGGTCGTGTTCGGGTCGACCCTCTCGGGTTACTTCATCCTCGCCGCCAACGCCTTCATGCAGAACCCGGTCGGCTACGAGATGGCCGCCGACGGCAGCCGGGCCGAGATGGTCGACTTCTGGGCAGTGCTGACCAACCCCGTCGTGCTCGCCGCCTTCCCGCACACGATCTTCTCGGCGTGGATGTTCGCCGCCGCCGTCGTCATCGCCGTGAGCGCCTGGCACCTGGCACGCGGGCAGCACCTGGAGACGATGCGCCGCTCGCTGCGCTTCGGCATGTGGTTCATGATCATCTCGTTCGTCGGTGTCGCCATCTCCGGCGACCAGCTGGGCCTGGTGATGGTGGACACGCAGCCGATGAAGATGGCGGCCGCCGAAGCGCTGTGGGAGAACGCCTGCGGGGCGGATGCCTCGTTCTCACTGTTCTCCATCGGCACCCCCGACGGCTCCGAGGAGATCTGGTCGCTGCGCGTGCCCTATCTGCTGTCGTTCCTGTCGACGCACACGTTCGACGGCTGCGTCGAGGGGCTCAACGACCTGCAGGCGCTGTACACCGAGCAGTTCGGTGCGGGCATCGACTACATGCCCGTCGTCTGGGTCACCTACTGGTCGTTCCGCTGGATGATGGGCCTGGGCGGCATCGCCACCCTCATCTCGGTCGCCGGTCTCTGGCTCACCCGCAAGAAGGCCACCCGCCCCGTGGCGGGCTGGATGTGGAAGGTCGCGATCTGGTCGGCGCCGCTCCCGCTGCTGGGAAGCCTGGTTGGCTGGGTGTTCACCGAGATGGGCCGCCAGCCCTGGATCGTGTTCGGTCTCATGCTCACCGAGGACGGCGTCTCGCCGAACGTCCCCGGCTGGACCGTGCTGATCTCGCTCATCGCGTTCACCCTGATCTACGCCGCGCTCGCGGTCGTCGAATTCGGTCTCATCCTCAAGGCTGCGCAGAAGGGCCCGGACCCGCTGCCGGAGCCCGGCGCGGAGGATGACCAGCCGACCTCGATCGAAGACACCCCGACGACGGTCTACTAGGAGCACGTCATGGATCTCGCGTACATCTGGTTCTTCATCGTCGGAGTGCTGTTCGTCGGCTACTTCGTGCTGGACGGGTTCGACTTCGGCGTCGGCATGTCCCTCCCCTTCCTCGGCAAGAACGAGGTCTCACGCCGTCAGGTCATCAACACGATCGGACCCGTCTGGGACCTCAACGAGACCTGGGTCATCGTCGCCGGCGCGTGTCTGTTCGCCGCCTTCCCGGAGTGGTACGCCACCCTGTTCAGCGGCTTCTACCTGGCGCTGCTCCTGATCCTGCTGGCGCTCATCGCCCGCGGCGTGTCGTTCGAGTACCGCCACCAGCGCGACAGCCTGCGGTGGAAGCGCAACTTCGACCGCATGATCGTCATCGGCTCGGCCGTGCCGGCGTTCCTCTGGGGTGTCGCGGTGGCCAACATCGTGCAGGGCGTTCCGCTCGACGCCGACCACGAATTCATCGGCTCGCTGCTGACCCTGCTGAACCCCTACGGCCTGCTCGGCGGTCTCACCACGCTGCTGCTGTTCTTCACCCACGGCGTCTACTTCGTGGCGCTGAAGACCGACGGCCAGGTGCGCTCGGACGCCCGCGCCCTCGCCGCGAAGTCCGGCGTGCTGACGATCGTCGTCGCGGCGGCCTTCCTGGTGTGGACCATCGCCCAGGCCATCACCGCCGACGCTCCGCTGCTCATGCTGGCGATGGCGTGCGCCGTGATCGCGGCCCTGCTGCTGATCGCCGCGGTCGCGGCCAACCGGCGTGACCGCGAGGGTTGGGCCTTCGGTTTCGGCGCCGGCACGGTGATGTTCGCCGTACTGACGCTGTGGCTGGCGCTGTTCCCCAACGTCATGCCATCGACCATCGACGCGGCGAACAGTCTGACGATCGAGAACGCCTCGAGCACGGACTACACGCTCACGATCATGACGTGGGCCGCGGTGGTCTTCCTGCCGATGGTGCTGCTGTACCAGGGCTGGACCTACTGGGTGTTCCGGAAGCGCGTCACCCGCGCCGAGATCGAGAAGGCTGCGGCAGCAGCCCACTGAACCCGGCCGCCCCGGTCGTCGGGCCGCGCGATCCGCGCGCCGGGCCGGGGCGGGCCGCTGTCATGAGCGCGCCGCCCGACGGCGCACTCGCGTGGGAGGATCGATACATGGCTTCGCAGGACGCGGACGCACCGCCGCGTGTGGGCGGCCGACCCCTCGACCCCCGACTGCTGAAGTACGCCCGCGCATCGCGATCGTTCTTCGTGGCGATCGCGACGATCGGATTCGCGCAGACCGTCGTGATCGTCACGTTCGCGTGGCTGCTCACTCGCGCGATCGTCGGCGCGATCGACGGGATGCCGTGGGCAGAGCTCTCCGGCATCCTCGCCTCGCTCGCGGGGGTCATCGTCCTCCGCGCCGCGCTGCTGTGGGTGCGGGAGACCGTCGCTGCCCGCGCCTCGGCCCGTGTACAGGCGCAGCTGCGCGCAAACCTCATCGGGGCGGTGGACGAGCTCGGCCCCGGGTGGCTCGCGCGCCACAATTCGGCGCACCTCGCCGTCACCGCCGGGAGGGGTCTCGACGCCCTCGACGCGTACTTCGCGCGCTATCTTCCGCAGCTGGCGCAGACCGCCATCGCGACACCGATCATCATCGCCGTCATGTGGTGGATGGACTGGATCTCAGGACTCACCGTGGTCCTGACGATTCCGCTCATCCCCGTCTTCATGATCCTGATCGGCATGGCCACCCGTGCCGTGCAGGACAAGCAGTGGCAGACCCTGCGGCAGCTCGCGGCCCGCTTCGCCGACACCGTGCGGGGGCTGTCGACCCTCACCGTGTTCGGCCGACAGCACCGCGCCGTGACCTCGATCCAGCGGATCACCGAGCGCTACCGCGACGAGACGATGCGGGTGCTGCGCGTGTCCTTCCTCTCGGGCTTCGCGCTCGAGCTGCTCGCAAGCCTGTCGGTGGCGATCATCGCCGTGTCCATCGGCTTCCGTCTGCTCGAGGGCGAGCTGGCGCTGCTCATCGGGCTGTTCGTGCTGCTGCTGGCCCCGGAGGCGTACCTGCCGCTGCGCCAGGTCGGCGTGCAGTTCCACGCCGCCGCCGAGGGCGTCTCAGCCACCGACGACGTGTTCGCCGTGCTCGACGAGGCCGCCGCCCGACGCCAAAGTGGGCGGCGCGACACCCGATCCTCGGGAGAAGATGCTGCCGCAGAGGCCGGTGGTGCGGCATCCGGCCCGCTCGTGCTGCGCAACCTGCGCGTGCGGTACGGCGAGCGCACGCTGGCTCCGGTGGATCTGCGGGCGGATGCCGGCGAGCTCGTGCTGCTGGAAGGACCGAGCGGCGCGGGAAAGTCCAGTGTCTTCGCTGCCCTCCGCGGCGCTGCCGGTTTCGACGGCGAAGCGACGCTCGGCGGTGTGCCCGTCACCCGCCTGCGCCCCGACCGGTGGCTGGCGTGGGCGGGGCAGCAGCCCGGCCTCATCTCAGGAACCGTCGCTGAGAATGTCGCACTGGGCGAACCCGCCCCGGACCCCGCGACGGTCGCGCGCGCGCTGACCCTGGCCGGAGCCGTCGACATCGACCCGGCGCGCGAGCTGGGCGTGCAGGGGGCGGGGCTGTCGGGCGGGCAGGCGCAGCGCGTCGCCGTGGCGCGCGCGATCCACCGGCACCTCTCGGGTGCGGCATCCGTTCTCGCCCTCGACGAACCGAGCGCGGCCCTCGACGCGCAGACCGAGGACCTGCTGTGGCGGAGCCTGCGCGGGCTCGCCGACGCCGGCGCCACGGTGCTGCTCATCTCCCATCGCACCACCGCCCGCGCCTACGCCGACCGGGTCGTGCGCCTGCAGACGGCGGTGGTGCCGGCATGACCACCACGACCACGACCGCTGCTCCCGTCACCGCTGCGGACGTCCTGCGCGGCGCCATGCCGCCGGCCCGCCGCTTCTGGCGCGCGGCCGCGTCGGGGTTCGCGACCGAGGCGTCGGCGGTGGCCCTCCTCGCCGTCAGCGCGTGGCTCATCGTCCGCGCCAGCGAGCAGCCCGCCGTCATGTACCTGACGGCGGCCGTCGTCGGCGTGCGCGCCTTCGCGCTGTCGCGGGCCGCCTTCCGCTACCTGGAACGCGTCACCGCGCACGACGCTGCCCTGCGTCAGCTCGCCACCACCCGCACGGCCCTCGTGCGGCGCCTCATCCCCCTCGCGCCCGACGGACTCACCCGCACACGGCGCGGTTCGGTGCTGGGCGCGCTCGTCGATGACGTCGACGAGCTGCAGAACCTGCCGCTGCGCGTCGTGGAGCCCCTCGTCGCGTCGGCCGTCGTGGCCCTCTCGGCCGTGGTGTTCGTCGCGTTCGTGTCGTGGCCTGCCGCCCTCACCCTGCTGGCCTGCCTCATCGTGGCCGGACTCGTCGCGACGCTCTGGGGATGGGCCGCGGGCGGCCGTGCCGAACGGGCCATCGCTCCTCTGCGCGCCCGACTGGCCGACGCCGTGACCGACCACCTGGGAAGCCTCGACGTGCTCGTGGCCTACGGCGCAGAGTCCGAGAGCCGCGCGCGCATCGCCGAGGCCGACGCGGCCGTCCGCCGCGCGGTGGTCCGCCGCGCCGGCGCCCAGGCGGCCACGACCGCGATCGTCTCGCTGCTCGCGGGGGCGGCGTCGCTGCTGGCGGTCGCCGTGACGGCCCCGGATGCCGCAGCGCTCGGCGGCCCCGCACTGGCCGTGGCGGTGCTCGTGCCGATGGCCGTGTTCGAGGTGTTCGGCGCCGTGCCGCTGGCCGCCGCGGCCTGGCGGCAGGTGCACGCCTCGGCGGAGCGCATCGCTGAGTCCGTGCCCGCCGACATCCCCGCCGGGCTCGTCCGCGATGCGGCGCCCGCCACGGGTGAGGCGCCGGCGCTCGGCGACGGACTGCGCCTGCGCGCCGTGGCGGCGACATGGCCGGGTGCCACCACGCCGTCGATCAGCGGGATCGACCTCGACGTGCGCGCCGGCGAGCGGGTACTCGTCGTGGGATCCAGCGGCGCCGGCAAGACGACCCTCGCCCACGTGCTGGTGCGCTTCTTGGACTGCACCGGCACCTACGAGATCGGCGGCCGCTCGGTGCGCGAGATGTCGCCCGACGACGTGCGCCTGACGGTGGGGCTGTGCGAGCAGCAGCCGATGCTCTTCGACGAGGACATCCGGCAGAACCTGCTGTTCGCCCGCGACACGGCCACCGACGACGAGCTGACGGCGGTGCTCGAGCGCGTCGGCCTCGGCCCGTGGCTGGCGGACCGAGGCGGCCTCGACGCCCGCGTCGGCGAGCGCGGCGCTCTCCTCTCCGGCGGACAGGCGCAGCGCATCGCGCTGGCGCGGGCCCTGCTGCACGGCTTTCCGCTGCTGGTGCTCGACGAACCCACCGCGGGCGTCGACCCCGCGGCATCCGACGCCCTCCTCACCGACCTGCTGCAGGCGGTCTCGCCCGACCAGGCCGTCGTGCTGATCTCCCACGTCGCCGTGCCCGACGGGCTCGTCGATCGCGTGGTGCGGCTCGATGCCGGCCGGGTGCGGTGACCAGGCCTCAGCCGGACAGCACGACCCACAGCGCGATCCCGGCGGCCATCGCGCCCAGTCCGACGACGGTGTAGCCGATGATGAGGCCCGCGCGCGCATAGCCGCGCCCGGCCTCGCCGGTGCGCGCGATGTCACGCAGCGCCAGGTGGGCGAAGACGATCCCGAGCGGTGCCAGCACGAAGGCGAACACGAACCCGAGCAGCGCTTTGCTGTTGACCGCCCCCGTGGGGTGTTCGCCGCCCGTGGGAGTGGAAGCCGCCGCGTGCGCGGGATGGGATGCCGTGGGCTCGGGGGATGCCGGGAGCGCGGGGGATGCCGTGCGCGCGGAAGATGCCGGGAGCGCGGGGGATGCCGTGGGAGCGGAAGACGCCGGGAGCGCGGGGGCCGCACGGGGCGTGACGTCGGCCCACCAGGCCCGCGTGCCCGCGGAGGGTTCGGCGCCCTGCGTGAGCGCTGCACCGGCGGCCACCGCCGCGCGCCACGCGTCGGCATCGGCCGAGAAGGCGAGCGGATGTGCTCCTGAGTCGCGTCGCCGGCCCGCCGGGAGGTCGGTGACGCCGGCAACCGCCGGTGCGGCCACGGCCGGCGTCGCGCGACGCCCCCCGGCCACGACGCCTGCCCATTCGATGAGGGCCGGGTATGCCCGGGGGTGTGCTGCGATCTGCTCGGCGTAGTGCGGAAAGTCGCGCGCGATCGAGGCGAGCTCGTGGGGCGAGGTCTCGGCGCGGTGCAGTGCCGCCCAGGCATCCGCGGATTTCCACCCATCGGTGGGGCGCACAGTGGCGGCGGTCATCGCGTTCCTCCTGGCATCCAGTGCACCATCGCCCCCCTCGAGAGCGCGATGGGGACTTCTCCCCATCGTCGGCGCGACGCCGTTCCTCACAGGTCGAGGCTGAAGGCCTGCACTCCCTCGTGCGACGGCACGCGGGTGAACCCGAGGCGGTCGTAGAAGGCCAGCGCGCCCGCGTTGTCGGCGGAGGCGACCAGGTGCAGCCCGCGCACGCCGTCAGCGCGCAGCGCCTCCACGATGGTGTCGATGAGGCGGCGCCCCCAGCCCTGCCCCTGGAAATCAGGCAGCAGGTCGATGTGAAGGTGGGCCGGGTGGGTGTCGCCGTAGGGCTCCGCCCCCGCCCGCCGGCCGTAGGCGTAGATGAGGGTGCCGTCCTGCCGGGTCAGCTCGGTCTGCGGCCGCGGCCAGCGGTCGGCGAACTGCGGCCACCACTCGTCGGCGAACCAGTCCTCGAAGTCACGGGTGTCGGGAGTCGCCACGACGTATCCGCCGACGCGTCCGTCGTCGGCCTCGACCACGAACGAGAACTCGGGATGCCGCGCCACGTACGGCAGCACGAACACCTCGGCCCACAGGTCGTCGTCGGCGAAGACGCCGGTGGCATCCGCGCCGGCGTCCGCGGTGCGCAGGCAGATCTCGGCGAGCGCAGCCTCGTCGCCGGGGCGGTAGGGACGGATCCGGGTCACCGGAACATCCTGGCACGAGGCGGATTCGGTCAGGGGCGAGACGCGCGCGCCGACGCGTGCGAGGATCACCCCGAGGCTCGTCGTCGAGCCGCCGAGGAGGTCACGCCGTGAGCGATCGCACCCTTCCGACCGACGCCGTGCGCGAGTGGGCGATGACCCTGTGCGAGCGTTTCGATCTCGTTCCCGACGACATACCCGTCGCGCTGCTCCTCGCTCTCGCCGACGACACCGCCGCCGCCGTCTCATCGGCGGCCGCCCCGGTCAGCGCCTTCGTGGCGGGACTGGTGGCCGGGCGGTCGGGCGGCACCTCTGCGGACACGCACGAGGCGGCTGGCGCGATCACCACCCTCGCCGAGGCGTGCGCGGGTCGCGCGGAGCGCTGACCGGACTCGCCAGCGCCGCGGTGGCGCTGCCGCGGCCCTGCCGCGGCGCTGCGGCGGTCGTCAGGCGCCGCGCACCGCGCGTCCACGCCCGGCGGATTCGGCCTCGGCCGTAGCTGTGATGCGGTTCGCCATGCCCCGGAAGACGAAGCCGTGGAAGGGCAGTACCGCGAGCCAGTAGAGCCGGCCCGCCAGACCTCGAGGGAAGAACACGGCGCGCTGGTCGTAGCGCGACCCGCCGTCGTCGGGCGTCGATCGCAGCTCGAGCCAGGCCTGCCCCGGCACCTTCATCTCCGCGCGCAGGCGCAGCATGGTGCCCTCGTCGACCGTCTCGACCCGCCAGAAGTCGATGGCGTCGCCCGGCGCGACCCGCGAACGGCTGCGTCGTCCGCGCGCCAGGCCCACGCCGCCGGCGGCCTTGTCCATCCACCCGCGCACCGCCCACAGCAGCGGCGTCGAGTACCAGCCGTTGTCGCCCCCGATGCCGCTGATCACGCCCCACAGCCGCTGCGGATCAGCAGAGGTGAGGGCGGAACGCTCGTCGGTGTACGCGGTGCGCCCGGCCCAGTCCGGATCCGAGGGCAGCGGGTCCGAGGGAGCGCCGAGCACCTCGGCATCCTGCCAGCTCGTCTCGACGTCGTCGGACTCGACGCGGCCGAGCGCGAGGCGCACCGCGCGCCGGTAGGGGGTGAGGCCGCCCGAGGGCGGCGGGATGAGGTCGTCGACCGCTCGGTCGTCCATGACGCACTCGTTCTGCAGCGAGGCGACGAGCGGCCGGGCGATCGCCCGCGGGATGGGCGTCACGAGGTTGACCCAGTGCGAGGCGAGTCCCGGCGTGAACACCGGCAGCGACGCGATCGCCCGCTGCGGCAGTCCGGCCTCGGCGGCGTACCCGTTCATCATCTGCCCGTACCGCAGCACGTCGGGCCCGCCGATGTCGACGGCGCGGTTGACGTCGGCATCCACCCGCGCCGCCCCGAGCAGGTAGTGCAGCACATCGCGCACGGCGATCGGCTGGATGCGGTTGCGCACCCAGCGCGGTGCGGGCATGTACGGCAGCACTTCGGTGAGATGGCGGACCATCTCGAACGAGGCCGAGCCCGAGCCGATGACCACGCCCGCCTGGAGCACCAGGGTTGGCACACCGGAGGCGAGGAACACCTCCCCCACGGCGACACGCGAGCGCAGGTGCGGCGACAGGTCGCCGCCATCCGGATGCAGGCCGCCCAGGTACACGATGCGGCCGACGGATGCCGCGGCGGCTGCCGCAGCGACCGTCTCGGCCGCGCGCAGGTCCGTGCGGTCGAAGCCGGGACCGGCCGCCATCGAGTGGACCAGGTAGTACAGCACGTCGACGTCGCGCACCGCTTCGCGCACCGCCTCGGGGTCGTCGGCGGAGCCGGTGACCACGTCGACGGCCTCGCCCCAGGGGAAGGCCACCACCCGGTTGGCGTCGCGGGCGAGCACGCGCACGCGGTAGCCGGCCTGCCGCAGGCGCGGCACCAGGCGCCCGCCGATGTAGCCGGTGGCGCCGAGCACCAGCGCCCGGGGCGCCGAGCCGTCGGGGCGCGGCACCGCGCGCAGGTCCGGTTCGTCCCCCGTGGGGGCAGTCAGTTCGCTCATGCGGCGACGCTACGTCGCGGCATCCGCCCGCGCCACATGCCCCCGTCCCCTCCCCCGCGCTGCCGAGTGAGTATTCGCGTCGCCGAGTGAGTATTCGCGTCGCCGAGTGAGTATTCGCGTCGCCGAGTGAGTATTCGCGTCGCTCTCGCACGCCGCTGCGCGCGCGATATCGCACTCGCGCACGCCGTGCCAACCCCGCGCAGACCGGGCGGATGCCGCCGTAACGTACCCGGAACGTACCCGAACGGACACGTCCGTGGCGCCCACGCGGCGCGAGAACGCCGGAGGACCCATGACCAGACAGGCAGAGACGACCGCATCCGAAACCCCCAGGCTCCAGGTTGACGACGTGATCGTCGTGAACAAGAAGCGGGTGCGCACAGCGATCGGCGGCACAGTGGTCGGCAACTTCATGGAGTGGTTCGACTTCGGCATCTACGGCTACCTGGCCGTCACTCTTGCCGTGGTCTTCACCGAGGACCTGCCGGAACCCTGGGGCCTGATGGTGACGCTGTTCGGCTTCGCCGTGTCGTTCCTCGTGCGGCCGATCGGCGGGCTGGTGCTCGGGCCGCTCGGCGACAAGATCGGTCGCCAGCGGGTGCTGTTCTTCACGATGGCACTGATGGCGGTCGCGACGGCACTCATCGGCGTACTGCCCACCTCGGCGCAGATCGGCCTCTGGGCCATCATCCCCCTCTATCTCCTGAAGATGGCGCAGGGGTTCTCCACCGGCGGCGAGTACGCCGGCGCCACCACGTACGTCGCCGAGTTCTCCCCCGACCGCCGCCGCGGCTTCTGGTCGTCGTGGCTCGACGTCGGCTCGTACGTCGGTTTCGCCGCCGGGGCCTCGGTGGTGGCGCTCACGACGCTGATCACCGAGAACGTGTGGGGCCCGACCGCGATGGTGGACTTCGGCTGGCGCATCCCCTTCCTCCTGGCCATCCCCCTCGGCGCTGTGGCGATCTGGTTCCGCCTGCGCATTCCCGAGACGCCCGCATACGAGACGGCCGTCGAGCACGAGACCGCCGTCGGCGACGACGACCCGCTCGCGCGTCATGGCGTTCTCGGCATCCTTCGCCACCACTGGCGCCCCGTGCTCATCGGTGTCGCGATCGTCGCGGCGACGAACACCGCCGGCTATGCCCTGACCAGTTACATGCCGACGTACCTTGAACGAGAGGTCGGCGTCTCCAACCTGACCGCAGCGGTGGCGACAGTGCCGGTGCTGCTGATCATGTCGGCGTGCCTGCCGCTCATCGGGCTGCTCAGCGATCGCATCGGCCGTCGGCCCGTGTACCTCATCGCGGCCGGCTCGACGCTGGTACTCATGGTGCCCGCCTTCGCGGTCATGCAGATCGGTGAGATGTGGGCCGTCTTCCTCGCGCTCACGATGGTCGCCGTGCCGGTCGCCTTTTACGTCGCCGTGGCCGCGTCGGCGTTGCCGGCGCTGTTCCCGACGGCATCCCGCTTCGGCGCGATGGCGATCGCCTACAACGTCTCGGTCTCGCTCTTCGGTGGTACGACGCCGCTGTTCAGCCAGGGACTGATCGAGCTGACCGGCAACACGTTCATGCCCGCGTTCTACATCATGTTCTTCGCCTTCATCGGCGGCATCGCGATGCTGACGATGAAGGAGACGGCGCAACGGCCGCTGCTGGGATCGGTGCCCACGGTCGAGACCGCCGCCGAGGCCGAGGCCGTGGTCGATCGCCAGGACGAAGACCCCCTGATCGACACGTCGACCATGCCGTTGCCCATCCACCGCCCCGCCGAGTGAGTATTCGCGTCGCCGAGTGAGTATTCGCGTCGCCGAGTGAGTATTCGCGTCGCCGAGTGAGTATTCGACGCGAATACTCACTCGAGGCACCGAATACTCACTCGAGGCACCGAATACTCACTCGAGGCGCCGAATACTCACTCGGGAGCGGGATCAGGCGGGGACGGCCACCGGCTCGGCGCGGCGGCGGAGCTCGGCGCGCAGCGGCACGGCGAAGGCGGATGCCACGACCAGCGCCATCCCGGCGCCGACCAGCCCGCCGCCCACGGTGTCGCTCAGCCAGTGCGCATGGAGGTACGTGCGGCTGAACGCCATCAGCACGAACCACACAGTGCCGGCGATCACCACCCACAGCCGCGGGAACAGCACCGCAGCCACGACGGCGATCGTCGCGGCGTTCGCCGCGTGCCCCGAGGGAAAGGAGCCGTAATCGCTGATCACCAGGATCTCCTCCGGCCGCACCCGGCCGAAGAACCCCTTGAGCAGTTGCACGCCGGCGGCGCTGAAGATCGATGCCGCCACGAAGTACAGCGCCCCGAGGTAGCGACGCGTCAGCACCAGCAGCAGCGCTCCCCCGATCGGCACCACGAACACGCCGACCACTCCGCCGCCGAGCCAGTTCATGGCCTGCGAGAACAGCACGAGCGGCTCGACCCGCCACCCGACGAGTGCCTGGTTCCACCAGTCGTCGAGCACGAACGGCTCGGGGCCGCGCTGCAGGATCCACGCTCCCAGCCCGCAGGCGAGGGCGATGAGCACGAGACCGGGCAGGAGCAGACGGGCTACCGGACGGTTCAGGGATTCCATCGCATCATTCTGGGATGAGCGCCGCCCCGGCGGAGGGGGCTTGCGGAGGACTCGCCGCGCGGGCTACGCGGACCCGCCCGACCGCGCCCTCGCGAGGACCTCCCGCCCGCGCGCCCCTGCGAGGATGCCGAAGGCCGTGCGCTACGGCGCGAGCTGCTCGACCGTCTTCGGCCGCACGACCAGCCACAGCGCCAGCACGCCGATCACGGCGCACCCGACCATGACCGAGGCCATCGTCGTCGGCGTGATCCCGGCATCCCCCGCAATCCACCCCACGAGGGGCGAGACGAGGCCGGCCACGCCGAAGTTGACCGCGCCGAGGAGCGACTGTGCCGTGCCGGCGGCCTTGCCATGGCGGTCCAGCGCCAGCACCTGCGCGCACGGGAAGGTGAACCCGCATGCGGTCATGAAGACGAACAGGGGCACCATCACGCCCCAGATGCCCGCGCCGAGGGCGTCGCAGACGACGATGGCGGATGCCGCGACCACGAGAGCCGCGGTGGAGAAGGCCATCACCCACTGCGGACCGAAGCGTGCGGCCAGCCGCGATGCGGTCTGCACACCCAGAACGACCCCGACCGAGTTGATCGCGAACAGCAGTCCGTACTGCTGCGGGTTGAAGCCGTAGGTCTGCTGGAAGAGGAACGAGGATGCCGAGAGGTACGAGAACAGACCGCTGAAGGTCATGCCGCCGATGATGAGCACCCCGATGAACACCCGGTCTCCCAGCACGGAGCGATACCGCTGCAGCACGGTCGTCGATCCCTGCTCGTGGCGGCGGGACGGAGGCAGCGTCTCGGGAATGAACGCCACCGCGCAGGTGAGCATGACGACGCCGTAGATCGCGAGGGCCACGAAGATGCCGCGCCAGGGCACGACGGTGAGCAGGGCCGATCCGATGAGCGGGGCGACGACGGGCGCGACGCCGGAGACCAGGGCCAGCCGGCTCAGCATGATCACGAGCCGGCGGCCGCCGAAGAGGTCGCGCACGATGGCCGCCGCCACGACGCCTCCCGCTGCCGCGCCGGCTCCCATGAGGACGCGCGCGAGCATGAGCAGCTCGAGACTCGGGGCGAGAGCGGCCGCCATGCTGGCCAGCACGTGCAGGGCGGTCACAATGATGAGCGGCACCCGGCGGCCCATCTTGTCACTGAGCGGACCCACGACGAGCTGGCCGAGGGCGAAACCGATCATCGTTCCCGTGAGGGTGAGCTGGATCGCCGCCGCGGAGGTGCGGAAGTCCGCTTCCAGCACCGGGAACGCCGGAAGGTAGAGGTCCACCGTGAAGGGGCCGAGCGCGGTGAGCGCGCCCAGGAGGATCACATAGAGCACACGGCGCCGGGTGGACAGCGAGTCTCCGGGGTGCCTCACGATCGGGCCCGTGGCGGGGTGGGCACCGTGGGTGCGGATGGCGCCGGTGGGAGCGCGGCGCTCGCTGCGGATGGCACCGGTGGTGGCGGGGCGCCTGGTGTGGGTGATGTCGGCGGCGGGGACGGTGGGAACGGGCGAAGTATCGAGCACGGTATCCAGTGAGTCGCGGCGAGAACCGTCGAAACGATTCGAGAACCGGATGAGTCTAGCTCCTTCCCAGCCCTGTGCCTATGCATGCGAATAGGCTGAGGCGACCGCCGCGCCGCGCGCGCCCTCCAGAGCCGAGATCTCACATGACCCCGACGCCCCCCAGCCACCCCAACCCGCGCGTGAGCGGAAACCCCGCCACCCAGTCCAAGATCACCCTCACCGCCAAGCAGCAGCGCGAGCAGCAGAAGCAGGAGAAGCTCGCGCAGTACCAGCGGGAGCTCGCCAAGCGCCGCCGCAGCAAGGTCGTCTGGTGGGTCGTGGGCATCGCCGGCGCGCTCGCCGTCATCGCGCTCGTCGTGGCATCCATCGCCTTCACGCCGAAGCCCGTCACCTACGACCGGGGCGACGGCGACGGCGCCGGCATCGCCGGCGTCGAGACCTTCGAGAACACCGCCAATCACGTCGAGGGCACCGTCGCCTACCCGCAGACCCCGCCCACCGGCGGGGACCACAACGCCGCGTGGCTGAACTGCGCCGTGTACTCCGAGCCGGTCCCGAACGAGAACGCCGTGCACTCGCTCGAGCACGGCGCCGTGTGGATCACCTACGACGCGGATGCCGTCAGCGACGCCGACCTCGACGCGATCCGCGCCAAGCTGCCGTCGAGCTACGTGATCCTCTCCCCCTTCGAAGGCCTCGATGCCCCCGTGGTGATGAGCGCGTGGAACGCACAGCTGAAGCTCGACGGCGCCGATGACGAGCGCATGGAGGAGTTCCTCACCGCCTACTGGCGCAGCCAGACCGTGCCCGAGCCCAACGGCGCCTGCGCCGGCGCCGTCGACGGACCGGGCAAGCAGTCATGACACCGGCCCCGCGGCGACGGTGGATCGCGATCGTGCTGGTCGCTGTCGCCGTCGCCGCGGTGGCCTTCGCCGCCGGGCGGTTCTCGACGTTCGGGGCGTCAGGACCCGACCTTCCCGCCGATGACTCCGCAGAGGCGGGATTCGCCCGCGACATGCAGGCGCACCACACGCAGGCGATCGAGATGGCGATGACCGCCTACCGCAAGACCGACGACGAGCAGGTGCGCATGCTGGCGTACGACATCGCCACGGCGCAGGCGGGCCAGCGGGGCGAGATGTTCGACTGGCTGGTCAAGTGGGGGCTCCCGCAGGCCGGCGGCCCTCCCATGGCGTGGATGGCGGCATCGGATGCCGGTCACGATCACGATGGCACGGGCACGGCGCCCCTCTCCCCCGAGGAAGAGCGCGAGGCCATGGGCATGGCCTCGCCCGCCGAGCTCACCGCCCTCGCCGAGACGGAGGGCACCGCCGGTGACTGTCTGTTCCTCGAGCTCATGATCCGCCACCACCAGGGCGCCATCCCGATGGCCGAAGCGGTGCTCGAGCTCGGCTCGGAGCCGCGCACCCTCGCCGTCGCCGCCAGCATGAAGGACGCCCAGCAGTTCGAGATCGACGCGATGACCGCCGCCCAGCAGCGCCTCGCCTGCCCCGTCCCCTAGGACCGTGAAACCGTAACTGGCGGCCGAGACAGTGGTTGTTTTCCACTGTTTCGGCCGCCAGATGCGGTTTCAGCGTTCGATATCGGTTGCGGCGCGGGCGGTCAGCCCTTCGTCGAACCCGCCAGCAGGCCGCGGACGAAGTACCGCTGCAGGGCCAGGAACACGATCAACGGGACGATGATCGCGATGAACGCGCCCGCCGTCAGCAGGTGCCAGTCCTGGCCACGGCTTCCGGTCATCTCCGCCAGCAGCTTCGTGATCGGCCCGACGTTGCCGTCGGCGAAGATCAGCGCCACGAGCAGGTCGTTCCACACCCACAGGAACTGGAAGATGGCGACCGAGGCGATGGCGGGCATCGTCAGCGGCAGGATGATGCGGAAGAAGATCTGCCCGTGCCCGGCGCCATCGACCCGCGCCGCCTCGATCACTTCGCCCGGGATCTCGGAGACGAAGTTGTGCAGCAGGAAGATCGTCAGCGGCATCGCGAAGATCGTGTGCGCGATCCACACCTGCGCATATCCGGCCTGGCCGATCCCCTCGATCACCGGGAACCCGAACAGGGTGCCATTCGAGAAGAGCTGCAGCAGCGGAATGAGCGCCATCTGGATCGGCACGATCTGGAGGGCGAACACCATGATGAACAGCATGTTCTTGCCGCGGAAGTTCATCCACGCGAAGGCGTAGGCCGCGAGCAGGGCGATGCAGATCGGGATGATCGTCGCCGGAAGGGTGATGGCGATGGAGTTGACGAACGCGCCCGCCATGTTCAGCTGGCTGTTGCCGGCCTGCAGAGCCTCGGCGTAGTTGTCGAACGTCCATCCCCAGTTGGAGAAGGCGGTCCACCATCCCGTGGTCTGGATGAGCTCCTGGGGGCGGAAGGACGAGATGAACAGGCCGAACGTGGGCAGGGTCCACAGCACGGCGATCACGAGCGCCGCCAGGGTGGCCCCGCGCGAGGTGAGGCGGTTCTTCGTGCGTCCGGCGACCGAGCGCTCGATCTTGCGCTCACCGCGTCGGAGGTCCTGCCGGGTCTCTTCGTCGACCGGGAGGTCGATCGGCGCCACGTTGCTCATCGGATCTCCCTCTGCTTCTTCAGCTGCCTGGCGTTGTAGATCACGAGCGGCAGCACGAGCACGAACAGCACGACGGCGAACGCAGCCGAGCGTCCGCCTTCGAAGCTGCGCAACTGCGTGTACATCTCGTTGGCGATGACGGAGGTGTTGTTCGCGCCGGCCGTCATCGTGCGGACGATGTCGAAGACCTTCAACGAGGCGATCGAGATGGTCGTCAGCACCACGATGAGAGATCCGCGGATGCCGGGGACGATCACGTTGATGAACCGCTGCCAGCCGTTCGTGCCGTCGAGCTGGGCCGCCTCGATCTGCTCGGTGGGCACGCCCTTGATGGCGGCCGAGAGGATGACCATCGCGAAACCGGTCTGCACCCAGATGAGCACGACGATGAGGAACAGCGTGTTCCACGGCTGCACCGCGAGGAAGTTCAGCGGCTCGCCGCCGAGCCACACGATGACCTGATTGGCCAGACCGATCTGCTCCTGGCCGGCCGGGCGGGCGGTGTAGACGAAGCGCCAGATGATCGAGGCGCCCACGAACGAGATCGCCATCGGCAGGAAGACGAGGATCTTGTAGTACTTCTCGCCGCGCGTCTTGTCGATGAAGTACGCGTACGCCAGGCCGGCGACGGTCGAGACGACCGGCGCGATGACGACCCACACGATCGTGTTCGCCACGACGCGGATGCCCTGCGGCTGGGTGAAGATCCAGGCGAAGTTCTCGAGGCCGACGAACTCGGTGGTGTTGCGGTTCATGAACGCCTGACCGGTGGTCTGGATCGCCGGAATGATCAGGCCGACGACGACCAGCAGCAGCGCCGGCGCCAGGAACGCCACGAGCACGAACAGCGACCCGGCTCCCTCCTTCGAGCGCATGTCGAGGAAGAAGAACAGCAGGCCCAGCACCGCCGCGGCGATGACCGCCTCGATCCAGGACTCCAGGACCAGCAGCAGCAGCGCGGGTGCGGCGACGCACACCGCCAGGCGGATGAACGTGTAGACGCGCCCGCGACGGGGCGCGATCTCCACGAGGAACAGGATGAGCCCGACCACGACGACGAACACGCCGATGATGATCGGGATCTGCAGCAGCGGCGTGAGGTTGCTCAGCCACTGGAAGAAGGCGGACATGGGTTCCTTTCGAGTTCGTCAGCGCACTCTGGGAAAAAGCGGGGCCGGCCGCTTGTCGCGGTCGGCCCCGCCATGCGTGGAACCGTCAGCTGGACGGCCACCCCGACTCGATCTGCTCGAGCACCGTGGCGGTGTCCGAACCGTTGACCCAGTCGTTCATGCCCTTGAAGAACGTGTTGGTGCCGACACCCGAAGGCATCAGGTCCGACGCGTCGAACCGGAACGTGGTGGTCGGGTCCTGGAGGATCGAGATGGCCTCCTTCAGGATCTCGCTCGAGGCGTTCTCGGGGTCGAGGCCCGTGTTGGCGCTGATCACGCCGCCCAGCGAGACACGCGAGTTCGCCCACTCGGGGCTGGAGAGGTAGGTCTGCACCTTCTGGGTGGCCTCGTCGTCGCTGAACGCGCCGACGATCTCGCCACCGCCGGTGACGACCGCGCCCTCAGCGGCCGCGCCGCCGAAGCTCGGGGTCTGGAAGGCCCACAGGTCGCCGTCCTCGGCCACCGTGCCGCCCGCGTCGACGA
The DNA here is from genome assembly GCF_030246925.1 of Microbacterium sp. zg-Y625. Classification (NCBI taxonomy): domain Bacteria; kingdom Bacillati; phylum Actinomycetota; class Actinomycetes; order Micrococcales; family Microbacteriaceae; genus Microbacterium; species Microbacterium jiangjiandongii. The sequence goes on from NZ_CP126740.1 coordinate 2,482,998, forward strand.
TGAAGCCGTCGAAGAAGGATGCCTGGTGGTGCAGGGCACACTCACCCGAGACGAGCGCGGATGCCGTGTCGCCGAACGGGGTCGTCACGATCGTGTCCGTGCCACCGAAGCCGGCGTTGACGTAGTCCGGGTTCTTGAGGATCTTGCCGACCTCTTCGAACGCCGAAGCGATCTGCGGGTCGGTGAAGGGCACCTCGTTGGCGACCCACTGGTCGTAGACCTCGGGGCCGGCTTGACGCAGCACGATGTCCTCGACCCAGTCCGTTCCCGGCCAGCCGGTCGCGGCATCCGAGCCGAAGCCCGCACACCAGGGGGCGCCGCCGGTGTCGGCCTGGATCTGAGCGGTCAGGTCGAGCAGACCCTGCCAGTCGGTGGGCACTTCGTACCCGTTCTCCTCGAAGAACGTCGGCGAGTACCAGACCCAGCCCTTGACGCTCGCCATGAGCGGTGCGCCGTAGAGGGTGCCGTCATACGTGGCGTACTCGGCCCAGTCCTCGGACCAGTACTCCTCGACGTTCTCGACCACCGATTCCGGAGCGGGCTTGAGGAACCCGAGCTCCGCCATGTCCTTCATCAGACCGGGCTGCGGGAAGATCGCGAGGTCGGGGGCGTTGCCGCCCTGCGCACGCACCGCGATCTGCGCTTCGAACTCCTTCGACGCCTCGTACTCGATGTCGATGTCGTTCTCTTCTTCCCACTCTGCCCACGACTCCTCGAGCAGGTCGGCCTCGGTGTCCGAGATCGTTCCGTAGATGGTGACGACGTTGCCTTCGTCGGCGCCGCTCTCGCCGCCCCCACCGCCTGATCCCGGGCCGCCGCTGCAGCCGGCGAGCGCCAGCGCTCCGACGGCCAGGAACGAACCGGCAGCGAGTGTCCTGCGCGGGATGGTCTTCATGTGTCCTCCTCATCGAGCCGACGCATGTGTGCGTCGTCGCGTCCACGAATGGTGCGGGAACCGGTCGGGTATGGAACCGCTTCCGGGTCCACGCTAGGGGACGCCGGGAGTGGACTCAACCACGGTTGATAACAAGTCGATAAAGGGCGGCCCTGGACACGCGCTCCCACAGCCGTGCGGCGAACGTCGAAGTGGCGAGCGGCTGCGCGTTCATGGCAGGATGCCGCTGGAACCGGTTCCGACTGATGGCGCCACGACGATGCGGACGCGGTGCATCGAAGGAGAATTTCATGAGCGGAATTGCCGACGTCGCGCGGCGCGCCGGCGTGTCGAAGGCGACGGCCAGCCGCGCCTTGACGGGCAGCAGCCAGGTGTCGGACCAGACCCGCCTGCGCGTGCAGGAGGCTGCAGCTGCGCTCGGATACGTCCCGTCGACGAGCGCCGTCAGCCTCGCGACCGGACGCACCCGCAACGTCGGCGTGATCATGCCGCGCCTGAACCGCTGGTTCTTCGCCGAGGTGCTCGAGGGCATCCAGTCCGAGCTGCTCTCTCACGGCCTGGACCTGACGCTGTACGACGCCCGCCCCGGAACGGCGGGGCGTCGCCGAATCTTCGACGACTTCCTGGCCCGCAAACGGTTCGACGGACTCATCGCCGTCGCGCTCGACCCCGATGATCAGGAGCTCGACCGGCTGCTGCGGCTGGGCCGACCGGTGGTGAGCGTCGTCGGCGACGCCGGCGCCGGGGTCGTGACCCTCGACGATGTGCACGCCGCGGAGCGCGCCGCCGAGCACCTGCTCGCGCTGGGCCACACCGACATCGCCTTCCTCGGCGGCGACGAGACCCAGCCCTGGGCGAGTGTGGACCGGCGGCGTTACGAGGGGTACCGGCGCGCGATGGCGGCGGCGGATCTCCCCTCCCGCCACATCCCCTCCCCGGCGACGCTGCCCGGCGGGTATGCGGCGGCGGTCGACGCCCTGAGCGACGCCCGCGCGCGCCCGACGGGTCTGGTCGCCGTCTGCGACGAGGTCGCCGTGGGCGCCATCATCGCGGCGCGGCGCCTGGCGGTCCCCGTTCCCGGCGGACTCAGCGTCGTCGGGATCGACGACCACGAATACGCCGAGATGTTCTCCCTGACGACCCTCGCGCAGAACCCGCGCCAGCAGGGTGTGGCCGCGGCGCGCATGCTCATGGGCGAGATGCAGTCACCGGCGGCGACGCCCGCCACCCACCGTCTTCAGGCGCGCCTCATCGTGCGCAACTCCACCGCCGCGCCCAGCGGCACCCCGGGAGTCGTGGTGACCGACGGCGGATTGCTGGATCACGCATGAGAAAGGCCCCGGATGCCGTGGCATCCGGGGCCTTCAACGCGTGAAGCGTGATTACTTGAGGGTGACCGTCGCGCCGGCCTCTTCGAGAGCGGCCTTGGCCTTCTCGGCAGCCTCCTTGTTGGCGCCCTCGAGGACCGCCTTGGGGGCACCGTCGACGACGGCCTTGGCCTCGCCAAGGCCCAGCGAGGTGAGCTCGCGGACCGTCTTGATGACCTGGATCTTCTTGTCGCCGGCAGCCTCGAGGATGACGTCGAAGGAGTCCTTCTCCTCAACCTCTTCAGCAGCGGCGCCGCCACCGGCGCCGGCAACGGCGACGGGAGCAGCAGCGGTGACGTCGAACTTCTCCTCGAACGCCTTCACGAACTCGCTGAGCTCGACGAGGGTCAGGCCGGCAAACTGCTCGAGCAGCTCCTCAGTGGTGAGCTTCGCCATGATGTATCTCCTAGATAGATGGGGTGTAAGGGAAATCTGCCGCCGGGCGCTTACGCGGCCTCAGCGGTCTCCAGCTTTTCGCGAAGCGCGTCGATGGTGGCCGCAGCCTTGCCCATCGTCGCCTTCATCATGCCCGCGGCCTTGGCCAGCAGAACCTCACGGCTCTCCAGGGAGGCGTACTTGTTGACCTCGTCGGCAGTGAGGACGTTGCCCTCGAAAATGCCGCCCTTGATCACGAGAAGCGGGTTGGCCTTGGCGAAGTCACGCAGAGCCTTCGCAGTGGCGACGAAGTCGCCGTGCACGAACGCGACGGCCGACGGACCGTTGAGGTCCTCGTCCAGCGCGGTGATCCCCGCGTTGTTCGCGGCGATCTTGGTCAGCGTGTTCTTCACCACGGCGTACTGCGCGTCCTGACGGATGTTGTTGCGCAGCTGCTTGAGCTGGGCAACCGTCAGACCGCGGTACTCGGTCAGCAGGACGGCGTTCGAGTCCTCGAAGTTCTTCGTGAGCTCGGCGACCGATGCATCCTTCTGCGCCATGGTCACTCCTTGATGTGGACGAGACGCACCGCGATGGCGGGGCGTCGGCCTCGGTCCCGGCCCCTGCACAACAAAAAAGCTCCGGCGCAAGCGCACGGAGCTGAATTCCTGGGAATCGATCTGTACACCTGCGCGGGCCCCTGCGATGCAGAGCTTCGATCGTGATGCGCTTTCGCGCACACCGATGACCGGCGGTCTTTGGCTTGCATCCAGCATACGTCCGCGCCGCCGCCAGGCCAAATCGCCTCCGGGAGCGGCGCGGCCCCACACCGGCTCCGCATGGGAGTCCTCGGCGTCTCACCCGCACGTCGGCGAGCCCTAGAGTGTCAGCCACGGCGAAACGAATGCCTGATCACCGCACACCTGGAGGGACGTTCTGATGGGCCGGGTCACGATGATGCTTCCGACCTCACGGGCGTGGGTCGAGGCCGCGGAAGCGGCGAGGCGGTCCCCCGGGGCGCCGATACCGGGAAACGTCGACGACGCAGAGCGTGCGAAGGAAGGCCTGCTCCAGGACTACGACCGGCTCTCCCGGCTCGGCGTAGGCCTGCTTGCGACACTGATGTGCTGCGTGGGTGGACTGTTCGCCGGGGCCTGCGTCGAGGTGGTGCGCACCGAGGAGATGGACGGCCTGCAGATCGCCCTCGCCGGAGCCCTGTTCATCGGGTCGGTGGCCCTCGCGGTTTACGGGGCGCGCATCCTCGTGCGCCTGCACCTCTCCAGTCGACGCTTGCTGCTCGCTCTGGGCTTCTGGGCCGCGGTGCCCTTCCACCTGGGCGAACGGGGGCCGCTGTCGCGCGGCTGGCTCAATGGCCGCGTGGTCATGGGTAAGACCGGAGTGCTGCTGCGACTCGTCTGTTGCGGGTTCGCGACGGGACTGGCTCTGCTGTTCTGGCTCTTCCTCTTCGCGGGCGACCTCCCCGTGGGCATCGCCCTCGTCATGGTGGTGTGGGCCCTCGTGATGACCTGCGTCGCCGGATGCCTGATGAGCGCATCCTTCCGCATCACGAACGCCTACGCGGAGCTCCACCTGCTCTGGGCGACGGTGCGAGCGAAATTCGACAGCCCCGCGCGCACACGCTGACGCCGCCTGATCGTCGGGCCGGGGGCCGAACGGCGTGGACGACGGATGCCGTCCCGGGTCGGGGTTAGGGTCGATGACGTGACCCCCGAACTCTCCGCTCGTATCGTCGCGGACTCCCGCGACCGCGTGGCCTGGGTGCGCGCGCGCTCGCGGGGGATCACGGCAACGGATGTGGCAGCGCTGACGTCCGAGAGGGCGATCGCCCGGGCCGCCGACGCCAAGCTGCTGGGCTCGGGGTTCTCGGGTAACGCCTACACCGATCACGGTCGTCGCCGCGAGCCGGAGATCGCCCGCTGGGTCGCTGCGACCCATGGCATCCAGCCGTCGTCGGCGCTGTTCCACGCCGTGGTCGAGAAGCGGCATCTGGCCACGCCTGACGGCGTCGGCCTGGACAAGAACGGCCGGGTCATCCTGGCCGAGATCAAGACGACCAACAAGCACTGGCGGTCGATCCCCCGCTCGTACCTGCGTCAGGTGTGGTGGCAGCAGCATGTGCTCGGCGCCGAGCGCACGCTCGTGACCTGGGAGCAGCACGTGGACTTCGTGCCCGTCGGCGACGAGCCGCGGTGCGCGTGGGTCGACCGCGACGAGTACGAGATCGGCAAGCTGGTGAAGCTGGCGACCGCCCTCATCGACGAGCTCTACCACCGCACGATGCAGCGCCGCACCCTCGCGGCCCCACCGGCCGCCCCGCGCGAACCCTTCCGCGCCCTCGCCCTTGCCGAGTGAGTATTCGCGACGCCGAGTGAGTATTCGCGACGCCAGGTGAGCACGAGGCATCCGGCCCCGCGACACACGCCGATAGGGTGATGATGATGACGAGCGAGCAGACCCCCGGGGAGCGCGCCGAGGCGGTGCGAAGCCTCGAGGCGGAGTTCAGCGAGCTGATCAGCCGCATCCGGAAGATCATCACCGAGAACGCCCACCGGGTGAGCCCGGGCATGCTGCCAGGCGCCTACAAGGTGTTCACGAGCATCGTGCGCTGCGAGCCGGTGACACAGGCCGCGCTGGCGGAGCAGCTGGCGCTAGACAAGGGACAGCTCAGCCGCACCGTGCGCGAGCTCGAGGAGCTGGGGCTGGTCACCCGCACGCCGGATCCGGCGGACCGTCGATCGAGCCGGTTGTCCGCGACACCGGAGGGTCTGGCACGTCTGGCCGCAGCCCGTGCGCCGCAGCAGGGCACCCTGCACGCTGTGCTCGAGGACTGGGATCTCGACGACATCCGCAACCTCACGAGGCTGCTGCGCGCCCTGACGAACGGCACGCCGCCGGGCTGACGCACCCGTCCGCCCCACCGCGACGAGGAATCGCGCCTACTGGTTCTGGAAGGCGGCGTCGAACGACGCCGTCGGAGCATCCCACAGCAGCGAGCGCACGAACTCCACCGCTTCTGCGGCCCCGTGCAGTCGGTCCATGCCGGCATCCTCCCACTCCACCGAGATCGGCCCGGTGTAGCCGATGGAATCGAGGGCGCGGAACGCGTCCTCCCACGGCACGTCGCCGCGTCCGGTCGAGACGAAGTCCCACCCGCGGCGCGGGTCGCCCCACGGCAGGTGCGAACCCAGCACCCCGGCCCGGCCGTTGCGCGGGCGCAGCCGGGTGTCCTTGCAATCCACGTGGTAGATGCGGTCGGCGAAGTCCAGGATGAACCCGACGGGGTCGATGTTCTGCCACATCATGTGGCTGGGGTCCCAGTTGAACCCGAACGCGGCACGATGGTCGATGGCCTCCAGCGCCCGCACCGAGCTCCAGTAGTCGTACGCGATCTCGCTCGGGTGCACCTCGTGCGCGAATCGCACCCCCTCCCCGTCGAAGACGTCGAGGATCGGATTCCACCGCGCGGCGAAGTCGTCGAAGCCGGCGTCGATGACGGATGCCGGCACGGGTGGGAACATCGCCACGTACGGCCAGATCGACGAGCCCGTGAACCCCACGACCGTGTCGACCCCGAGCTTGCGCGCCACGCGTGCCGCGCGCTGCATGTCTTCGGCGGCGCGCCGGCGCACCCCCTCCGCGTCGCCGTCGCCCCACACGTAGTCCCGCAGGATCGCCTTGTGGCGGAAGTCGATGGGCGCGTCGCACACCGCCTGTCCGCCCAGGTGGTGCGAGATCGCGAAGACCGACAGCCCGTGGCGGTCGAGGATCTCGAGCCGCGACCTCACGTAGGCGTCGTCCTCGTCGGCCCGGCGCAGGTCGAGGTGGTCTCCGGAAGCCGCGACCTCCAAGCCGTCGTAGCCCCATCCGGCCGCGAGCCTCGCGACCTCCTCGAAGGGCAGGTCGGCCCACTGTCCGGTGAAGAGGGTCACGGGGTGGTTCGCCATGGCTGCTCCTTCTCTCTCATGTCTCCGGTGCCGCTCTCGGCACGATGTCGGCTGTCGGCCAGCGCGGTCAGGTAGGCGAGCGATCTCTCGGCGAGGGCGTCCTGGGATGCCGCGAGCGGACGCCACACCGACGCCGCGACGGCGATGGTGGCATTGTCCCCCGTGAAGCTCTCGACGCCGAGGATGCCGTCGTATCCGGCGTCGTCGAGCGCGTCGAGCACCGCCGGCCAGTCGGTGTGATCGTCGCCCACCGGGCCGCGATCGCTGCCGCACACCTGCACGTGCGCGATGGCCCTTCCGGCGGCGCGGATGGCGTCGGTGGGCCGCTTCTCCTCGATGTTCAGGTGGTAGGTGTCCAGCGCCAGGCCCACACCCGCGCCGAAAAGCGGGGCGAAGACATCGATCGCCTGCTCGACGGTGTTCACGACGCTCGTCTCGTAGCGGTTGAGAGGCTCGATCGCGATGGTCACCCCGCTGTCCGAGGCGACCTCCGCCAGCGGCGCGAGGTTGCGGCGCAGCTGCGCGGCGGCGTCCTCCCGCTCGTCGGCGGACATGCGCCAGGTGACGCCGGTGGGCGCGTAGAAGGGCCCCGCCACGACTGGACTCCCCAGGACGCGGGCCGTCTCGATGCAGACGCGGAGATACTGCTGGGTGGCCGGGACGTTGCCGGCGCGCTCCAGCAGCGATCGGCCGGAGCCCATGGCTCCCACCACCACCGCGCGCAGCCCCAGCGAATCGAGCAGGTCCCGGGCGCGGTGCGGGGACCAGTCGCCGACGGCCTCGAGCGGCAACTCGACCGCCTCGAACCCCATCCGAGCGATGCGGGGAGCGAGGCGGCCGAGCGACTCGTCCGTCAGCGGCGAAGTCCACACCCAGGTGTTGACGCCGATAGGGCGGTGCATGCGTCAGGGCATCTGCCGCTGCTGCCAGACCTGCGGATAGCCCGGCAGGTTCTCGCCGCCGAACTTGGCATAGTGCCCGTCGGGCATCCCCTCGTTCTCCGTCAGGTAGCGGTCGAGCTCGTCCTCGGTGATGGGGCTCTGCGGCAGCACCCATTCCTTCGGAATCTCCTCACCCGCGAAGATGCTCTGGATCGCCAGCAGGGGCGTGCGCCACTGGAAGTTGGAGTACACCGGCGCGAGGCCCGTGAGCCCCGTCTCCTGCCACTTGCGCAGGAAGCTCATCTCGTCCTCGCCGGTCATGACCGGATAGTCGGCGCCGGCATCCTCGAACGCCTCGATGGCGGCCACCGCGCCGTCACCGGCATCCATCCACACCCCCGCGACATCGCCCTTCGCGAGCTCGTCGCTGATGATGTTCTTGATCTCCGCCGGGTCGCCACCCGAGAAGTAGTCGACCGCCTCGATGCCCGCTTCGTCGAACAGGTGCTCGGCCGCCGCCCACCGATGCTCGAGCACGTCGACCCCGGGGAGGATCCGCAGGGCCACGACCTTGTCTCCCTCCTCCAGGTTGTCGATGAGGAACTGGGCGGTGTCGATGCCCCAGGCGAACCCGCCGATGGGGTGGATGAAGGTCACCGGGCAGTCGGTGTTGACGCCCCGGTCGAACACGATGACGGGCTTGCCGGTCTCGCATGCCCGCTCCACGGCCGGCGTCAGGGCCGCCGTCGAGTTCGGCGAGATGACGAAGACGTCGCACTCGCCCTCGGCGATGAAGTAGTCGATGTCGGCGATCTGCGTGTCGTCGGAGTCCTGCGCATCGCGGGTCTCCATTGCGCTGATGACGCCTGCGTCCTGCAGCGCCTTCAGCTGCTGGTTCATCGTGATCCAGCCGGTCTGGCGCCACGGGTTGGAGATCGACGCGTTGGCGAAGCACGCCTTCTTCGCACCCTCGCCGGCGTACTGCGAGGTGTCGACCATCTCGGCGTCGATGTGCTGCAGGTACGGCTCCGCCTCAGGGCCGGCTGGCTCGACCTCCCGTTGGGCGAACTGCGCGTCGAACAGCTCCTGGTCGAACCACTCGTCGCCTTCGGGAGCGGCGGCATCACCGGTCTCCGGGGCGTCCGGCGGAGCCACCGCAGGGTCGGTCGTGCACGCCGCGAGGGCGAAGAGGCCGACCAGGGCCACCGATGTGGTGGCGATCTTCATTGATCGTCGCATTGGTTATTCTCCTCTGGTTGTGCCGCCGTCGGCGGCCAGGACAGGTGATGCGGTTGCGTCCTCTGCAGCGCCCGGCGGCACTGCGTCGTCAGGTCGGGGGACGGGCGAGGTCGGCGGCGCGGGGCGGCGTCGTGCCTGGAAGGCGAAGCCCGAGTACGCCACGGCGGCGATGATGATGACGCCCTGCACGGCGTCGCGCAGCGTGGCCGGCACCTCGGCGATGTTCATCAGCAGGAAGAGCGCTTCCAGCACGAAAGCGCCCGCGACGGCCGCCACGACCCAGCCACGCCCACCGCCGAGCACCACTCCGCCGAGAACCACGGCGGTGATCGCCACGAACTCGTACCCTCGCCCGACCGAGGGGTGCACTCCGGCGAAGCCGACCAGCAGCACGGCGGTGAGGGTTGCCGACAGCGACGAGAAGATGAAAGCGCGTGTCACGATCCACCACCCCCGCGCGCCCGCGTAGCGGACGGCGCCGGCGTTGTCGCCGATCGCGATGAGCATCTTGCCGAACGGCCGGCGGGTGAGCCAGACCGCCAGGGCGAGCCAGGCGGCGAGGATCGGCGCCGCCCACGGCAGAAACTCGATGAGGGGAAGGTCCCGCAGGCCGCCCCGGCCGATCTGGCGGAAGCTGTCGGCCGGGTTGCCCGTCGCCGCTCCCCCTGTCCACCACATGACCCCGCCCAGCAGCGCCAGCATCATGCCGAGCGTCACGATGAACGAGGGGACCTTCAGCAGGGTGGTGAGGAAGCCATTGACCACGCCGACGACGACACCGAAGACCACCATCAGCGCCAGGACCGGCAGGGTGCGCGAATCGTCCTGGCCGACGAGGTTGCCGGCGATGATGACCTGCGCGGTGATCAGCGAACCTTGCGAGAGGTCGAACTCGCCGGCGACGATGACGAAGTACTGCCCGATCGCGACGATGGCGACCGGCGCCACCCGCTGGATGAACCGCATGATCTGCCCTGGCTCGGCGAAGCCGGGGCTCAGCACGGCGACCGCGACGAGCAGAACGGCCAGCAGCAGGAAGACCGCCCCTCGCGGGCTCAGCAGGGTGCGCACGACGCTCATCCGCCCTCGCCTCCCGCCGGTGCGGCACCCCGTCGGGCGCCGACCTGGCCGGACCCGACGTGGCCGGCCTCGGCCAGGAGATCGGCCGAGGCTGCGACCATCGCCGGCGCGGCCGCGGCCGCCCTGGCATCCCCGCCGGTGCGCGTGCCGCCCGGACCGAACCGTGCCCGACGGCGCACGATGGCCCGGCGGCTGTAGATGGCCACCGCCGCGACGATCACGACCCCGCGCACGACGTCTTTGAGGAACGGGTTCACCTGCATCACGCTCATGACGTTGTCGACGACCGCGAAGATCGCCACGCCTCCGATGGTGCCCCAGACCGACCCTCGGCCGCCCATCAGAAGCGTGCCGCCCAGCACGACGGCGGCGATCGACAGCAGTGCGTATCCGCCCTGCTGGCCGACGGTGGGGCTGCCCACCCCCAGCCTGCTCGCCAGCAGCAGCCCGGCCAGACCCGCGAACACCGAGCACAGGACGTGCGCGACGATGAGGGGCGGCTGGGTGCGCAGGCCAGACAGCCGGGAGACCTCGGGGTCGCCGCCGACGGCGAACAGGTGGGCGCCGGTGCGGGTGCGGCCGAGCAGGAACCACACCAGCACGGCCAGGGCCAGCATGATGACCGTCGAGACGGGGATCGGACCGATGCCGGTCGCGCCGACCAGCTGGAAGGACCACGGGACCGATCCGGCGCTCCCCTGGAACCGCGTGTTCAGCACGCCCTGGAGGATGAGCCCCACCCCGAGCGTGGCGATGAACCCGTTGACTTTGAGGACGGTGACGATGAGACCGTTCGCAAGTCCGATGCCGGCGCACACGAGCAGCGTGAGCGTCACCGCCCACGGCACGTTGGCGGAGTTCCCCGCCATCGTCGTCGCGGCGATGAGGCTCGCCAGACTCATGACATACGTCACCGAGAGGTCGAGCGAGGCGCCCAGGATCACGAGCGTCTGCCCGAGGGCGACGAGGCCCAGCACGCTCATCCCGGTGAGGATGTCGCGGATGTTGCCGGGGCTGAAGAAACTGCGCCCGACGGTCGCGACGAGCACGGCGCCCACCGCGATGACGAGGATGAGGATCGCCAGCACGATCAGGCTGGCATCGGGCCGCAGCCGCCTCATGGCGCGCCCTCCCCCGGCCCGCCGTCGGCAGCGCGGCCCGACGCGGCGCCGGCCTGCGGGTGGGCGTCGGACGGACGGGAGCCACCGGAACCCGTCGCCGCAGCGAGCACCTCGTGCTCGGCGGCGCCGGCAGGCAGCTCGGCCACCAGTTCGCCGTCGCGCATGACGACGATGCGGTCGCTCATGCCGATGACCTCGGGCAGCTCGCTCGAGACCATGAGCACCGCCTTGCCGTCAGCCGCCAGCTGCCGCATGAGCTGATACACCGCGATCTTCGCGCCCACATCGATACCGCGGGTGGGCTCGTCGAAGAGCACGACCTGCGGCCCGGTGACGAGCCACTTCGCGAGCACCACCTTCTGCTGGTTGCCGCCGGACAGGTAGCGCACCTCCTGCTCCAGGCGACCGGCGGTGACTTCGAGGGACCCCAGGATGCCGGGCGCCTCTCGGCGGGCGGCACGGGTGCGGGTCGCGAAGACGCCGCGGATGACCAGCAGCGTGTTGTCGAGCACCGACTGGCTGAGGGCCAGACCCTGCGCCTTGCGGTCCTCGGTGACCAGCGCCAGCCCCGCCCGCACGGCGGCGCGAGCCGAGCGCAGCGTGACCACTCGGCCGTCCAGGCGCATCGTGCCGCGGGTGAACGGCTGCACGCCGAAGATCGCCTCGACAAGCTCGGTGCGACCGGACCCCTGCAGGCCCGCGATCCCCACGATCTCGCCGGCATGCGCGGAGAGGGTGACACCGTCGACGAACCCGTTGCCACAGGCCTCGAGCTCGACGCGTGCCCCGCCGCGCACCGTCCCGGGGACGGGGCCGGGGAAGTACGACTGGATCGGGCGACCGACCATGCGCCGCACCAGCTCGTCGGTGGTCAGGCTCGCGGCCGGGTCGGTGGAGACCAGCATCCCGTCCTTCAGCACGGTGATGCGGTCACAGAGGTCGAAGATCTCCTTCAGGCGGTGCGAGACGTAGAGCACGGCGACGCCGCGCGCGGTGAGCTTGCGCACGATCGCGTACAGCAGCTCCACCTCGTGGTCGCTCAGCGCGGCGGTGGGCTCGTCCATCGAGATCACGCGCGCGTCGAACGACAGCGCCTTGACGATCTCGACGATCTGCTGCTCCGCCACCGTGAGCGATCCCACGCGCCCGGTCGGGTCGATGAACGAGACGCCGAGGTCGTCCAGCAGCGCGCGGGTGCGCGCCACCATCGCGCGCGTGTCGATGAAGCCGGCGCGCCGCGGCTCGCGCCCGAGAAAGACGTTCTGCGCGACGGATCTCTCGGGAAGCAGCGTGAACTCCTGGAACACCGTCACGAGGCCGGCATCCATCGCCTGCCGCGGGTGGGCGAACGTCACGCGCCGTCCCTCGAACTCCACCGCCCCGGAATCGGGCTGGTGCACACCCGCGAGGATCTTCATGAGCGTGGACTTGCCCGCGCCGTTCTCGCCGACGAGGCCGTGCACCTCCCCGCGGCGCAGCTCCAGCGACACGTCCTGCAGCACGGGGACTCCGAAGAAGCTCTTGCCGATGCCGGCGGCGCGCAGCACCACCTCACCGGGGCCGGCGGGCACCGGGGCGTCGGCCAGCGCCGTGTCGGTCACGACTCCACCTCGACCCACTCGTGCCGCGCGGCCGAGGCCAGCACGGCCTCCGCCAGCAGGGCGGCCCGCAGCCCGTCGGCGAACGTCGGCAGGCCGTCGGGGGCCTCGCCCCGGATGGCGGCGTGCACGTCCGCGACGAAGCCATCGAAGGCATCCTGATATCCCATCGGGTGCCCGGCGGGCATCCGCTGCAGACGCGCCGACGACGCGTCCGCGGTGGCAGGATCACGCAGGAGCAGCTGGGAGCCGCGGCGCCCCCCGACCCACAGCTCCTCCGGCTGCTCCTGCGCGAATCTGAGGCTCTCCTGGCTGCCGTGCAGCTCCAGGACGAGCGCGTTCTTGCGCCCCGGTGCCATCTGCGACACCAGCAGGCTGCCGACGGCACCCGAGCGGAGCTCGACCACCAGCGCGGCGATGTCCTCGTTGCCGACTTCCCGACCGCCACGGCGGTCGAAGACGCGACGGGTGACCGCTGACAGGCGCACGATCGGCTCCCCCGCGACGAACTCGAGCAGATCGCAGAGGTGGGATCCGATGTCGGCGAACGCGCGGGACGGCCCGCCCTCCGCACTGTCGGCGCGCCAGTCGTCGTCGGATGCCGCGAGCAGCCAGTCCTGCAGGTAGGCGCCCTGCACCGAGAGGAGGGCGCCCATCTCGCCGCGCGCGACGCGGGCGCGCGCTTCTCGCACCATCGGGTGGTAGCGGTACGCGAAGGGGACGGCCGCGACCACGCCGGCATCCGCCGCCGCCTCGACCAGCCTTCGAGCGTCGGCGGCGGTGGTGGCGAGAGGCTTCTCGCACACGACGTGGCGACCGGCCGCGAGTGCTGCGAGGGCGTAGTCGGCGTGCGTGGCGTTGGGCGTGCACACGTGCACGATGTCGATGTCGGATGCCGCGATCAGGGCCGCGGCATCCCCTTCGCTGCGCGCCGCACCGAGCCGACGAGCAGCGTCGGCTGCCCGAGCCGGGGTTGAGGATGCCACCGCCACCAGCGGCGAGCCGGCGGTACGGGCAGCCGCGGCATGCACGCGGGCCATGAACCCCCCGCCGAGCACGCCGGTGCGGATCGTTCCGACACCAGTGTCGAGGACGTCCATCGTCATGGGGGGATTGTGCCACGCATGCCAGCCTTTTGATAGAGCGCCGGCAAAAGTGCCCGCCAACGACTCCGTTGGCGCGCCGCAGTCGACACAAGTCCTGTGCTTTACTGTCCGCATGGTCGACGTCGCTCGGGGCACCGCAGCCGCGCGCCCCGAGGCGGGACAGATCTTTCAGATCCTTCGCGACGGACGCGCGCGCACGAAGGCGGAGCTGACGACCGTCACCGGCTTGGCCCGTTCCACCGTCTCGTCGCGCGTCGATGCGCTCTTGGCCAGCGGACTGGTGCGGCCGGCAGGCGAGGCCGTCTCGACCGGTGGCCGCCCTCCCGTGCGCATCGCCTTCAATCCGCTGGCGGGCCTGACGGTGGCCGTCGACCTCGGGGCCACGCGGGCGACGGTCGCCATCGCCGACCTCGCCGGGCGGATTCTGACCTCCCGCACCCGCCCCCAGGACATCGCCGCGGGGCCCGAGTCGGTGCTCGACAGCGCCCTCGCGGACGCCCACGTGCTGCTGCAGGAGATCGACGCCGTGCCCGGCAGGATCGTCGGTGTCGGCATCGGAGTCCCGGGACCCGTCGAGCACTCCACCGGCCGCCCCACCAACCCCCCGATCATGCCCGGATGGGACCGCTTCGACGTGCCCGCGTACGTGCAGCGCACGTTCGCGGTGCCGGTGCTCGTCGACAACGACGTGAACATCCTGGCCCTGGGTGAACAGGCCGTCAGCTGGCCGGGAGTCGACGACCTCGTCTTCGTGAAGGTCTCCACCGGCATCGGCGCGGGGATCATCTCCGGCGGGCGACTGCAGCGGGGGGCGCAGGGCTCCGCCGGCGACATGGGCCACGTGCAGGTGCCGTACAGTCGCGACTCGCCGCGCCCCCCGGGGGACGAGCGCGATCTCGAGGCGATCGCCAGCGGCACCGCGATCGCGGCCGAGCTGCGCGCCCAGGGCATCGAGGCCCGCGCGAGCTCCGACGTGGTGTCACTCGTGCGGGCGGGCGACCCTGCCGCCATCTCCGCCACGCGGCAGGCCGGCCGGGAGGTCGGTGAGGTGCTCGCCACCGTGGTGAACATGCTCAACCCCTCCCTCATCGTGATCGGCGGAAGCATCGCCCGCGCCGGAGAGCATCTGCTCGCCGGCATCCGGGAGGTGGTCTACCGACGCTCGATTCCCCTCGCCACCCAGCACCTGGGAATCGTGCAGTCCCAGGCCGGCGAGACGGCCGGCGTGCGTGGAGCTGCCATCATGGTCACCCAGCACGTCCTCGACCCCGCGTATGTCGACGCCCTGGCCGCTCGACTCTGAGCCCCTCTCTCCCCCGCCACGAGGTCGGGGCGCCCCCGGACGCCCCCGATCACGAGACTTCTCCGACACGTAACACGGTCGAGACATACGCGAGGTTGACTGTAGTTCCCGCCCCATCCCGGGCTGAATCGAGCAGCGCTGCCGCCCACCACGCGGCGCGCGGAAGGAGCGACCGATGAGATTCCGGCCGCTGAGATCGACCACCGTCCCCGAAGCGGGGACCGTCGTCGTCTCCGACCCGCCCGCCACGATGAGAGCCGTCGTGTACGACGCACCCGGCGCGGCCGACGTGCTGCGCCTCGCTGAGGTGCCGGTGCCGACGCCCGTGCTGAGCGAGGTGCTCGTGCGCGTCGTGGCAGCCGGCGTCAACCCGATCGACGCCAAGACCCGAGGCGGCGCGGGGGCGACGGCCGGCATCGGGTCGTACCCGAGCACCCTCGGCTTCGACTTCAGCGGCGTCGTCGTCAAGGCGCCCTACGAGGCGCACCCGCTGCCCCCCGGGACCGAGGTATACGGCATGGTGCCGTTTCCGCGCTCGGGCGGCGCGTATGCCGAGTACGCGGTCGTTCCCACACTGTCGGTGGCACGCAAGCCCGCGTCACTGTCGCACGCCGAAGCGGCCGGGGTGCCCCTCGCGGCCCTCACAGCCTGGGGTCTCGTCGTCGAAACGGCGCACGCGCACGAGGGCCAGCGGATCCTGATCCACGCCGGCAGCGGCGGCGTCGGGCACTTCGCGGTGCAGCTGGCGTCGTACTTCGGCGCGCACGTGACTGCCACCGGGTCCGCGGCGAACCTGCCGTGGCTGCGGGACCTCGGCGCGTCGGTGGCCATCGACTACGCGACCACGCGGTTCGAAGACGTCGTCGCAGACGTGGACGTGGTCATCGACCTCGTCGGCAACGTGCACGACGACACCGGCACGCGGTCGCTGACGGTGATGCGCCCGGGCGGACTGTATGTGCTGGTCCCCACGGGCGGGTGGCCCGGCTACGCCGACGCCGCCGCCGCGGCCGGCATGCGGGCGACGTCCTACAAGGTGATCCCCGACGGCGGCGTGCTCGCCACCCTTGCGCGGCTGCTGGAGTCGGGATCCATCCGGGTGTACCTCGACCGCGTCTTCGACCTCGAGGAGGCGGCCGAGGCCCACCGCGAGCTGGAACGCGGACACACCCGCGGCAAGTCGGTGCTGCGCATCAGCGACGACTGAGCTCAGGACACGAGCACCCGCCGCGCTTCGCCGACGAGCTCGTCGGCGATCGCATCCAGCAGCGGGGACCGAAGATTCCACTGCTGCCAGTACAGCGGCACGTCGACCGCGTCGTCACCCAGCAGCACGAGCTCTCCGGCATCCAGCGCACGCTGCGACTGCAACCGGGGCAGCATCGCCCAGCCCAACCCGAGCGTGACGGCGGAGGCGAAGTCGTGCGATGCCGGTACGTAGTGGCGCGGGGGCTCCCCCGGGTCGACGCCGCGACGGCCGAGCCACGCGCGCTGGATATCATCGCGACGGTCGAAGTCGACGAGCGGCGCCGCAGCGAGGGCCCCGACGTCGGCTCCGCCGGGGAACCACCGCGCCACGAAGCCGGGCGTGGCCACCGGCTCGTAGCGCAGCGTGCCGAGCGCGGTCACGGCACACCCGGCGACCGGCGCGCCCTGCGAGGTCACCGCCGCCATCACCGTGCCGCTCTCCAGCAGCCCCGCGGTGAAGTCCTGGTCGTCGCGGTGCAGATCGAACACGACCGGATGCCTGCGCGACAGCCGCGCCAGGGGCGGCAGGAACCACGTCGCCAGCGAATCCGCGTTGACGGCCAGCGGCACCGAGGTGACCGCCGCCTGCTCGCCACCGAGTTCCCGCACCGCATCGTGCTCGAGCAGCGCGAACTGCCGCGCCAGGCGCACCACCGCCCGGCCGGCATCGGTGGGACGCACGGGCTTCGACCGCACCAGCAGCACCCGACCCACGTGCTGTTCCAGCGCCTTGATGCGCTGGCTGACTGCCGACGGCGTCACATGCAGGCGCCGCGCCGCAGCATCCAGCGTGCCCTCGTCGATGACGGCGGCCAGGGTCTCGGCCAGGTCCACGGGAATTCGAGGCATAAGGCATGCTAATGGGCGTGAAAGATCTTGAGCTGTACTGATCCAGCCGGTGGACGTAGCGTCGAAGGGTGCTCTCCTCTCTCGCCGCCGGCTTCGCTCTCGGTCTGTCCCTAATCGTCGCGATCGGCGCGCAGAACCTCTTCGTGCTGCGTCAAGGGGTACGGCGCGAGCACGTCGCGGCGGTCGCGATCGTGTGCGCCGCATCGGATGCCGCGCTCATCGCCGTGGGGGTGGCGGGCCTGGGCGCTGCGCTGCAGGCGGTGCCGTGGCTCGTCGATGTCGTCCGCTGGGCGGGCGCGGCGTTCCTGCTCGCCTACGCCCTGCTCGCCGCCCGTCGCGCGTGGCGACCCACCGGTGCGACTTTCGCCGGCGCGGCCGACGCCGCCGGCGCGACGGACCCGGCGTCGACCCGCGACGAGGCGGCATCCGCTCCGTCCCACGCGACCGTGACGCGGCCCCGGCTCGCGCCGGTGCTGCTCACCTGCCTGGCGCTCACCTGGCTGAACCCGCACGTCTACCTCGACACGGTCTTCCTGCTCGGCAGCATCGCCAGCACCCACGGCGACCTGCGCTGGGTGTTCGCGTTCGGCGCCATGACCGCGAGCGTGACGTGGTTCTTCTCCCTTGCCTACGGGGCGAGGTACCTCGGGCGATGGCTCTCGACGCCACGCGCCTGGCGGGTGCTCGACGGGCTCATCGCCGTGGTGATGGCTGCGCTCGCGGTCAGCCTCGTCCTGCCGCACTGATGGAGGTCGCGCCCCGACGCCGCGCGGGGCACGATGGAGCGATGAGACGGGTGCACGTGATCGTCCGCGGCGAAGTGCAGGGCGTCGGCTACCGGTACACGCTGCGCATGGTGGCCACGGATGCCGGGACGTCCGGATGGGTGCGCAACCGCCGCGACGGCACGGTCGAGGCCGAGATCGAGGGCACCGCGGAGCAGGTGGACGCCGTGCTCGCGTGGATGGCCGAGGGCCCTCCGGGCTCTCGGGTAGATGCCGCAGCAGTGACCGAACGCGACCCCCGGCGCTCCGCGGGGTTCGACGTCCTGCCGACCGCTTGACCAGCGTCCCGCTCCACTGTCCCCGCCACTCCCATTCCCGCTCCTGCCGCCACTCCCACACACCCCTCACCTGGCGCGGACCACGCTTTCCCGGCGCCTGCAGCGACCATTCGCGACAGGCGAGCACCCTCTCGTGAGCACCTCGCCCGGCAGACGGCCCGGAAACGACGCAGGGACCCCGCCCGAAGGCGAGGTCCCTGCGTGTGAGCGGGTGGGCTCAGAAGACGTTGACGTCCAGCGGGATGCCGGGGCCGAACGTGGTCGACACCGCACCCTTCTGGATGTAACGGCCCTTCGAGCTCGACGGCTTCAGACGCACGATCTCTTCGAGCGCGGCCTTGAAGTTCTCGTCCAGCTGCTCGGCCGAGAACGACGCCTTGCCGACGACGAAGTGCACGTTGGCGTGCTTGTCGACACGGAACTCGATCTTTCCGCCCTTGATCTCCTCCACGGCCTTGGCCGGGTTGGGGGTCACGGTGCCGGTCTTCGGGTTCGGCATGAGGCCGCGGGGACCCAGCACCTTACCGAGGCGACCGACCTGGCCCATGAGCTCGGGCGTGGAGACCGCTGCGTCGAAGTTGGTCCAGCCACCGGCGACTTTCTCGATGAGCTCGGCACCGCCGACCTCGTCCGCACCTGCGGCGATGGCGGCCTCGGCCGCCGGGCCCGTTGCGAACACGATGACGCGGGCGGTCTTGCCCGTGCCGTGGGGCAGGATGACCGTGCCACGGACCATCTGGTCCGCCTTGCGCGGGTCGACGGCGAGCTTGAGCGCGACCTCGACGGTCGAGTCGAACTTCTTCGACCCGGTCTCCTTGGCCAGCTGAACGGCCTCGGTGGACGAATAGAACTTGCCGGGCTCGATCTTCTCGGCCGCTGCGTTGTAAACCTTGGACTTAGCCATGTTCGTTATCCCCCTCAGTCCTCAACCGTGATGCCCATGGAACGGGCGGTGCCGGCGATGATCTTCGAGGCGGCCTCGATGTCGTTCGCGTTCAGGTCGGGCTGCTTGGTCTCGGCGATCTGACGCACCTGCTCCTTGGTGAGCTTGCCCACCTTGGTGGTGTGCGGGGTCTGCGATCCCTTGGCCACACCGGCGGCCTTCTTGATGAGCTCCGCGGCCGGGGGCGTCTTCAGGACGAACGTGAAGCTGCGGTCTTCGTAGACCGTGATCTCCACGGGGATGACGTTGCCGCGCTGCGACTCGGTCGCGGCGTTGTACGCCTTGCAGAACTCCATGATGTTGACGCCGTGCTGACCGAGCGCCGGACCGATCGGCGGCGCGGGGTTCGCGGCGCCGGCCTTGATCTGGAGCTTGATCAGGCCGGTCACCTTCTTCTTGGGTGCCATGTGTAGCTTCCTCTCTTCGAAGGACCGGTCCGTCGCCAGGCTCGGGACCGCGTCCATCTCCCGCGTGTCCGGCGGTTCCGGACGGCGGTTGGTCTGCCCGCGCGCTGAACGCACGTGCAAACTCCACAATCTTACCCGATCCCCGCGCCCTCCCCGCGCATCGACCCCGGCGCCGCCGTCGACAGTGTCCCCGGTCGGCGGGACCATGGGTCCACATCATCCCCGAGGAGGACTCATGTTCCGCGGACTGGCCAATCTCAATCTCGTCTCCGACGACATGGATGCCGCCATCGACTGGTACTCCACCGTTCTCGGCTCCCCGCCGTACTTCACCCGCCCCGAACAGGGGCCGCCTCAGTACGCGGAGTGGCGATTCGGTGACGACGAAGACGAGCTCGCCCTGATGGATGCCGCCTTCCGGCCGGTGCAGCCTGCGCCCGGCGGCGCCGTCGTCAGCATGCACGTCGACGACATCCACGACAGTGTCGATCGCCTGCTCGAGCTCGGCGCAACCACCTTCGAGCCGGTGACACAGCGTGGCGAGGGCTGGTGGTCAGCGACCATCGCCGACCCCTTCGGCAACCTCATCGGCCTCATCCACAGCCCGCACTGGGCGGGCAAGCACGCCCCGTGAACGCGAGAACGCCCCGCGGCCGATGGGCTGCGGGGCGTTCGTCGTGACCGGGAGCGGTCAGAGCTTGGTGACCTGGTCGAAGGACAGCTCGACGGGGGTCTCGCGCTCGAACAGGGAGACGAGCACCGTGAGCTTGCCGCTCTCGGGCTTGATCTCGCTGATCGAACCGGGAAGACCGGCGAACGAGCCTTCCTTGATCGTGATCGTCTCGCCCACCTCGAAGTCGACCTCGGCGGGGATGCTGCGCGCCTGCGTGGCCGAGCCCTTGGCAGCGCCGCCCTTGGCAGAGGCGACCTCCTTGACCTCGACGAGGGACTTCAGCATGTTGAAGGCCTCTTCGAAGCGCAGCGGCGTCGGGTTGTGGGCGTTGCCGACGAAGCCGGTGACGCCGGGCGTGTGACGCACGACCGACCAGGTGTCCTCGTTCAGCTCCATGCGCACGAGCACGTAGCCGGGGATCCGGACGCGCGTGACCATCTTGCGCTGACCGTTCTTGATCTCGACGACGTCCTCCATGGGGACCTCGACCTGGTAGATGTCCTCTTCGACCTCGAGCGTCGACTTGCGCTGCTCGATGTTGGCCTTCACCTTGCGCTCAAAGCCGGCGTAGGAGTGGATGACGTACCACTTGCCCGGAAGGCTGCGCAGCTCGGCGCGGAACGCCTCGTAGGGGTCCTCTTCGGCGTCCTCGTCCTCTTCGCCGGACTCTTCCGCCGCCTCCGCGTCGTCGACGACGCGACCGGCCGCGGCGAAGTCCGCGAGGAAGTCCACGTCCTCGGCGGGAGCGTCGGGCTCGCCGTTGACATCGGGACCGTCGTACGGGGTGACCTCATCGGCCTGCTCGGCGACGCGCTCGGCCTGCTCTTCGGCGAGCGAGTCGTTGAGCACCTCTGCGGCGGCCTCGGCCTCGGCGGCCTCGTCGATCTCCAGAGCGTCGTTCACGATGGCGTCGGCCTCGGGGTCGTCGACCTCGACACCGTCCAGGTCGGAAGTCTCATCCTGCTGCCCGTCACCGTCCTCGACGATGTGCACGGCGGCACGCTCGGCCGGCTCGGACGCGCGCTCCTCTTCAGCGAGCACGTTGCCCTCCTGGGCTTCGTCGTCCTCACTGGACTGCTCGGCAGCGGTCGCCCAATCGGCGTCGTCGACATACTTTTCAGACACTTGGGTCCTCTTCCGTTCTTGGATCCGGCGCCATGTCCCGGGTCACCGGAGTGGATCCGGCGTGTGCGCTCAGAGCGGGACGCCGAAGACGATCTGCGCCAACCAGGTGAACACCCAGTCGAGACCGTAGACGATCGCCATCATCACGACGACGAAGCCGAGCACGACTCCCGTGAACTTCAGGAGTTCCTGGCGGGTGGGGGTCACGACCTTGCGGAGTTCCGCAAAGACCTGACGGATGAAGATGGCGATGCGCTGGAAGAAGTTCGGCTTCTTCTCACGCGGCGCGTCGTTGGCGACGACCTCGCCCTTCGACTCGTCCTGGACCATCAACCCCACCTGTGTGTGACCTGGTGTGCCAGCGTGTGCTGACGCGCAGGGCGGACAGGAATCGAACCTGCAACCTGCGGTTTTGGAGACCGCTGCTCTGCCAATTGAGCTACCGCCCTAAAGGCCCGGGGGCCTCAGGATGAAATCGCACTCCGGCTGTGACAAGGACGGAATTCCGCTCCCGGGCACGGCGAAAGAATGCAGATTTCGACTGCACACCCCAGTGTACGGCATGCCCTCTGCGCCCGGCGAATCCCGCCGACCGGCAGGCCGCGCGACCCGGGCCCGCGCCGGTCAGTACTCGGCGATTCCGTAACGGTCCGGCTCGGGTTTGCGGGCGAAGGCCCGCCCCGAGACCGCGACGGGCTCGATCCGCACGTAGTGGTACTTGAGCGTCGGAATCCACGGATGAAGCGGCAGCGCGTCGGCCGCGTGCACCTCTTCGCTCGTATCGAGCACGCGGGCGTGCCCGCGCACCACGACGCTCCACGCGTCATCGTCGTCGTGGTCGTCCGCTTCGAAGAGCACTTCGTCGTTGACGGTCAGCTCGAAGAGCTTGCTGCCCGGCGCGGTGCGGAAGACGATGGTGCCGTCGTCGACGACGAAGTTGACCGGAAAGATGTCCAGCACATCCTTCACATGCGTGACGAGGCGTCCGAGCTTCTGCCCGGCGAGCCTCTCCCAGCACTCCCCGTCCGACAGGGCGTCGACGAACTCCTGCAACTGATCCATACCTCCATCCAACCCCCGACGACGGGCGGATGCCAGAGGCTCAAGCGGTCGGCGCGACCCGGATCAGCTTCTTGTTGACGAATTCATCGGCCGCGAGCAGCCCGAGCTCCCGTCCCGTGCCGCTGCGCTTGACTCCCCCGAACGGGAGCTCCGGCGAATCCGCCAGCACGACGTTGACGTAGACCATCCCGGCGTCGATGCGATCCGCCACGCGCTCCGCCTGCTCAGGGTCGGTGGTGAAGACGTAGGAGCCCAGGCCGAAACCGGTGTCGTTGGCGACCTTGACCGCCTCGTCCTCGTCGGCCACCCGGTAGACGACCCCCACAGGCCCGAAGAACTCCTCACGGTAGGCGTCCATGTCGCGCGTCACCCCGGTCAGCACGGTACCGGGGTAGAACGCGCCGTCGCGGGTGCCGCCCGTGACGAGCGTCGCACCCTGGGCCACGGCACGGTCGACCTGCTCCGCCAGACGCTCTGCCGCACTCACCGACGACAGCGGCCCGAGCACGGTCTCTTCGGCGAAGGGGTCGCCCACGGTCGCCGCCGACATCGCTGCGGCGAACTTCTCCAGGAATGCGTCGTAGAGGTCATCGACGACCAGAAAGCGCTTCGCCCCGTTGCAGGACTGCCCCACGTTGTCGAGTCTCGCCTCGACGGCCGCCTGCACCGCCTGGTCCAGGTCGTCGCTGGACAGCAGCAGGAACGGGTCGGAGCCGCCGAGCTCCAGCACGGCCTTCTTGAGATGGCGGCCCGCGACCTCCGCGACCGCTGCCCCGGCGCGCTCGGAACCGGTGACGGACACCCCCTGCACACGGGGGTCGGCGATCACCTGCGCAGCCTGCTCGTTGGTGAGGCGCAGGTCCGTGTAGACGCCGGGCGGGAACCCCGCGTCGGAGTAGATGCCGGCGATGGCCTCGGCCGACTGCGGGCACTGCGGGGCGTGCTTGAGCAGGATGGCGTTGCCGATGGCGATGTTCGGAGCGGCGAAGCGAGCCACCTGGTAGTACGGGAAGTTCCACGGCATGATCCCCAGCAGCACGCCCAGGGGTGACCGGCGGATGACGGCGGTGCCCTCGCCCAGGATCTCCAGCGGGGTGTCGGCGGTGATCCTGCCGATGTTGTCGGCGTAGTACTCGGTGATGTCGGCCGCGAAGTCGACCTCGCCGAGGGCAGCGGTGAGGGGCTTGCCCATCTCCCGCACGATGATTTCCGCCAGTGCGTCGCGCCGCTCACGGTGCAGTTCGGCAACCCGGCGCAGCAGCCGTGCCCGCTCCTCGACCGATGACTCGCGCAGCCAGCCGCGCGCGGCCTCGTCTGCGGCGACGAGGGCCTCCTCGACCTCGATGTCGGTGGCGGTGGGATAGGTGGCGAGGGTTTCCCCGGTGGCGGGGTTCACGACCGCATACGTGCTCATGGATGCTCCGTTCCCCCGCCCGCAGCGGGGATCAGCGTGTGGGTGAGGCCCATCATGCCGTCCTCGAGGGTCGCCACGCACGCACGCGCGGTGTCCCGTCGGCATGCCGGGTGCCGGGATGTCTCAGCGCGAAGCCAGGGCGGATGCCACGACGTCCAGGCCCTCGTGCAGCAGGTCGTCGGGGATCGACAGGGGCGGCAGGAAGCGGATGACGTTGCCGTGGGTGCCGCAGGTGAGCAGGATGACCCCTTCGGCGAGCGCCGCCTTGGCCACGGCGGCCGTCAGCGCCGCGTCGGGCGCACCGGTGTCGGGATCGACGAACTCCATCGCCATCATCGCCCCGCGGCCACGCACCTCACCGATGCGCGGGTCGGCGGCGGCGAGCGGCTCCAGCCGGCCGCGCAGCAGCCGCTCGAGGTGCTGGGCCCGCTCGATCAGGCCATCGTTCTCGAAGGCGTCGATCGCGGCGAGCGCTGCGGCGCACGCGACGGGGTTGCCGCCGTACGTGCCGCCGAGGCCGCCGAGGTGGGCGGCATCCATGATCTCCGCCCGGCCGGTCACGGCGGCCAGCGGCATCCCGGCTGCAATGCCCTTCGCCGTCGTGACGAGGTCGGGCACGATCCCGAACAGTTCGCTGGCGAACATGGCGCCGGTGCGGGCGAAGCCGGACTGCACCTCGTCGGCGATGAAGACGACGCCGTTGGCGCGGCACCAGTCCGCGATGGCGGGAAGGAAACCGTCGGCCGGGACGATGAACCCGCCCTCCCCCTGGATGGGCTCGATGATGACGGCCGCCAGGTTGTCGGCGCCCACCTGCTTGTCGATGAGGGTGATCGCGCGAGCGGCGGCATCCGGGCCGGAGAGTGCGTCGCGCAACGGATACGACCCGGGGACGCGGTAGACCTCGGGGGCGAACGGCCCGAAGCCGCTCTTGTAGGGCATCGACTTCGCCGTCAGTGCCATCGTGAGGTTGGTGCGCCCGTGATAGCCGTGGTCGAATGCCACGACGGCCTGTTTGCCGGTGTACTTGCGGGCGATCTTCACGGCGTTCTCGACGGCCTCGGCGCCGGAGTTGAACAGCGCGCTCTTCTTGTCGTGGTCGCCCGGGGTCAGGCGGTTCAGCGCCTCGGCGACGGCGATGTAGGACTCGTACGGCGAGATCATGAAGCAGGTGTGCGTGAACTGCGCGGCCTGGGCCTGTATCGCTTCGACCACCTTCGGGTGCGACGCACCGACCGTGGTGACGGCAATGCCCGAGCCGAGGTCGATGAGGGAGTTGCCGTCGGCATCGACGACCACCCCACCGCCGGCCGCCACCGCGGCCACGGGCACGGTGTGGCCCACGCCCTGGGGCACGGCGGCGACCTTACGCGCGAGGATCTGCTGGGAACGGGGTCCGGGAAGGGCGGTGACCAGGTGCCGCCGCTGGGGCAGGCCGGGTCCGCCCGTCGGCGTCGTCGGGCCCGGGTCGGTGAGTGTCATGTGCGCGAGCGTAGCGCCGGACGCGGACGCCGTCGTCCCCGCGGGCTGCGGCGGGCTCAGCGCGGAGCGTGGGCCTCGAGGAACTCGTACACCTCGGTCGAGTCCACACCCGGGAACGAGCCCGTCGGCAGCGTCGCCAGGAGCGTCCGGGGGGTCCGCACGTTCGGCCAGGAGTGCTCGCGCCACGCCGATTCGAGCTCGACCGGCGCGCGCCGGCAGCACACCTCCACGGAGTGCTTCGACACACCCCGGTTCGGGGTGTCCCTCCCGAGGAACCACTTCGTGTCGTCGAAGCGCACCCCCACGCTCACGGAGTGCGCGCCCTCGCTCGATCCCTCCACGCGGGCCGTGCACCAGTAGGTGCCGTTGCCGGTGTCGGTGTACTGGTAGTAGGGGTTGAAGTGGTCGTCGACGTCGAACACGACCCGGCTCGTCCACTTGCGGCAGCACATCTGGCCTTCGATGGACCCCAGCCGGTCGGTGGGGAAGTTCACGTCGTCGTTCTCATACGCCTTCGTGATCGTCCCGGACTCGTGCACCTTCAAGAAGTGCACGCGGATGCCGAGATGCACCGTCGCCAGGTTGGTGAAACGGTGGGCGGCGGTCTCGTACGACACCGAGTACGTGTCACGCAGGTCCTCGATCGACAGCGCACGGCGCGCCTTGGCGTCGGTCAGCGCCGGCACCACGTGCCCCTCGGGAATGAGCAGCGCTCCGGTGAGGTAGTTCGTCTCCACCCGCTGGCGCAGGAACTCCGCGTAGCTGTGCGGCTCGGAATGCCCGAGGATGCGGCTCGACAGCGCCTGCAGCACCGCGGTGCGAGGATCGGTCTGCGCCCTCCCCCGACTCGACAGGTACAGACGGCCGTTCTTGATGTCCGCGACGCTGCGCGTGGTCTGCGGCAGGTCGGGCACGTAGTGCAGCGTGAAGCCGAGGTGCGCGGCGATGTCGGATGCCGTGCGCTGCGTCAGCGGGCCGCCCGGATGCCCCACGGCGTCCAGCAGATCCCGCGCGTGCTGCTCCAGGTCGGGAAAGTAGTTGTTCTGCGTGCGCATCAGGCGCCGCAGCGCCACGTTCGCGCGGCGAGCCTCTTCCGGCGTCGCCGAGCGCTCGTCGCGCAGCCGCTCGATCTCCCCCTGCAGCGCGAGCATGGCCTTGAGCGCCTCGGTGGGCATCGTCTTGCCGACGCGGAAGGGCTCGATCCCGAGCGCCTGGAACGTCTGCCCCCGCATCGCCCGCTCCATCTGGATCTCCAGGGTCGAGCGCTCATCCAGCGGCTCGCTCTCGAGCAGCGCGTCCAGCGTCGTCCCCAGCGCCCGCGCGATCGCCCGCAGCAGGGTCAGCTTCGGCTCGCGCCTGCCGTTCTCGATCATCGACAGCTGGCTCGGCGCGCGGTCGACCGCGCCGGCGAGTTCGTCGAGGGTCATCCCCCGTGCCGTGCGCAGCTGCCGGATGCGCCGGCCCATCGTGAGTGGGTCCACCTCTTGATCGTCCGCCGTCACCGTCGACGTTGCTCCCGCGAACCGTGTGGTCATGCCGCGATTCTGTCACGAACGCAGAACTATCGGGAAAGTTCACACCGATTCCGGTCGTCGGCGACCCGCAACTTCACCGGATAGTGGACACACCACGCACCGCCCAGGGATCCGAACCGCGGATCACGGGTTGCCGCACCGGCCCACACGCCGGGTGACGCACCCCGGAACGCTCACCCGCACTCGCTCACAGGAGAACAGGGACATGACACCTGCAACCGCCACCCCGATGCGCACGCGCACCGGCCCCATCGCCATCCAGACCTCCGAGCCGACGATCGACGTCGCCGGCCGCCTCGGGCCCCGCTACGACGAGATCCTCACGCCCGACGCCCTCGCGTTCCTCACCGAACTGCACCACCGCTTCGGCGCGCGTCGGCACGACCGGCTCGCCGACCGCCTGCGGCGGCGCTTCGAGATCGGCAACGGCCACGACCCGCAGTTCCGCGACGACACCCGGCACATCCGCGAGGACGAGTCCTGGCAGGTCGCCGGCGCCGGCCCGGGCCTCGAGGACCGCCGCGTGGAGATCACCGGCCCCACCGACCCCAAGATGACGATCAACGCGCTGAACTCCGGCGCCAAGGTATGGCTCGCCGACCAGGAGGACGCAACGAGCCCCACCTGGAAGAACGTCATCGAAGGGCAGCTGAGCCTGCGCGACGCGATCCGCGGCGAGCTGTCGCACACGAGTCCCGAGGGCAAGCGCTACGAGGTCACCGCCGCAGAGACGCCCACGATCGTGATGCGCCCGCGCGGCTGGCACCTCACCGAGCACCACATCCGCTTCACCGACCGCTTCGGCCGCGAGATGGCGGCATCCGGCTCCCTGGTCGACTTCGGCCTGTACTTCTTCCACAACGCCGCGCAGCTCATCGCGAACGGACGCGGCCCGTACTTCTACATCGCCAAGCTCGAATCGAGCGAGGAGGCGAAGCTGTGGGACGACGTCTTCACCTTCAGCGAGCAGTACATCGGCATCCCGCACGGCACCATCCGCGCGACGGTGCTCATCGAGACCCTGCCGGCGGCGTTCGAGATGGAGGAGATCCTCTATGAGCTGCGCCACCACTGCGCGGGCCTAAACGCCGGCCGCTGGGACTACATCTTCTCGATCATCAAGAACTACCGCGGCCGCGGCTCCCGGTTCGTGCTGCCCGACCGCAGCGAGGTGACGATGACGGTGCCGTTCATGCGGGCCTACACCGAACTGCTCGTGAAGACCTGCCACAAGCGCGGCGCCTTCGCGATCGGCGGCATGAGCGCCTTCATCCCGAACCGGCGGGACCCCGAGGTGACGCAGCGCGCCTTCGAGAAGGTCGCCGCCGACAAGAAGCGCGAGGCCGGCGACGGCTTCGACGGCACGTGGGTCGCGCACCCCGACCTCATCCCCGTCGCCCGCGCCGAGTTCGATGCGGTGCTGGGCGAGCGGCCGAATCAGGTGGACCGGCAGCGTCCCGAGGTGAGCGTCACGCCGGCCGACCTGATCGACGTGCGCATCGGGCGTCCCATCACCGCCCAGGGCGTGCGCGACAACGTGTCGGTCGCGATCCGCTACATCGAGGCGTGGCTGCGGGGCCTGGGCGCGGTCGCGATCGACAACCTGATGGAGGATGCCGCCACGGCGGAGATCTCCCGCTCACAGGTGTGGCAATGGATCCACCAGGACCTCTCCACGGCCGAGGGAGACCGCATCACCCGCGACTACATCGAGGCGCTCATCGCCGAGATGCTCGGCGAGGTGCAGCGGCGCCCCGGTGACCGGTTCGACGACGCCGCGGAGGTCTTCCGCGACGTCGCACTGGGCGTCCATTTCCCGGCCTTCCTCACCCTCTCGGCGTACTCGCGCTTCCTCATCGAATCCGAGTAGTCCCCACCGTCAGCCCAATGAAGGGAACAGAAATGACCACCTACCAGGACGACATCGAAGCCATCCGGGCACTCAAGGCGGAGCACGGCTCCGCCTGGGATGCCATCAACCCCGAGTCCGTCGCCCGCATGCGTGCGCAGAACCGCTTCAAGACCGGACTCGAGATCGCCCAGTACACCGCCGACATCATGCGCCGCGACATGGCCGAATACGACGCCGACTCTTCGGTCTACACCCAGTCGCTCGGCGTCTGGCACGGATTCATCGGGCAGCAGAAGCTCATCTCGATCAAGAAGCACCTCAAGACCACGAACAAGCGCTACCTCTACCTCTCGGGGTGGATGGTCGCAGCTCTCCGCTCGGAGTTCGGGCCGCTCCCCGATCAGTCGATGCACGAGAAGACCTCTGTGCCGGCCCTCATCGAGGAGCTCTACACGTTCCTCCGCCAGGCCGACGCCCGCGAGCTCGATCTGCTCTTCACCCAGCTCGATCGGGCCCGCCTGGCCGGCGACGAGACGGCGGCCGAGTTCATCCAGGCGCAGATCGACGGCTACGAGACCCACGTCGTGCCGATCATCGCCGACATCGACGCCGGCTTCGGCAACCCCGAGGCGACGTACCTGCTGTCCAAGAAGATGATCGAGGCGGGCGCCTGCGCCATCCAGATCGAGAACCAGGTGTCGGACGAGAAGCAGTGCGGCCACCAGGACGGCAAGGTCACCGTTCCCCACGAGGACTTCGTCGCCAAGCTCAACGCGGTGCGCTACGCGTTCCTCGAGCTGGGCATCGACAACGGCATCATCGTCGCGCGCACCGACTCGCTCGGCGCAGGGCTCACGCAGAAGCTCGCGGTCACGCAGGAGCCGGGCGACCTGGGCGACCAGTACAACTCGTTCCTCGATGCCGAGGAGATCTCCGAGAGCGACCTCGGCAACGGCGACGTCGTCATCAAGCGCGACGGCAACCTGCTGCGGCCCAAGCGGCTCGCGAGCAACCTCTACCAGTTCCGCCCCGGGACCGGTGAGGAGCGGGTCGTGCTCGACTGCATCACGTCGCTGCGCAACGGTGCCGACCTGCTCTGGATCGAGACCGAGAAGCCGCATGTGGAGCAGATCGCCGCCATGGTCGACGCCATCCGCGAAGAGATCCCCGACGCGAAACTCGTCTACAACAACAGCCCGTCGTTCAACTGGACGCTCAGCTTCCGCCAGCAGGCCTACGACCTGCTCGCCGAGCAGGGCGGGGACGTCTCGGCCTACGACCGCGGCGACCTGATGAACGTCGCGTACGACGACACGGAGCTCGGCCGGCTGGCCGATGAGAAGATCCGCACGTTCCAGCGCGACGGCTCCGCGCGGGCCGGCATCTTCCACCACCTCATCACGCTGCCGACCTACCACACGGCCGCCCTGTCCACCGATGACCTGGCGAAGGGGTACTTCGGCGACGAGGGCATGCTCGCCTATGTGAGGGGCGTGCAGCGCCGCGAGATCCGCGAGGGCATCGCGACGGTGAAGCACCAGAACATGGCGGGAAGCGACATCGGCGACAACCACAAGGAGTACTTCGCCGGTGCCGCGGCGCTCAAGGCCGGCGGCCAGCACAACACGATGAACCAGTTCAGCTGAGCGCCCGAACGGGCGGATGCCGCGGCATCCACCCCACTCGGGCACCTCCCCGGCACAGGGAGAATCCCCGGAACAGGACGTTTCCACCAGGAATGCCCTGTTCCGGGGATTTCTCCTGTACCCGAATGTCGATCCGGGCTGCCGCCGGTGCGACGTGCTGTCGTAACGTCACCCCAACGAAAGGCAATCCGATGCGATACCTCATGCTGGTGCTCACCGACCCCGATCTCGATTCACCCGAGGACCCGCCCGTCTCGATCGAGGACTGGGTCGACGAGGCCTACGGCAGCGACCGCGCCGTCGAAGGCGACCGGCTGCGTCCGGCGTCTGAGGCCAAGACCATCCGGCGGCGGCGGCGCGAGGTGATCGTCAGCGACGGTCCGTTCGCCGAGGCCTACGAGCTCATCGGCGGCTTCGACGTGCTGGAGTGCGAGACGCTCGACGAAGCGGTCGAGCTCGCGTCGCGGCATCCGATGGCCACCGCCGGGGTCATCCAGCTGCACCCCGCCTGGCCGCTGGATCTCTGATCGCGACCGGTGGCTCCGCCGCGCTCACGCGTCGCGGCGGATCCACCGGAAGGTCGCCCGGCTGAGGATGAGCCCCACCAGCAGCCAGATCCCCAGCGCTATGGCCACCCAGCCGAGCTCCCACCCGTCGCCGGGCTCGAGCGCGGCGTACTCGTCGGGGAGGAAGGCCGCGCGCATGCCGCGCGCCATCCACACGAGCGGGAAGGCGCTCGCGGCGTACTGCAGCCAGTCCGGCAGCTGCCAGAAGAAGATGTAGACGCCCGAAACGAACTGCAGCACGAGGGCGATGGGCACCACGACGGCCGTGGCGCTGCGCCCCGACCGCGGCAGCGCCGACACGGCGATTCCGAGCAGCGCGGATGCCACGAGACCCAAGAGGAACACCCACGCGAAGGTCCCCCAGGCTTCGAGGGTGTCCGGCAGCGGCACCCCGAACACGACCGCCGCGACGGCGATCAGGATCGTCGCCTGCAGCACGCCGGTCGTGAGCACCTGCCCGATCTTGCCCGCGAAATAGCTCACCGGCGACAGCGGGGTGCCGCCGAGGCGCTTGAGGGTGCCGTCGGAGCGTTCCATCGCGATGTCCACGGCGAGGTTCTGAAATCCCGACAGCAGCAGCCCCGCCGCGAGCATGGCGGGCAGGTACAGCTCTGCGGCCGACAGCGGGGGCATCCCCGGTCCCCCGCTGATGCCGCCCTGGTCGTCGAAGATCGTGCTGAACAGGGCCAGCATGAACACCGGAAAGAGGAACGTGAAGAACAGGGTGTCGCCGGAGCGGAAGTAGCCGCGCACCTCGTAGGCAGCACGGTGCGCGCCGAGCGTGATCATGCTCACCGGCCGACCTCCTCGTCGATCACGGCCGCGCCCACGATTCCTCGGTCCGGCGCGGCCTCGGGATCGGGCTCCGGCTCGGGCTCCGACTCGTCGACCATGCCGAGGTAGATCTCCTCGAGTGCGGGCCGGCGGATCTCCAGCCCTTCCGGCTCACCCCCCAGCCGTGCGGCGAGCGCCGCTGTGAACTCCCAGGGCGTGGCGGTGCGCTCCTCGCGGACCACGCCCGCCTCGCGCCATACGACCCGGGGAGTGCGGGCCTCCTCGCCCCCGAACGTGGCCACGGGGCCGATCGCCTGCAGCCGACCGCGCGTGATGACCGCGACCCGGTCAGCGAGCTGGGCGGCCTCGTCGAGGTAATGGGTGGTGAGCAGGATCGTGGTCCCCTCGGACTGCAGCCGCCGGATGAGCTCCCAGAACTCCCGCCGCGCCTGCGGGTCGAAGCCTGTCGTCGGTTCGTCGAGGAACAGCAGCTCCGGGCGGCCGATGATCCCCAGCGCGACGTCGACGCGGCGCTGCTGGCCGCCCGACAGCTTCGCGATGCGCGTGCCCGCCTGCTGCTCGAGGCCGACCGCGGCGATCACCTCGTCGACGTCGCGCGGCCGCGGGTAGTACAGGGCGAACTGACGCAGCTGCTCGCGCACCGTGTAGACACCGGCCTGGCCGGCGGACTGCAGCACGATGCCGATCCGCGCCTTCCACTCCAGGCTGGCCGTGCCGGGATCGGCGCCCAGCACCGAGACGTCACCGCCGGTCCGACGCCGATACCCCTCGAGGATCTCGACCGTGGTGGATTTGCCGGCGCCGTTCGGACCGAGCAGCGCGAATGTTTCGCCCCGGGCGATCTCGAAACTCACGTCGTCTACCACGGCGGCGCCGCCGTACGTCTTGCGCAGGTTCCGCACCCGTACGGCATCACTGTCCATGTGACCAGCTTGGGGCCTGCGGGCCGCATTACCCAGTGTCCGCCCGATCGAGCACCTGTCGACTGGCTGTCGATTGCCTGTGCGGTGACCGGGATGCGTGTCGGGGTCGCGCTCGCGTTCGCGTCCGGCAGCGGCGGCATCCGCCCCGCCGTTTCCTCGGAGATCGACGCCGAATCGGAGCCAGATGCGGCATCCGTTCCGAAGAACCGCCGATCCCCGAACCTGCGGCGAGGATGCCACCCCGCGCCCCCGCACGCGCGGCATCCGCCGTCGACAAGGCACGGGGGCATCGCCCGCAAGCGCCTGCGGCTACGCTCGTAGCGTGACTGAACGCGCTCCCCTCTCCCGCAAGCTCTCCGCCATCGCCGAGTCCGCGACCCTGAAGGTGGATGCCAAGGCGAAGTCGCTGCAGGCGGCCGGTCGCCCCGTCATCTCGTATGCGGCAGGCGAGCCCGACTTCGCCACCCCGCAGTTCATCGTCGACGCCGCCGCCGAGGCGCTGCGCGACCCGGCGAACTACCGCTACACCCCCGCCGTGGGGCTCCCCGTGCTGCGCGACGCGATCGTCGCCAAGACGCTGCGCGACTCGGGGCTCGAGGTCTCGCCCTCTCAGGTGATCGTGACCAACGGCGGCAAGCACGCCGTCTACCAGGCGTTCCAGACGGTCGTGAACCCGGGCGACGAGGTGCTGCTGCCGGCGCCGTACTGGACCACGTACCCCGAGGCGATCGCCCTGGCAGACGGCATCCCCGTCGAGGTGTTCGCCGGAGCCGACCAGGAGTACAAGGTCACCGTCGAGCAGCTCGAGGCGGCCCGCACCGACAAGACGACGGTGCTCGTCTTCGTCTCCCCGTCCAACCCGACCGGCTCGGTCTACACCGCCGAGGAGACGCAGGCGATCGGCGAATGGGCGCTCGAGCACGGCATCTGGGTGATCACCGACGAGATCTACCAGAACCTCGTCTACGAGGGCGCGCGCGCCGTGTCGATCGTCGAGGCCGTGCCGGAGCTCGCGGGTCAGACCCTCCTGGTCAACGGCGTCGCGAAGACCTATGCGATGACCGGCTGGCGCGTGGGCTGGATGGTCGGCCCCGCCGACGCCATCAAGCTCGCCGGAAACCTGCAGTCGCACCTCACCTCGAACGTCAACAACATCGCCCAGCGCGCAGCTCTCGCGGCCCTGACCGGTCCGCAGGAGGAGGTCGAGGAGATGCGCCAGGCGTTCGACCGCCGCCGCCGCCTCATCGTCGAAGAGCTGTCGAAGATCGAGGGTGTCACTGTGCCGAACCCGCTGGGCGCGTTCTACGTGTACCCGGACGTCACCGGTCTTCTCGGCCGCACGTGGGGCGGCGTCACGCCCACCACGTCGCTGGAGCTCGCCGACCTCATCCTCGACCAGGCCGAGGTGGCCGTGGTGCCGGGCGAGGCCTTCGGCCCCTCCGGATACCTTCGCCTGTCGTACGCACTCGGCGACGACCAGCTGCTCGAGGGCGTGCGGCGCCTGCAGGACCTCTTCGCCTGACCCGGGTCGGATCCGGCACCGTCTCCGCCCGCGCGCCCGCGCCCCGCGCCCCGCCCGCACCCACCCGCTCACCCGTCGCAAAACGTCGGCTGCCGACACGCCGGACGACCATCCGCGACAGGCGAGCGCACGGCACGCGAGCGGATGCCACGCGAGCGGATGCCACGCGAGCGGATGCCAGGCGAGCGGATGCCGCGCGAGCGGATGCCGCGCGACCGGCGACACCGCGCAGGCCCCGCGCAGCGAAGCGCCGGCGAGGCCCGCTAGAGCTCGACGCCCACCAGTACCGGCTCGGGCTGCAGGATGAGACCGAAATCGGACTGCACCCGCTGCTGGATGAAGCGGGCGAGCTCGGCGATCTCGGCGGCCGTGGCCGAGCCGCGGTTGGTGAGCGCCAGGGCGTGCTTCGTCGACAGCCCGGCGCGCGATCGCGGCAACCGGAAGCCCTTGCGCAGCCCCGCATGCTCGATGAGCCACGCCGCGCTCACCTTGACCTCCGACTCCTGCGCCACCGGCGCCGGCACGTTGCCGTCGAATTGCGAGAGCGGGATGACGGTGATGGCCGACGCGTCGGGGGTCATCGGCCATCGCGGGCACTCCGGCGGGAGCGTTCGGGCGAAGCTCGCCGAGACGACCGCGTTCTGGAAGAACGAGCCGGCGCTGTAGGTGTCGGGGTCGGCGTCGTCGAGCACCATCCCCTTCGCCCGGCGCGTGGCGAGCACCGTCTGACGCACCCAGTCCAGCGTCACCGTGGTATCCGGCTCGAGTCGCAGCGCCTGACGCAGCTGAGCACCGCGCACCGGGAACTCACCGTGCCCGACGTCGGCGAGCTCCAGCGTCAGGGAGACGATGACCCCGCGCCGCTGGGGTCCCGTGCCGTAGTGGTCCTTGAGCACCGACGTACGAAAGCCCAGGCCGAGCTGGGAGGCGGGAACGGTCTCGACCTCGCCGGTCGACTCGTCCAGCAGCTCGATCTCGACGAGGGTCTGCACGATCTCCTGGCCGTAGGCACCGACGTTCTGGATGGGCGCCGCTCCCGCGGTGCCGGGAATGCCGGACATCGCCTCGATCCCGGCCAGTCCCTCGGTGACGGTGTACGCCACCAGCTCGTCCCAGTCGTGACCGGCCTGCACCCGCAGACGCACGAACCCGTCGCGGGGTGACCCCAGACGCTCGATGCCGCGGCTTCGGACCAGCACGACGGTGCCGTCGAACGGCTGGTCGGACACCAGCAGG
Source organism: Microbacterium sp. zg-Y625 (assembly GCF_030246925.1). Taxonomy (NCBI): domain Bacteria; kingdom Bacillati; phylum Actinomycetota; class Actinomycetes; order Micrococcales; family Microbacteriaceae; genus Microbacterium; species Microbacterium jiangjiandongii. The sequence goes on from NZ_CP126740.1 coordinate 2,518,269, forward strand.
TTGGAGCCGCCGCCGACGATGAGCCACGGCTCGCCGTCAGCCCAGATCCGTCGCATCGTGTCGACGAGCTCGTCGCGCGTCTGCGCCTCGACGAGACGCTGCGGGGTGCCGCCGACGCGCAGCGTCGTCAGCTGCGCCAGCGAAGGAGCGGGAGTGATCTCCGGCATGTCAGCGGCGCACCCGCACCTGGGCCTTGCCGAGCACGGTCGTCGCCGCACTGGAGACGGTGAGGTCGATGCGAAGCGTCTCCTCGTCGAGCGCGCCCACGGTGGCGACGACCTCGACGTCGGCGCCCGCTTCGGCGTCGACGACGACGGGGCGCGTGAAGCGCACGCCGTACTCGAGGATGCGACCGGAGTCGCCGAGCCACGGGACGATGGTCTCAACGGCCAGGCCCATCGTCAGCATGCCGTGGGCCAGCACACCGGGCAGTCCGACACGGGCGGCCACGTCGTCGCGGTAGTGGATCGGATTGAAGTCCCCGGATGCACCGGCGTACCGCACCAGCGACTCACGGGTGAGGTGCACCGTGCGCTGCGCGACGACGTCTCCGACGGTGAGCTCGCTCATGCGTCCTCCCCTCCCACCAGCAGCACCGAGACGGCCGTCACGACGTGGTCGCCGGCGGCATCCGTCATCTCGGTCTCGCTCGTGACCATCGCACCCTTGCCGAACGGGCGCACCGTCGTCACCGCCAGCGTCGCCGTGATCTGATCCCCGGCCACGATCGGCCGCGAGTAGCGGAAGCGCTGCTCGGCGTGGATCGTGCGCTCCAGCGCGATGCCCGAATCCGGCTGGGAGAGCAGCTGCTGCAGCGCGATGTCCTGCACCACCATGGCGAACGTAGGCGGAGCCACGACGTCGGCATATCCCAGCGCCTGAGCTGCGGTCGGGTCGGTGTGCTGCGGGTCGGTGGCGAAGACGGCGCGGGCGAATTCGCGCACCTTCTCGCGCCCCACGAGGTACGGCGGGGTCGGCGGGAGGACTCGGCCGACGAGCTCGGGATTCACGGACACGCGTTCCATCCTCCCACAGCCCCGCCGACCGTCAGCTGTCTACGACCGCCGCGAACGAAGGGCCCGCAGCGCCATCTGAACCGCGATGAAGGCGAGGAAGACGGTGAACAGGATGTTCGCGGTGAAGGGGTCCAGCAGGGTCGCGATCCAGGCGCCGAGCGCCGTCGTCGTGCAGGCGGCCACGCCCACGAGCGCTGCGGCGACGAGGTCGACGTTGCCACGGCGGATGTTGCCGATCGTCCCCGACAGCGCGGTGGGGATCATCATCAGCAGCGACGTGCCCTTGGCGACGAGGTCGCTGGTGCCGAAGAGCACCATGAGCGCCGGCACGACCACGACTCCCCCGCCGACGCCCAGAAGGCCGGCCAGGATGCCGGTGATGAAGCCGAGCGCCACGAGCCCCAGGCCGGTGCCCCAATTCAGCACCAGCTCGGCGTCGCGCGAGGGCACCACGATGAACAGCGACACGATGACGGCGACGAGGAACGCGACGAAACCCCAGCGCAGGGCGTTCTGGTTCACGCGCGCCAGCAGCCAGGAGCCCAGCTGGGCTCCCACGACCGCGGCCGCCGCGAGGATCAGTGCGGGAACCCACGCGACCGAGCCGTTCACCGCGTAGGAGATGACGCCCACCGTCGCCGTCGGAACGATCGCGGCCAGGGACGTGCCGGCCGCAAGCCGCTGGTCGAAGTGCAGCAGCAGCACCAGCAGCGGCACGATGACCGTGCCGCCGCCCACGCCGAAGAGGCCCGAGAGCAGCCCGGCCGCGAGGCCGACGCCGAGGCAGGTGAGGATGAAGCGGGGGGTGCGCCGAGCGGGCGCTGCGGAATCGGTCATCGTCAATACACGTCGTCGATCGCCCAGCCGCCGTCCGCCCGCACGAGGGTGTACTCGTAGGGGGATGCCACAGGCTCCGGATCGGCCAGGGGCTCGCCGGTCTCATCGGTCAGGGTGAGGAAGCTCTCCGTCGTATGCACGGTGATGACCCCGTCCGCCTGTTCGACGGAGTCGACCTGGATCTCGTATTCGTCGGTGGCCGCGCCGAATCGCTCGGCCTCGGCCTCGAAGGCGGCGCAGTCGGTGAGGTCGAGCGCCTCGCGGAAGGATTCGGTCGTGGTGCGGAAGTACAGCTCGCAGTCCGCCTCGCTCCACGCTTCGTCGTACGCCTCCACGACCTCGACCGCCACGCGCTCCGCGTCGCCGCCGCTGCTCGCGCCGCCGGCGGTGAGCGCACCGATCACCCGCGGGATGAAGACCGCGGCGAGCACGATGAGGCCGATGACGACCACGCCCACCACGACGAAGACGATCCACAGCCGCGACCTGGCAGGCGGGTCGGCCGGCGGCGCGTACCCCGGGTACTCGGCGGGGGCACCGGTCGCGCCGGCAGCCGGCGGCACCGGGAAGCCGCCCGGGTAGCCGCCCACCGGCGCGTCCGTGGCGCCGGTGGCAGGGTACCCGGGGGTCGAGGGCGTCGTGCCGGCGGGCGCGATGCCTGCGGCCGCCGCAGCGGCGGGGTCGAGGTCGGCCAGCGCCTGAGCGGCAGAGGGCGTGGCCGGTGCCTCAGGAGCCGCCTCGGTCGCCACAGGCGTCCCCTGCGGCGCGGGCTGCACGTGCTCCGTCCAGGCGGACCCGTCCCACCACCGCTGTGTGCCGCTGCCGTCGTCGTACCAGCCGGGAGGCGTCGTGGTCATGGCGTTCCCCTCGCTTCTACGGCGCCCGCCGCCGCGCCCGTCAGCCTATCCGGCGCCGCAGCGATGCTCCGCCGCTCAGTGCCGCGCCAGATCGGGGTCGGCGCCGACCCGCTGTCCGCGGTCGAGGCCGTCGATCGCCGCCATCTCGGACGCCGAGAGCTCGAAGCCGAACACGTCGAAGTTCTCGGCCATGCGCTCGCGCGAGTTGGACTTCGGGAACACGATGATCCCCTGCTGCAGGTGCCAGCGGAGAACCACCTGGGCGGGGGTCACGCCGTGAGCGGTCGCGGCATCCACGATCGCCTGCTCGCCGAAGAGGTCGTACTTGCCCTGCCCGAGCGGACCCCATGCCTCGGTGCGGATGCCGAGCGGCTCGATGAAGGCACGCAGCTCACGCTGCGCGAAGGCGGGGTGCAGCTCGATCTGGTCGACAGCCGGAACGGTGTCGGATTCCGCGATGACGCGCTCGATGTGCGACCGGTGGAAGTTGGAGACGCCGATGGACCGGGTCAGTCCCCGCTCGCGCAGCTGTTCGAGCGCACGCCAGGACTCCACGTAGCGGTCGAGATCAGGGCGCGGCCAGTGGATGAGGTACAGGTCGACGAAGTCCAGCCCGAGCTTCTGCAGGCTGAGGTCCATCGCGTCGTAGGCCGACTGGGTCCCCTGGTCGGCGTTCCACAGCTTCGTCGTGACGAACAGCTCGTCGCGCGGGATGCCGGATGCCGCGATCGCCCGACCGACGCCCTCTTCGTTTCCGTAGACGGCGGCGGTGTCGATGTGGCGGTACCCGATCTCGAGCGCGTCACTGACGATGCGCTCGGTCTCGGCGGGGTCGACCTTGAAGACGCCGAAGCCCAGCTGCGGGATGCTGTGGCCGTCGTTGAGAGCGAGAGTGGGAACAGTCATGCATTCCACCCTGGCACGGTCGGCGACGGCACGGGCGAAAAGGGTCAGGGTCACAGGGCCCGGGGCGCCTGCCACACCGCCTCGTGCACGACGAGATCGTCGAAGAGTGTCATGACGGGGCTCCGTCGCCCGAGGGGCGTAGCGGCATACCCGCGGGGGAGGTCGTCGACGAGCTGTCCGTCTCGCGGACCGCCCACCAGGAGGAACACCATGCAGGCACCGTAAGCCGGACACGCCGATGCGAGCGAGAGGTTGCGCAGGCGTCCGGCGGGACGTAAGGGTAAGCTCGAACAGCTCCCCGCTGGTCGGGTCGAATGCCAGTATTGGCCGGAACTGAGGAAGTGGCGTCTTGGGTACGCTTTATTACGGTGGCGAATCAACGCCCGTGCACATCGAGGATCGGGCGCTCGCCCACCTGAAGGTCGTCATCGCGACCAAGCTCCGCCGCGGCGAGAGCTTCACCGTCTCGTGGCGGCACCCCGACGACCAGCCCCGCGGGCGCAGCACCGTCTGGATCCACCCCTCGATTCCGCTTCGGTTCGTCTTCGATGACCCGGAGCCCGCGCAGCTGAGCCGCAACTGGGTCGAGGAGTTGGCCAGCAGCGCCAACTCGTCCGGTGGGATCATGCTGATCTCCGAGCACTTCGACACTGAGACGATCGACGTGGTCGCCGACGGCCAGCAGTCGTCCGCTTCGCTGACGTGACAGTCGGGCGGCCCCAGCCTCCGGGCGCGCCGCCAAGAGGCTAGCCAGCCTCCCACGACCGGTCAATCCCCTTATGGCGGGGAGCCGGGCAGTCCTTAGGTGTTCCCACCCGCTCGCTTCTCGGGCGGCAGGGGAGGCGGACATGCACGGACGTGTGGAACGACGGGTCGTGGCTCTGACGCTCTCGGCCCTTGCACTGACGACGGCGGGGTGCGCCGTCGGCACCGGAGGAACCGACGACAGCGATGCCCAGTACGACCCGACGGCGGATCTCAGCGGTGAGCTGTCGGTCATGGGGTTCTCCGGCGTGGACGAGGTGGCGACCGCCCGCATGGAGCTGGCCGAAGAGGCCATGCCCGAGGTGTCGGTGACCCTCGCCGAGGGAGACCTGGACCTGCAGCAGCTGCTGTCGGCCGTCGCCACCGGCGAACCGCCGGATCTGGTGTACGCCAACCGCGACCAGATCGGCTCGCTCGCCGCACGCGGCGCGGTGATCCCCCTCGCCGGGTGCATCGAGGGCGAGGGCATTCCCACCGAGGACTTCGTGGAGCCCGCGCTGGCGCAGGTCACTCTGGGCGGCGAGGTCTACGGCATCCCGGAGTTCAACGCCGTGCAGCTGACGATGGCGAACGCCGACCTGCTCGGGGCGGCCGGGCTGACGATCGATGACGTCAACGGCTCGGACTGGGAGGCGATGTCCGCCGCCAGCGAGGCGATGACCGTGGGCGACGGCGGGTCGCTCTCGGTGATCGGGGTCGACAGCAAACTTCCCGAGTTCCTGCCGCTGTGGGCGAAGGCGAACGGCGTCGAGCTCATCTCGGAGGACGGGCGCACCGCGAATCTCGATGACCCCGGCGTCGTCGAGGCGCTCGAGTGGGCCGTGTCGATCTACGACGACCAGGGCGGCTTCAGTGCCGTGAAGGCCTACCGGGACTCCGCCGACTTCTTCGGCGAGGGAAACCAGTTCGCCGCCGGCCTGCTGGGAGCCATGCCGATGGAGCAGTGGTACGTGAATGTCCTGAACGACGTCTCTCCTGACGCACCGTTGGCCTTCGACACGGTGCGGGACCGGAGCGGCGCGCCGGTCGCATACGCCTCGGGATCGGCGTGGGCGATCCCGTCGGGCAGCGACAACGCCGAGGCCGCGTGCCGTTTCGCGCGTGTCATGACGTCGCTCGACGCGTGGCAGGCGGCGGCGGAGGCGCGGCTTGCGGCACGCGAGGCGGACGGCAAGCCGTTCACCGGCATCCTCACCGGCAACACCGAAGCCGACGCGATGATCCAGGGCATGACCACGTCGGGCGGTGAGCCATGGGACACCGCGGTCGCCGCCATGTACGAGGCCAACGACAACACGTTCTCGCTCCCTGCGAACCCGGCGGACGCCGAATTCAAGGCGGCGATGTTCGACGCGGTGAACGCGGTGCTCAACGGCCAATCCGACCCGGAGACCGCGTTGGCGCAGGCGCAGCAGGCTGCACAGGAGGCGCTGGACGCCGGATGGGCCGACATCGAGTCAGGCGAGTGATGGTGGCCGCGGCAGCCTCTGCCGTCGCACCCGACGCGTCGCGGGAACGTTCCCGCCGTCGCGCGCGGCGACGCTACGTGCGCTCGGCGTTGCTGTTCCTCAGCCCGTGGATCGTCGGTTTCCTCGTCTTCACCGCCTGGCCGCTGATCTACAGCGCGTACCTGTCCTTCACCGACTACGACGTGATCAACGACCCCGAGTTCGTCGGGACGGCGAACTACACGCGCCTGTTCGAAGACCCCAAGATCGCTCTGGCCCTGGGCAACACCGTGATCTTCACCCTGCTGCAAGTGCCGTTGTACGTCCTCGTCTCGCTGGCGCTCGCCCTGCTGCTTGACCGGGCGGGGCGTTCGGCGGGCTTTTTCCGGACGGTGTTCTTCCTCCCCAAGATGACGCCGCCGGTGGCCGTGGGGGTGCTCTTCCTGCTGCTGTTCAACGGCCAGAGCGGCCTGATCAACACGGTGCTGGGGTGGTTCGGGATCGACGGGCCGGCGTGGACGACGGACCCGGCCTGGGTCAAACCGGGCCTCGTGCTCATGAGCCTGTGGACGGTGGGCGCGTCGATCATCATCCTGCTGGCGGCGCTGCAGAGCGTGCCGATCGAGTTGTACGAGTCGGCTCGCATCGACGGCGCCGGATTCTGGCGCCAGTCCCTCAGCGTGACGCTGCCGATGATCAGTCCCGCGCTGTTCTTCATCGTCGTGGTCAACACCATCGGGGGGCTGCAGACATTCGACGAGGCCTATACGGCCTTCTTCGGGTCGGGCAACACCACCTACAGCAACGACGCCGCGCTCTTCTATGTCATCTACCTGTTCCAGCAGGCGTTCGAGTTCCTGAACATGGGGTACGCCTCCGCCATGGCGTGGGTGCTCTTCGCGGTCATCATGGCGATCACCGCGGTACAGCTCGCCGTCTCGCGAAAGCTCGTCTACTACGAGGCGGAGGATCCGCGATGACCCAGAGCCTTCCCGATCGCACCGTGCCCGTCGCCCTGGCGCCGGCCGCCGGTGCGGCGCTCTCCCCCGCGGCCGACGAGGTCCGCCCGCGGCAGAACCGCCCGTCGCGACGGCGTCGCGTCGAGCAGGGGTTCGTGCTCGCCGCTCTCGTCGTCTTCGCCGTGATCTTCGCCTACCCCTTCGTGTGGCTGGTGAGCGCGTCGTTCAAGCCGCGAGGCGAGGTGTTCGACAACAAGCTCATCCCCGATACGTTCACCGTCGAAAACTACGTGCGCGTGTGGCAGGAGGCTCCCCTCGCGCTGTGGCTGCTGAACACGCTCATCGTGACGGTGCTGGCTGCCGTCACCGTCACCATCTCGAGCGCCATGGTCGCATGGGGGTTCGCATACTTCCGCTTCCGCGGACGCGGCGTGCTGTTCGGGCTGGTGCTGGCCAGCATGATGCTCCCGGGGGCGGTGACCATGATCCCGACGTTCCTCATCTGGAACGCCCTGGGGCAGATCGGCACGCTCACCCCGATGTGGGCGCAGAATCTCTTCGCGAGCGCCTTCTACGTCTTCCTCATCCGCCAGTTCATGCTCGGCCTTCCGCGTGAGCTGTTCGACGCCGCGCGCGTCGACGGGGCGTCGCAGTGGGGCCTCTTCTGGCGTATCGTCCTGCCTCTGAGCAAGCCGGCGATCGCGGTGACGCTGGTGTTCGAGGTGCAGGCGGTGTGGACCGATCTCATGCGGGCGCTGATCTACCTGCGCGATGCCTCGACGTTCACCATTCCGCGCGGACTCAAGTCGCTCGTGGACTCGTTCGGGTTCGGCGGCGAGTGGCACTGGGAGATCATCATCACCGCCAGCGTCATCGCCACGGTGCCGATGATCCTCATCTTCTTCCTCGGGCAGCGGCAGATCATCCGAGGGGTGGGGGCCGGGGCGCTCAAGGGCTGAACGCAGAGAGAGGCGCCGGCACCCCCGTCCCCCGCGGGGCGGAGCTCCGGTGTCACTTGATGCCGGCGGTCGCGACCCCCTGGATGAAGTACTTCTGGAGGAACAGGAACAGGATGAGCACCGGCAGCAGCACGACCACGGCCCCCGCCAGCAGAATGCCGAACTCCGTCGTGTTGGATGCCTGCGATGCCACCGCCAGCGCGACGGGCAGGGTGAAGGTGTCCTCGCTCTGCGCCACGATGAGCGGCCACAGGAAGGAGTTCCACGAGCCGAGGAACGACAGGATCGCGATGGTGGCCACAGGCGGTCCCGACAGCGGCAGGAAGATGCCGAAGAACAGGCGCGCCTCGCCCGCGCCGTCGACGCGGGCCGCTTCGAGCAGCTCCGTCGGCAGCGAGTACGCGAACTGGCGCATGATGAACACCGACAGGGGCGTCACCAGCAACGGGGCGAAGATGCCCGCGAGCGTGTTGACGAGGCCCAGCTGCACGACGACGAGGAACTGCGGCACGAAGATCGCCACGTACGGCACGATCCACGCGAAGATGACGGCCGAGAAGACCAGGTTCTTTCCCCGGAACTCCAGCTTCGCCAGCGCGTAGCCGGCCATCGAGCTGAACAGCACGTTGGCCGAGACCGCCACGATGGAGACGATCGCGCTGTTGACGAAGTACCGGCCGAACCCGTTCTCGGCGAACAGGTCGATGTAGTTCTGAATCTGGAAGGTGTGGGGGAACCAGGCGCCGGGGTCGGACATGAACTCGGCCTGCGTTTTGAACGATCCGAAGAACACCCAGACGAAGGGCAGCAGCAGCAGGGCGACGATGGCGATGACCGCGGCGTAGAGAGCGATCGAGGCGGGGCGCGATGTCTTGTTCAATGCTTCGGCCTCAGCAGACGGAATTGCACGACGGCCACGATCGAGACGAAGACGATCAGCAGGAACGACCCCGCCATCGAGATCGCAGTGTTGCCGAACCCGAACTGCTCGTAGATCCAGAGGGCGATCGAACGGGTCGCGCCGAGGGGGCCGCCGGCGGTCAGCAGGTAGGGCTCCTCGAAGATGCTGAGGAACGACACCGTCATGAGGACCGTCACCAGCAGGGTCGCCGGGCGCAGCAGCGGAAGCGTGATCGACCAGAACCGTCGGACAGGCGACGCCCCGTCGACGGATGCCGCCTCGTAGACCTGCTGCGGGATGGCCTGCAGCCCCGCCAGGAAGAGCACCATGCAGGTGCCGACGTTGCGCCAGACGCCGAGCATCACAACGGTGGTCACCGCCGCGACGGGGTCGCCGAGCCAGTTGGGACCGACGACCCCGATGCCCTCGAGTGCGGCGTTCACGGGACCGAGCGGAGCGAAGGCGTACTGCCAGATGACGGCGGCCGCGACGATGTTGGTGATCACCGGCAGGTAGGCGGCGGCACGGAAGAGCGTACGCAGCCGGCGGATGCCCCTGTCCAGCAGCAGCGCCAGCACCAGCCCCAGTGCGACCGTGAGCGGGACGCAGACCGCGACGAACAGCGCCGTGTTGAGCATCGACCGCTGGAAGCCGGCGTCGCCGAGCACCCGGATGAAGTTCTCCAGCCCCACGAAGTCGACGGCGAAGGGGGTGCGGATGTCACGGGACGTGATGTCGGTGAGGCTCATGCCCATGGCAGCGAGCACCGGGATCGCGGTGAACGCCGCCGTGATCACCAGGAACGGCAGCAGGAACAACCAGGCCGCGCGCGCCTGCGCCCGCTGCAAGGAGTGCCGGCGCGCGGGAGGGGTCTGCCGGCCCGACGGCCGAGGCCGGGAGGGCGGGGCCGCGGCCCTGTCCTCCCGGCTCGGCGTGACGGCTGCCGACATGGCTACTGGCCGACGCCGATGGATTCGACCTCTGCCTGCGCGGCATCCAGCGCTTCCTGCGCCGTCGCGGTTCCGCGGGCGACGCGCTCGATCTGCTCCCCCAGCACCTTGCCGACCTGGTTCCAGGTGGGCACCGCCGGGATGGACACGCCGTGTTCCATGGCCTCGCGCACCTGGTCGAGGGCCTCATCGTCGGCGATGGCGGGCTCGTCCCATGCCACCTGCACGGTCGGCAGGTTGCCCATCGCCTCGAACCAGGCCAGCTGGGTCTCGGGCGTCGACGCGTACTGGACGAACTTCCAGGCGGCATCGGCGTTGTCGGCGTCTTCGAGCACGGCCCAGTTGCCGCCGCCGATCGATGCGGCGCGCTCTCCGTCGGGGCCGGCCGGCGGCACGAGGGCGGCCATGTGCTCATCGAGCCACGCCTCGCCGTTGGCATCCTTGATCCAGCCGCGCAGCCACGGGCCGTTCAGGACTCCCGCGATGCGGTCCTGCGTGAGGTAGGCCACCGAGTCGACGGACGTCGGGCCGTCGGGTGAGACGAACCCGTCGGCGAAGAGCGACCCGTAGAACTCCAGCGCCTCGACGTTCTCCGGGGAGTTGATGGTCCACTCGGTGTTGTCGTCGTTGATGATGCCACCGCCGTTCTGGTGCGCGAACGTGTCGAACTGCGCGGCGGTGTACTCGTCGAACGGGACCACGTAGAAGGCCAGCGGATAGGCGACGCCGCCGTCCTTGAGCGTCTGGGCGAACTCGCGCAGGTCGTCCCAGTCCTGCGGGGCGCCCACGCCGGCGGCCTCGGCCAGATCGGCGCGGTACTGGAAGACGCGCGCGTACGTGAACCAGGGGACGCCGTAGGACACCCCGTCGACCTCACCCGTCTTCCACACCGATTCGAAGAAGTCCGCTTCGTCGACCAGCCCATCCGGAACCGGCGCGAAGGCCTCGGTCGCGAACAGGGCCGGCTGATGCTCCGCGAAGACGTAGACGAGGTCCGGGACCGTGCCCGCGGCGATCGCCGCGGTCATCTTGGTGACGAATTCCTCTTCGGGGATCGGCGTCATGTCGATCTCCACGTCGGGGTTCTCGGCGATGAAGTCGTCGAACAGCGTCGGCAGCTCCTCGGCCTCGGCCCCCGCCGCCCACAGCTCGATCGTTCCCGTCGCCGGCCCGTCAGTCACGGAACCGGCATCGCCGTCTGCCGAACCGCCGTCATCCGGTCGTCCACATCCGGCGAGGATCAGCGCGGCGGTCGTGACCGCGACGGCCGCGCCGATCGGACGGATCCGTCTCCGTGTCGGGATGCTCATGATGCGAGTCCTTTCTCGATCAGGCGATGCATTGATTGTGAGGGAGGATCCGCGCAGGCCGCGCCTCGCCGTCGGCGAGTTCCGCCGCCCCCACAGCTGATAGTGCAATGTCGCGCTTCCGTGCGGCCACCATTGCCCCGGACGGTCGGTTCTGATAACGGGACGGGCTCGCCGCTGCGTGTCAACCCGGTACCGCCGCACAGCGGGTGTCCGGGACGGTGGACTGAAGGAAGGGAGTACCGCCATGAGCGATGCACAACGCCCGCACGAGAAGCACTCCGACGACGCGATCTCAGACTCGGGGGCACCCACAGACGCGGTGACGGATGAGGTTCGCGAGGATTCCTCCGGGCTGCAGTCGCCCACGGGGAAGGACTTCCCCGACATCCCCGCCCAGACCCACCCCTGACCGCCACCTCCGGCGCACGGGCGGCGACACCCTTCCGTTACGGCAGGGAAGAGACGCTCAGAGCACACCCAAGCGAGCGACGAACTCATAGGCCGCTGCGAGTTGCTGCGCCAGCCTCTCGCGGCGCTCCACCGCCTCGGCACGGATCTCGTGGAGCCGGGCGCGCATGGCCGGGTCCTCGGGATGCGCGCTCAACGCGTCGACGACCCTCAGCAGGTCGGCCATCTCCTCCAGCGTGTAGCCCAGCGGCTTCATGCGCCGGATGAGCAGCAGGCGCTCCTCGTCGGTGCGGGTGTAGAGCCGGAAGCCGCCCTCGGTGCGGCCCGTCGGCACCAGCAGGCCGATCTCGTCGTAGTGACGGATCGTGCGGTGCGACAGCGCGGTGCGCTCCGCGAGTTCGCCGATCTGCATCATGCGCGATGCGTCCGCCGCGCCAGATTCGGGCGCCGAGCCGCTCTCCGCGGCGGACGGCTGCTGCGACGTCTCCATGCCTGCTCCTCCCGCCGTCCGTCCACTGTCCCACAGGCTTGCGAACGCCTGGTCGGCTCAGGGATCCTCGGGGGTGTCGCGGCGCACGGCGGAGGTCAGCGCGGCCGATTGGATGCCGATCGCGGTCACTTCCGCCGCCATCTCGCCGATCACCGCCCCGACGGCTCCGCCGACGACGGCGAGGACGCAGATGGCCGGCACACCGACGCACGCTGCCGCGGTCGCCGACAGGGTGAGGGCGTGGATGCGCCCGTACCGCACCAGTCCCAGGGGTCCGGTGGCGCGCGAGACGCACACGAGCGCCAGCACGACACCCGACGCCAGCGCGAGAACCGGGTCGATGTCCACCGCACCGCTGAACAGGAAGCGGCTGATCCAGGGAGCCAGCAGTGCGAAGCCCGCGCCCGCGACGACCCCGGTCGCCGCGTTGACGAGGATCGCGTCGCGGGTGCGGTGGCGACGCTCGCGTGCCGTCGAGGCGGAACCGACCCAGTTCTGCATCGCGTTGGGCAGCGCGATGAGAATCGAGAGCGCCATGCGCATCAGGCGGTCCGCGGCTGCGAAGGCCGCGAGCGCCGACGGCGCGAAGCCGGCCACGAGCGTCACCGGAAGCGCCATGTACAGTGCAGCGATCGAGCGTCCGCTCATCGCCGCCCACTGCGACCTCATCGAGAGCAGATCGCCGCGAACGGTGAACCCGGCGCGGCCGGTGCGCTCGTCCCTCGCCAGCGCCAACGCGGCCAGCGGGCTGTAGAGCACCGCGAGGAGGTAGGCGGTCGGCACCACCCAGATGGGCGCGCCCGCAGCGACGGCGAACGCCGCCGCCGTCACCATGAGCGCCCGGGGAAGCGCCTCGGAGGTCAGGATGCGGAGGGGCTTTCCCACCCCCGTGAAGTACCAGTTGCACGACAGCCCGGTCACGGCGCTCGCCAGCGCCATCAGGACCGTCGTGGTCTCGTGCTCCGAGCCCGTGACATGGGTCAGCAGGATCGCCAGCACGACCGCCACCGGCGCGAGGACGAACAGGGCGAGCCCGCGGGTGCGCAGCGACTGCAGGAGCGTCTGCCAGCGCCGGCCGGGAGGCTCCGCCGCCACCCGCTGGGGTCCCGTGAGGGGCCACCCGAGCTCGACGACGACGCACACGAGTGAGCCGATCGAGATGCCCAGCGCATAGGCCTCCCAGCCCTGCGCGCCGGCGGACGCCGTGATGGCGGGCACGGCGACCAGCGGCGTCACCGCGCTGAGTGCCGGCACCAGCAGAAAAGCCGACAGGTACAGCAGTCGTCGCACGCGTGTCCCCCCTCGACGCCGGCGCCGCGTTCCCCCACGAAGCCGACCGCGCCAGTGCCTCGGTCGCACCAGTGTGCCAGGTCGTCGCAAAATATCCAGTAAGGGAAGGGTTGGCTGCCGCCGTCAGCGTTCGACGTTGCCCTCAACCACGACGCCGCCGGGCGCGTCGACGGCCGTGCCGACGTCGCTGATGACGTTGTCGGTGACCTGGCCGGGGCTGCCCTCCACCCGCACTCCCGCCCGCGCGCCGGAACCGCCGCGCAGCTCGTTGCGGTCGATGACGAAGTCCGAGTCGCCCTCGACGGCCACACCGTTCGCGCTGAACCCCGAGAGACGGTTGTCGGTCACCCGCAGCCCTCGCACCGGTCCCGCCGTCGCGATGCCGTCCTCGACCGCGCCGTTCTCGGTCGCGCCGGTGTTGCCGTCCACCGTGATGTCGGTGGGCACCTGATTGCCGGTGGCCTGCACGATGACGTAGGCCCGCGCCGTCGCCCCTTCGGCGACGAGGAGGGAGTTGCCCGTCACCAGGGCGCGCTCCACCCCGCCGTAGATCATGATCGGACCGCGCTGGGGGTTGTAGTTCTTTCCCTGCTCGTCCTCCGCCGTGCGGGTGTAGATCACGGTATTGCCGCTGACCACGCTGTCATGGGACTGCAGGATGATCGCGATCCCCCACCACGTGGCATCCGCCACGGTGTTGCCGGTGATCGTGGTGTGCGCCACGTTCTCGCTGACGATCGACCGGCGGAAGGTGCCGTAGACGACGTTGTCCGAGATGGTGACCATCGAGGCGGAGTGCGGGGCGTCGGCGGCGTTGTCGAGCGTGATGCTCTCGGTGTGGATGCCGACACGGGCGTCTGTGCCCGGCTTCGCATTGACCACGTTGCCGGTGACCGTCGCCTGCGCACCCCACACGACGATGCCGTCCCCGCGGTCCTCTCCCAGGTTCTCCTGCGAGTCGGGGCCGCCACCGACACCCACGATGTCCTTGACACGGTTGCCGGCGATGATGATGTCGTGGTACTCGCCGCCGTAGCGCACGGCGATGCCGTTCTGGAACGACTCCAGATGGTTGCCGATGATGCGCACGTCGGATGCCTTGATCTCGATGCCGTAGTTGCGGTCCCCGTCGGCCGATCCCAGCTCGTTCGGGTTCGTGAGCGTCACCCCGCTGATCTCGACGTTGTCGCCCACGACGCTCATTGCGGCCGATTCGGCGATGCCGCCGGTCCACCGCAGCTCTCCCCCGCCACGGACGATCGTGCGCTCCGGGATCTCGATCGTGCCGTCCAATTGGATCACGCTGCCGGCGGGCACTTCGAGCACGCGCACCCCCTCGGCCGGCATGCTGGCGATGAAGGCGCGTACCCCGTCCGTCGACACGGTCTGACCGGTGGGATCGATGCCGGGTCCCGCCATCACAGCAGAGGTGCCCGCCGGCACCGTCGAGGTGATCAGCGGAACGAGCGAGGTCTGCGTCGGGGCCGGCCCGCTCTGCGTCGTGACCGCAATCGGCGCGATCACCCAGATCAGCGCGGCCACCGCGGCGAGCGCGGCGAGCACACCGCCGACGATCCGCGCCCGACCCGGCGCCCCCCGTGGCGGGTCGGGCCGCGCGGAGGCGGGAGTGCGGGCCTCTTCTGATTCCCCAATCGAGTCCACACCGCCATGCTAGGGGGCGGGCGCAAGCCCCCCGCGGGGAGGGAACGGTGCGGGACTCTAGCTCAGGTCGATGAGGCCCAGCGGCAGCTCGGCTGCCAGTTCGCGGGCGAGGAACCCGAGTCCCAGGCGGTCAGTCAGCCGATCACCGGCACGCGCATGGGTGGCGGAGCCCCACACCGCGGCCCTGGCCAACCCCGTCCCGCGCGCGACGAAGCCGGTGACCGCCCCGGCCAGCACGTCGCCGCTGCCCGACGTCGCCAGGCCCGGTCCGCCGCCGTCGATCCGCCAGCATGCGCCGTCGGGCGCGGCGACGACGTCGTAGCACGTCACCACGGCGAGGTAGCGGCGGGCGACGTGGCCGACCGCAGCGACCAGATCGTCGCCGAAGTCGTCGGCGTCCTCGCCGAGCAGGATCGACAGCTCCTCGCGGTTGGGAGTCAGCAGCAGCTCCTCCGGCAGCCGGGCGCGGTCGACGTCCGGCAGGACCCCCAGCGCGTAGGCGTCGAGTACGAGGCGCGCCGGGCCGGCATCGCCGACAGCCACGAGCGTGTCGCGGGTCTCTTCGGCGTCGTCGAAGCCGGGCCCGACGAGCACGGCATCCGACGCCGCGATCTTCTCCCGCGCCGGAGAGTCGAAGGGCTCGGACGCCTCGTCGGGCAGGGCGTAGATGCCGGCTTCGGGCAGCACCGTGCCCACCTGGGCGTCGATGGACCTCGGCACGAAGACGCTCAGCCTGCCCGCCCCGACCCGCAGCGCGGCTTCCCCCGCAAGCATGACGCCCCCGGGCGTGCGGCGTGAGCCGCCGACCACGATGACGTCGCCGCGGGCCTTCTTGTCGGCGCCGGGCTCGGGCAGCCCCCATGCCGACAGAAGTTCGCGGGTCACGGGCTGCGGGGCGCTGCCGCGGGCCTCGGTCATGGCCGCCCGTTCCCTCGGGAGTCCGCGGATTCCGGATCGCCGACGTCGGGGGTTCCCGGATGGACGGTGACCGTTGCACCCTCTTCGCGCAGGTGGCCGACGTCGGAGAAGAGCGGCATCCGCCAGTCGTCGTCTGCGAAGTCGAGACGGGTCACCGAGGCGTTCAGCACCGGGTTGCCCGATGCGAACTCGAGGATCTCCTGCTCCTGCAGACGGCGCAGCAGCGACGCGATGAGCGTGACGATCGCATCGTGAGCGACGACGAGCGCCGACTCCTGCGGCGTGACGAGCAGGTCGGCGAGGAAGGAGCGCAGGCGAAGGGCGACGTCGGCCCACGATTCGCCGCCCGGGGGGCGGTGGTAGAACTTGCCGAGATGCCGTCGCCGCGCTGCCTCCTCGGGATGCAGCCGCGCCACTCCGCTGGTGGTGAGGAGGTCCAGGATGCCGAGCTCCCGGTCCCGCAGCCTCTCGTCGACGGCGACGGGTACGGGATCGTCGCCGAGCGCGATCGCGAGGGTCTGGCGGGCGCGCAGGTAGGGCGAGACCCAGAAGGACTCGACCTCGACGCGGTGCTCGGCGAGCCATTCGCCCAGCGCCGCGGCCTGCTGCTCGCCCGTCGGCGACAGCGGCACGTCGGAGTCGCGGATGTCCAGCGGTATGCGCTCGAGTCCCTCGCGTTCGGCGCGCGTCGCCGCGACGTTTCCCACGCTCTCACCGTGTCGTACGAGCCACAGAGTCTTCACCGGCATCCGCCCACATTAGAACCTCCGGGGCCGCCGACGCGCGGGGGTTGCGGTGCGCCCGCGAGCACTGCACGCGGGCGCACCACGGCGTTTACTCGGTCGTGGCGGGAGCCGGCGTGCCGGCTGCGGCCTCTGCTGCGCCGAGGTCGCGAATGAGTTCCTGCTCGTCCTCATGGGACAGCGAGGTCTGAATGACCGTGCCGTGGAAGGGTGCCAGCGCCGATGCGAACTTGTCGGCAGTGAGCTTGGTGGCGTAGATCACGACGGCCGACTTGCCGGCCGAGACGGCCGATTGCACCCGACTGCGGAACTCCGAGTCCATACCGGCCTTGTCGAGGCCCGCGAACAAGGCTCCCACGAGTCCACCGACGACGAGTCCACCGACGGGCACGAAGAAGAGAATGCCGATGAGGGTGCCGAACAGGGCCCCGCCGAGAGCCCCGAAACCGATGTTCGCGATCCCGCCCGGGTACTCGACGCTCGTCTTGCCCTCGCTGTTGACCTTGACCAGCGCGAGGCCCGCGAGTTGCACCACCATGTCGCCCTGCAACTGCTGCACCGTGTTGTACGCCCCTTCGGCGTCGGGCTCGGAGTCGAAGGCGATAACGATCAGATCAGCCATGGGATTTGCCTACTTTGCGATCAGGCCACCCGCGACGTGCGCCGTGACGGGCGGCGTTCGGGATGCACCACCACATCGCTGATGCACGCTGTGCGGGCGACGCTACTGCGGGGATGCGGGTGCGACAAGGGGACCTGTTGCGCGAGCCGTGCGGGGAGGAGCATGGCCGCACGACGATGACAGGAGGACGATCATGAAGGCTCTCGTGTACCGCGGTGCAGGCGAGAAGGCGTGGCAGGAGGTGCCGGATCCGGTCATCACGAACGCGACGGATGCCATCGTCAGGATCGACGCGACGACGATCTGCGGCACCGACCTGCACATCCTCAAGGGCGACGTCCCGGCCGTCACCGAGGGCCGCATCCTCGGCCATGAGGGCGTGGGGACGGTCACCGAGATCGGTGCGGCGGTGGAGGGTCTCGCCGTCGGCGACCGCGTGATCATCTCGTGCATCAGCGCGTGCGGGCACTGCGCCTACTGCCGCAAGCAGGTGTACTCGCACTGCCTGGCACCGGAAGGCCAATCCGGCATCGGTTGGATCCTCGGGCACCTGATCGACGGCACGCAGGCCGAGTATGTGCGCATCCCCTATGCCGAGAACTCGCTCTACAAGGTGCCTGCCACCGTGACCGACGCCGAGGCGATCCTCCTGTCGGACATCCTGCCGACCGGGCATGAGATCGGAGTACAGGCCGGCAAGGTCAAGGCCGGCGACGTCGTGGCCGTCATCGGTGCGGGACCCGTGGGGCTGGCGACCATCGCGACGGCAGGCCTCTACGGGCCGTCGCGCGTCATCGCGATGGACCTCGACGCCAACCGCATCGAGCAGGCCAGGCAGTTCGGCGCCACCGACGGAGTGCTGTCGTCGGATGCCGCCTGGCGCGACCAGGTCATGGCCCTGACCGACGGGCTCGGCGTCGACGTCGCCATCGAGGCCGTCGGCATACCCGCGACCTTCGCCGCGGCGCTGGACATCGTGCGTCCCGGCGGCGTCGTGGCCAACGTCGGCGTGCACGGCAAGCCCGTGGAGCTTCCGATCGACCGCCTGTGGATCGCCAACATCGCGATCACGATGGGGCTGGTGAACACCAACACCACCGACACGCTGCTGAAACTCGTCGAACAGCACAAGCTTGAGGCATCCCTCTTCGTCACCCACGAGTTCACGCTCGATGAGATCGAGGAAGCATACGACGTGTTCGGCCGCGCAGCGGAGACGAAGGCGCTGAAGGTCATGATCACCGCGTGAAGCGGCGGCGCGTGACGGGAGCGCCGGGTGGGCCGGGGCGCGCTCGTCGGGGGCACATGAGCACCCCATGCCGCCCGTGCACATCGTCGAATGAATGTCGGAGGGTCTCGGCACAATAGGGGCATGCAGGATACGACTTATCTTCCCCCGGACGAAGCGGCCGCGCGTGCCATCGGTCGGCTGGGTGAGATCCTGCCCGACCTGATCGGGGTACGCGAGCAGATGGCGCGCCTGCAGGCCCATGAGGCCCGACTCCTCGCCGCGACCGGCGGCATCGTCGAGGACTGGGTCGCCGATGCCGGCCTGCAGCGGCGCTCCGAAGCGGAGATGCCCCACCGCATCGCGGCGTCCGAAATCGCCGCGGCCTGGCGCGTCAGCGACCGAACCGTGCAACGCCAGATCGGTGACGCCACCACCCTCGTCAACGACTACCCCGCCACGTTCGCCTCGCTCGAGGCAGGCCGCATCTCCGCCGCCCACGTCCGCGTCATCATCGGCAACGGAACGATCATCTCGCGCGCCGAACTGCGCTCCGAGTACGAAGCGGCGATTCTGCCCTACGCCGAGAGCGAGGCTGCCAGCCGGCTCGGCCCGATCGCCCGACTCCGGGCGCAGTGGTACTCCGACACCACGGTCGACGAGCGGCACCAGCAGGCCCGGCTGCGACGCGCTGTGTCGGTGACAGACCTCGACGACGGCATGGCCGAGCTCATCGCGGTGCTCCCCGCCCCGCTCGCCCACGGTGCCTTCGACCGCCTCTCACAGATCGCCCGCCTCGCCCAGAACGCCCGCACCACCGGCGACGACAACACTCTGCTCTCCCACGAAGACCTTCACCCCGATGCGGTGCCCGACACCCGTGACCTCAACGAGCTGCGCGCCGACATCCTCTCCGACCTGCTCCTGACGGGGGCGCCATCGTCGGTGGACGCCCCTGACGGCGGGCTTCACGCGATCCGCGGCACCGTGCAGGTCACCGTCCCCGTCCTCACCCTCATCGGCGGCAACGTCACCGATCCGTTCGACGCGACCACCCTCGCCGGGCACGGCCCCATCGACAGCGCCACCGCGGTGGCCCTGGCGGCGGGCGCCCCCGGCTGGGACCGCATCCTCACCCACCCCATCACCGGCAGCGTCCTCGGCGTCGACCGCTATCGCCCTTCAGAGGAGATGCGCCGCTACCTGCGGGTCCGCGACGAACACTGCCGGTTTCCCGCCTGCCGCATCCCCGCCCGACTCTGTGACATCGACCACAACATCGCCCACGCGCACGGTGGACCCACGCACGTCTGCAATCTCGCCCACTTCTGCGAACGACACCACACCGGCAAGCACCACTCCACGTGGAAAGTGCGACAACTCCCCGGGGGCGTCCTGGAGTGGACCTCTCCGACGGGGCGCGTCTACATCGACCGCCCCGTCAGCCAGATCGCCTTCGCCACCGAGCCCGAGGACGCGCCCTTCTGACGTCGCCGGCCGCCCGCCTCAGCCGAGCAACCGTGCCGCCGTGATCCGCGCACCTACGAAGAAAGCCCCGGGGATCCGGGGCTTTCTCTTCTGTAGCAGGAGCGGGGTTCGAACCCGCGACCTCACGATTATGAGTCGTGCGCTCTCACCAACTGAGCTACCCTGCCGCGTGCATCCGGTGGATGCTGCGAGCCCCGAGTCAGGATTGAACTGACGACCCCTTCCTTACCATGGAAGTGCTCTGCCACTGAGCTATCGGGGCGTGCTGCCTGCAAGCAGGCAACTAGAAGAGGATATCAGAGCCGCGGCGTGCTCTGAAACGCGAGCTCATCCCGCCGTGTGCTCGTGCATCCATTCCAGGGGGTCCACCTTCGTCGTCCCGTTCTGCCACACCTCGAAGTGCAGGTGCGCGCCGAACGAGTATCCCGTGTCGCCGACCGTGCCCAGCACGTCGCCCACCTTGACGGTGTCGCCCACCTTCACCCGGAGCGAGCCGTATTCCATGTGCGCGTAGTGGCTGGAAACGAGCTCGCCGTCGATGACGTGGTCCACGACGACGTGCACGCCGAACAAACCGCCGGCCTCAGTCGCGATGCGCACGGTGCCGTCGGCGATCGAGTGGATCTCCGCTCCGGCGCCCGGCACGAAGTCGACGCCGTGGTGCATGGAGCCGTCGCGCATCTGGAACCCCCAGGTGTAGGGCACGCCGACGGGGAACGGCCACTGCACGGGCGAGTTCGGGTTGTTCAGGAACGAGTTGTCGAAATTGCGAACGCCCGAGCCCGCCGCCAGGTCGGCCATCGTCGCGGTCGAGTACGTCTCGGAGCGTGCGAGGTCCACGCTCTCCGTGGAGGCCGATGAGACGAACGCCTGGATCTCCTCGTCTTCCCCTGCGGGGGAAGCAGCAGCCGCCAGCGACGTCGTTGCGGCGGCACCGGACGTGCGGTCGGCAACCGTCGTCAGCGCTCCGGCCGGGGTGGTCAGGCCGACCGCGAGCAGGCCGACCACGCTCATCGCTCCGAGGGACACGGATGCCGTCGCGAGCCGCCTGCGGGCCGACGCCCAGCGCGGCGCGCGTGCGGCGTCGACCGTGTCGACAACGGTCGCGGGGCGGGGACGCTGTGGCGCCACTGCGGTCGGCGCGGCATGCGCCACACCCTCGGAGCAGAACAGCTGCACCGCCCGTTCGAACGCGTCGGCCGCGAGCTCGCGCGACCCGGATGCACCACCCGCGTCGGACGCCCTGTCCGCGTCGCCGACGTGCACGGCGGGCGCTTCGGGGGCCATATTCGGCGCCGAGGTGTGCGCTGAGGGCGCGGACGGCCGCGAGGCTGCGCGACGGGCCCGCCGCGAGGTCGGGGCGGTGACCGTCGCCACCGTGCATGTCGTCGGGGTGGATGCCGCGGCGGACGACTCGGCGCCGTCGTGGACGTCGCCGATCACGGCGGCGGTGTTCGCCAGCGCGACCGGCAGCTGCGCGGCTGCGGCGGCGACCATGAAGACGGCCAGCTCCGCGGCCTGCGTCTGCGCGGCATCCGCCGTCGCGACCTCGGGCGAGCGCCCGCTCGGGGCGGCATCCCCTGCGGGGTTCGCTGCAGGGGCCTCATCGACGGGCGCCTTCTGCGCGTCGGCACGCTGGGCGGCGCGGCGGCGCAGCTCAGCGCGGGTCAGCGCGGGCTCCGGCTGCGGCGCAGGCGTGATGACGGTACGGCTGGAGCGGCGCAGAGGCGCGGCAACGGCCGTTGGGGCGTCGAGGGTCAAATCGGGGGCTCTCGGGTCGGCCGCTCGGGGGACGAGGGACGTCTTCGGGTGGGGGGTGACGTCACCTTTGTCATTCGGGTGAGAAAAGTAACGATCGGGTAAACACTACCCCGCCCAGACGTGGAATGCCAGGTCGCGTTCAGCCCGCTGCGGGAGTCGTCGCATTGTCCTCGTGGGTATCGGCGAAAATGATCGCCGAAAGCCTGGCAACGAGTTCGGCGTTGCCCGCGATCGTCATCTCTCGGGTGGGTGCGCCGCCCGGCGCCCCCGCGGCGACCCCGCCGGCCTCTTCGACCAGCAGGACCCCGGCGGCGTGGTCCCACGGGTGCAGTCCGCGCTCGAAGTATCCGTCCAGGCGCCCCGCGGCGACGTAAGCCAGATCGAGCGACGCCGCGCCGATGCGGCGGATGTCGCGCGCGAGCGGCATGACCCGCCCGAGCAGCTCGAGCTGAGCGGCGTGGGTGGCCGGGTCATAGCCGAATCCGGTGCCCAGCAGAGATCCCGCCGGATTCAGTACCCCGTTCACCTGCAGCCGCTGCCCTCCCACCCAGGCGCCCTCGCCGCGCACGACGTGGAACAGCTCGCCCAGCGCCGGGGCGTGGACCACCCCCGCGAGTGCCTGCCACGTACGGGGCTCGGGTCGGCCGGAGACCGCGGCGATGCTGACGGCGTAAGAGGGGATGCCGTAGGCGTAGTTCACGGTGCCGTCGATGGGATCCACGACCCACGTGATGCCGGTGCTGCCCTCGTCCGCCGCGCTCTCCTCGCCGAGGAACCCGTCCCCCGGCCGGGCGGCGGCGATCCGGTCCCGGATCAGGTTCTCCACCTCACGGTCGGCCTCGGTGACGATGTCGGCGAGCGCGGACTTGCTCGCCGCGATCGACACCCCCTGTTCTCGGCGTCGGCGCGCGAGCGCACCCGCCTCCTGGGCGATGTCGACGGCGAGTGCTCCCAGTTCCTGCTGCAGGCTCATGCGCTCCACGCTACGCGCACGCCGAGCGTCGCCTCTCTCACGTCAGGTCCGCGCACGTGTCGTCGACCGTCCGCGTGTCGGCCTCAAGGGCGCGGGGGCAGGGGCGGGCGCGGCGGCACCGGCGGGAAGCCGTCGGCGTCGGGCGCGGGAGCAGCGGCATCCTGCCCCTCGATCGTGGGCTGTTCGGCCGCTCGGGTCGACGGGCGCGTCTCTTCGGACGGCCGGTCGTCCTCGACCCCCGGCTGCTCGCGCAGCACCGCGCCCGCGGGCGCGTGATCCTCGGGCTGCGGCTGCGCCTGCTGCGGCGTCGGCCAGCCGGCGCTCTCCTCGGGGGCGGGCTGAGCGGTGTACCCCTCGTACGCCGGCGGCGGTGTGATCGCCTGCGGGCCGGGGGCTGCGGCGTAGTGCTGCTGCGCATAGGTGGGGTGACCGGTGTAGTACGCGTTCCAGTCGGGCGAGCCGTCGGGCATGACCGGCAGCGGCGTGAAGCCGTCGGCGTACGTGGGCCACTGCGGGACCTGCGGCTGCGCCTGCGCTGCAGCGTGGACCGCCGCCTTGGGACGCTCTCGCTTCGGCGCGAAGAGCACATTCACGAGCGGGACGAGCGCGGTGCCGACGGCCGCCAGAATGGCCAGGGCGACGACGATGCGCCAGTAGATCGCCTCGAAATCGAGGTAGTCCGACAGCATGAGCGGCACCACCAGCATGACGGCCAGGATGACGACGAGAGCGATGGTGACATACGTCACGATCGTGGTGAAGCTCGTCGTGTAGCGGGCGTGCGCCTTGGTGAACAGTCGCACGTGCAGCAGTGCCAACTGCAGGATCAACACGATCAGCAGGAATCGGAAGAACCGGTCGACCCCGACTCCGAAGTAGCGGTCCGGCTCCGGCATCCAGATCATGAACGCGCCGATCAGCAGCGTGACGACCCAGGTGGCCATGCTCGCCAGCGCGAACCAGGCCGGACGGCTGGGCGCCAGTCGGGCCTCGAGGATCGCGACGCCGGCGAAGCCCGCCAGCAGCAGGATGGTGAGGAACGCACGAGCGACGAGCCGCTCCTCCGGACCGAACAGCACCCAGACGACGCAGACGAGCGCCGCGGCGATCAGGGCGCCGATCGCGACCCAGATTGCGGCGCGCAGCAGCTTGGCGGAAGCGGGGCTGGTGATGGGCTGGGTCATCGTCGGTCCTCTCCCGCGGCGCGACACCGCGGCATCCCCCCATCCTGACATGCGACGAGCGCGCAGGCCACGAGACGTATAATGCCGCGCCCGGCGCGTGGGCGCATTCTCTCCGGCCGCCACGCCGTCGCGCAGCGCATAGGAAAGGGATAGAGTGTGGTCAGACCACAGGCCAGCTGCGTAGACGACAACTGCGAACTGACCCATCACGAAGGGATACATCATGTCCACAGTTGCGATCATCGGCGGCACCGGCCTTCTCGGGCGGGCCACGGCGCAGGAGCTGCTCGCGCACGGCTATGACGTGCTCTCGATCTCACTGCCACCCGAGACCGCTCACCCGCTCGAGGGCGTGCGCTACGTGTACTGCGACGTCGCCGCGGCATCCGACGACGAGCTGCTCGCGCTGCTCGACGGCGTCGACGCCGTCGCCTACGCCGCCGGTGTGGACGAGCGCGTCGCCCCGCAGGCGCCCGCGGCCGGCTTCTTCTACCGCGCGAACGTGCTGCCCACCCAGCGCATGGCGCGCCTGGCCCGGCAGTCCGGCGTGCGCTCGTTCGTCGTCTACGGCTCCTACTTCGCCGAGTTCGCCGAGCGCTGGCCCGAGCTCGGCCTGCGCGAGAACGCGGGCTACGTCCGCACCCGCCTGCTGCAGGAGCAGGTCGCCTTCCTCGAGGGCGACGGCGCAATGACGGTGACGTCGCTGCGCCTCCCCTGGATCTTCGGCACCATGCCCGACGCCGTGCCGCTGTGGAGCATGTTCCTGGCGATGGATGCCGCCGTCCCCGAGGACTCCCCCATCGCCGTGCCGGCCGGCGGAACCGTCATGATCACCACCGGCCAGGTGGCCAAGGCCGCACGCGGAGCGATCGAACGGGGCGAGCACGGCAAGACCTACGCGCTCGGCGGCATCAACATGACCTATGCGGACTTCCACCGCATGATCGCCGAGGAAGCGGGCATGGACCCGGCCCGCGTGACGCCCCTGCCTGCCGAGGCGTTCCTCCCCGGCATGACGGCGTACGACGAGGCCGAAGCCGCCCGCGGCATCGAGCACGGCATGCACCAGGCGGATGCCACCCGCGTGCAGGAGCGCTTCGCCTACATCGACCCGGAACCCGTGCAGGCGGCGCTCGGCTACGGGCCGGAGGATGTCGAGGCCGCGATCCGCGAGAGCCTGCGGGTGTGCGTGGCTTCGCGCACTCCGGTCGCCTGAGCCGCGCGACCGACTCCGGCCCACGGCATCCGCGCGGGCCGGAGTCGCGTTCGCGTCGACCACGCTGAGGGATCTACTGTCGCGAGCATGAGTTCCGTCGTCGTGCTGGGCAGCGCCAATCTCGATCTCGTGGTGCGTCAGCCGCGTCTCCCGCAGCCCGGGGAGACGATGTTCGGCTCGTCTTTCACGACCGTCCCCGGTGGCAAGGGACTCAATCAGGCGATAGCGGCAGCGCGGACCGGCGCCGAGGTCGTGTTTCTGGGAGCCGTCGGCCGCGACGCGTTCGGCACTCAGCTGCGCGAGGCGCTGCAGGCCGACGGGGTCGCGACCGAAGGGCTCATCGGCGTCGACGTGCCGACCGGCACCGCGCACATCGCCGTCCTGGGTGACGGTGAGAACTCCATCGTGATCGTGCCCGGCGCCAACGCCGCCGTGCGGCAGCTCGACAAGGCCTCCCGCGTCACCATCACACGTGCGCGCTACCTCGTCGCGCAGCTGGAGCGCCCGCTCGACCTTGTCTCCGAGGCGTTCGCCCTGGCGCGGGCGGCCGGCGTGCGCACCGTGCTGACGCCCGCACCCGCTCAGCCACTCGAGCCGCTGCTGCTGGAGAACACCGACATCCTCATTCCCAACTCCGGCGAGGCGTGCGCGCTCGCGGGGCTGGACGACGACCGCGATGCCGCCGCCGCGCTGAGCAGCATGGCGGGGCTCGTCGTCATGACACGCGGCCCGCGGGGCGCGACGGTCGCACAGGGCGGTGGCATCCTCTTCGACGTCGCGCCGCGCGTCGTCGAAGCGGTCGACACGACGGGCGCCGGCGACACGTTCGCCGGTGTGCTCGTCGCCCGGCTGAGTCTCGGTGAGTCGCTGGAGCGCGCACTGCATGCGGCGACGGTCGCCGCGTCGATCGCCGTCACGAGGCCGGGCGCCTCCACATCGATGCCGACCTGGACACAGGTCGAAGCGCTGCTCTGATCCTGCGCCGGAGGGGTCACCTATCGGGGGCGACGGCCCACTCGACGCTGCTGCTGACGTTCGGGGTCACGGTGCGAGACGATCAGGGCGACGGCGCCCACGACGGTCAGGACGATCCCCGTCACCAGAAGCGCCGTCGGCACCATGTCGGGACCGTAGACGACCTGCTCGCCTGAGGGCCTCGTGAACGAGCACGTGAGCCCGAGTGGGAAAAGCTGCCAGCTTCCCTCGACGGTGAGCGTGCGATCGAGGCCGAGCTCCACGTGCCGTTCGATGCACGCGCGCTCCTCGCCGACGGCGGCCGGCCCCCCATAGAAGCTCGCGATGAAGAGTCCGGTGAACACCCACCAGAGGATGAGGATGGGGAACACCACCGCTCGGACGGTTCGTCTTCGGTCCATCGCTCAGCCCCCTCTGCCCGGTAGGTCGACCGTACTGCATCGGCTGTCCGGGGGATCTCACGGACCTGCCGGCGTCTCGAAGGGAACCAGCTCACCCCGCCCGGAAGATGGCCCCGGAAATGACAGATGTCCCGCGACATATGAGACACATGTCGCGGGACATCACATCCGTGGCGAGTGAGGGATTCGAACCCCCGAAGGCTACGCCGGCTGATTTACAGTCAGATCCCTTTGGCCGCTTGGGTAACTCGCCAGGTGCGCACCCGACCGGCTTTTCCAGTCGATCGGAGGCGCGATTGTCTATCGTACCCGGTCGAGGCGGGTCGCCGAAATCGAGTCAGGCGGCGGTCTCGAGCACCCGCGCGACGAACGCCTCGGTGCGCTGGCGGGTGCCGTCGATGCGGCGGTCGACGCTCGCGCGGATCTCGCTCGGAGCAAGCGGGGCAGCCAACCGTACGTTCTCGTGGCACGACAGATCGGCGCAGATATAGGTGCCGATGCTGTCGCCGTGGGCGCCGGCATCCCCCGCCTTCCGAGCGGTGAACAGCGTCACCTGGTTGGCGGGCTGCATCGTGTGGCACAGGTTGCACATGGCCGACCGCGCCCGGCTCGAGCCGTCCGCCGCGCGCAGCACCACGCCGGCCAGCTGACCCTCGACTTCGGCCACCACGTACCCGCGACTGCGTGTGCGCGGGTCGCGCCACGCATAGAAGTCGAGGTGGTCCCAGTCGGCGAACAGGAAGTCGGCTGGCACGGCCACCAGCCGCAGGTCGTCGGGGCCGGCGT
The DNA here is from genome assembly GCF_030246925.1 of Microbacterium sp. zg-Y625. NCBI lineage: Bacteria > Bacillati > Actinomycetota > Actinomycetes > Micrococcales > Microbacteriaceae > Microbacterium > Microbacterium jiangjiandongii. Next base: position 2,545,322 of record NZ_CP126740.1, read on the forward strand.
TGACGAACGCGGCGCGCAGTTCGTCCTCGGTGAGGGCACGCATGGATGCCAGTCTACGAACGCACGTCGGTCGCGACACCCTCCCTGGGCACAGCGGATGCCGCCGATCGCCGGTCTCGGATGAGGAAGCCGAATCCGAAGGCGATGAAGAACATCAGCACGCCGTACACCGCGGCAGGCAGGCTCAGCTCCATCGAACCGAGCACGGTCTGGGCGATGACGATCGCGAGGGTGGCGTTGTGGATGCCGATCTCGAACGACGACGCGACCGCCTGGCGCTTGCCCACTTTGAGCAGCCGCGGCACGACGTATCCCACCGCGAGGCTCACGAGGCAGAACAGCACGGTGATGAGCGCGAGACTCGCGACGTTCTCGATGAGAAGGTCCCAGTTGGATGCCACGGCTCCGGCGATCACCACGATCAGAACCACCACCGAGACGATGCGCACCGGCTTGTCCATGCCGTCGGCGAAACGCGGCCACACGCGCCGCACGAGCATGCCGGCGGCCACCGGCAGCAGCACGATCGCGAACACCTCCGCCGTCTTGCCCCATTGCATGCCCAGCTCTCCGTCGAACGGATCGAAGTAGGCGATGGCGAGGTTCGTGATGACCGGCAGGGTCACCACCGCGATGACGGAGTTGATCGCCGTCAGCGAGATGTTGAGGGCGATGTCGCCGCGGAAGAGATGGCTGTAGAGGTTGGCGGTGGTGCCGCCGGGCGATGCGGCCAGCATCATCATGCCGACGGCCAGCACGGGCGGCAGCCGGAACAGAAGCACCAGGCCGAAGCAGATCGCCGGCAGCAGCACCAGCTGGCACGCCAGCGCGACGATCACCGCCTTCGGCTGCTTCGCGACCCGCGCGAAGTCGCGCAGGGTGAGGCTCAGGCCCAAGCCGAACATGATGATGCCGAGGGCGACGGGCAATCCGATGGTGGTCAACGCTGATCCCATGGACACATAGTGCCCGACGCCCCGCTCGGTAGACTCACGACATGGCTGATTCCTCCTTTGACATCGTTTCGAAGATCGACCGCCAGGAGGCGGACAACGCCCTGAACCAGGCACGCAAAGAGGTCGAGCAGCGCTACGACTTCAAGGGCACTGACGCCTCGATCGAGTGGAGCGGCGAGTCGATCCTCATCAAGGCCAACAGCGAGGACCGCGCGAAGGCCGTGCTCGACGTGTTCCAGTCGAAGCTGATCAAGCGCGGCATCTCGCTGAAGAGCCTCGAGACGGGCGACCCCACCCCCAGCGGTCGTGAGTACCGCATCGTCTCCACGCTGAAGGAAGGCATCTCGCAGGAGAACGCCAAGAAGATCGGCAAGCTCATCCGCGACGAGGGCCCGAAGTCGGTGAAGTCGCAGATCCAGGGCGACGAGCTGCGGGTGCAGTCCAAGAGCCGCGACGACCTGCAGGAAGTTCAGCGACTGCTGAAGGCGGCCGACCTCGACGTCGACCTGCAGTTCATCAACTACCGCTGAGGCCGGCCGCGGGCTTCCGCCGGGCGGCGGGCGCGGCGGATCAGTCGACGGGCGGCCGACGCAGCTGCTTGATGCCGGTGCGCCGCTGCTTCGCGTCGAGGCGGCGCTGCTTCGCGCCACGACTGGGCGTCGTCGGCCGGCGCTTCGGCGGCGGCGGTCGCAGCGCCTCGGCGACGACGGCGGCGAGGCGCTCGCGCGCGGCATCCCTGTTGCGCAGCTGGGCGCGATGCTCGGATGCCGCGATCGTAAGGACGCCGCCCACGAGCCGACCCCCCAATCGCTCGAGCAGGAGATCCCGCTGAGCTGACGAGAGGGCACTCGAGCCGGCGGCATCCCAGACCAGTTCCGCGCGCGAGTCCGCCGTGTTCACGCCTTGCCCGCCCGGCCCGGACGACCGCGAGAACCGCCACGACAGCTCGGACTCGGGGATCGTGAGGCGCGCCGAGACCCGCAGGCCCGGGCGGTGGGGAGCAGGCATCGTTCCATCATCCTCCCGCGCGCGCTTGTGCGCGCGAGAGAGCGGGTCTCAGGTCCCGCAGAAGGTGCGATACGGGCCGAAGGCGTCGGGGGCCGGCTCGGCGTAGCGCTCGAGACCGGCTCGCTCGGTGAACGGCGAGGTCACCGCCGCGACCAGCTGCTCGAACAGTGCGAGGTCGCCGCCGGTCGCGGCATCCAGCGCCTCTTCAACGAGGTGGTTGCGCGGGATGTAGACGGGGTTCGCGGCATCCATCGCGTCGGAGTCGGGACCAAGACCCAGCCAGCGCTCCGCCCACAGGTCGAACGGACCGGGGTCGGCGAAGAGCGCGCGGGTGCCCGCGGCGTCTCCGCGCGCGACGGCGCTCAACCGGCGGAAGAACCCCGTGTAGTCGACGCGGCTGATCTGCAGCAGATCGAGCAAGTCGGTCAGAAGCGGCGTGGTCATCTCCTGGTCGGCGTCCGCCGGGATGCCGAGCTTGTCGAGCATCCCGCTGAACCAGGCCGCGTTGTACGCGTCGCGGAACCGCCCGAGCTCATCCTGGGCCAGCTCGATCGAACGGTCGGTGTCGGCGTCGATTGTCGTCAGCAGGGCTTCGGCGAAGCGGGCGAGGTTCCACTCTCCGATCAGCGGCTGCCGCCCGAACGCGTAGCGCCCCTGCCGGTCGATCGAGCTGTAGACGGATGCCGCGTCGAAGGCATCCATGAAGGCGCAGGGGCCGTAGTCGATCGTCTCGCCGGAGATCGTGACGTTGTCTGTGTTCATCACGCCGTGGACGAAACCGAGCAGCATCCAGCGGGCGATGAGCGACGCCTGCGCGTCGATCACGGCGCCGAGGAGCGCGAGCGACGGGTTCTCGGCATCGGCCAGGTGCGGGTAGTGCCGGTCGATCGAGTGGGCGACCAGGCGCCGCACCAGTTCACCGTCACCGGTCGAGGCTGCGTACTGGAACGTCCCCACGCGCAGGTGGCTCAGCGCGACCCGGGCGAGCACCGCGCCAGGGAGCACCGTCTCGCGCTGCACGTCCAGCCCCGTTGCGGTCACGGCGAGCGCGCGCGTGGTCGGCACGCCGAGGGCATGCATGGCTTCACTGATCACGTACTCGCGCAGCATCGGGCCGACAGCCGCGAACCCATCGCCGCCGCGCGCGAAGGGCGTGGGACCTGACCCCTTGAGGTGCAGGTCGCGCAGGCGGCCGTGGGTGTCGACGACCTCGCCGAGCAGCAGCGCGCGCCCGTCGCCGAGGCGCGGGGAGTATCCCCCGAACTGATGCCCGGCGTAGGCCTGCGCGACGGGGGCCGCGGTCTCGGGGACGCGATTGCCGGTGAGCAGCGCGATGCCGTCGGGGGTGTGGAGCGCTTCGGGGTCGAGCCCGAGCTCGGCGGCGAGCGGCTCGTTCAGCACCAGAAGTCGCGCATCGGGAAACTCGGCGGCGGCCCACGGCACGGCCAGCTCCGGCAGCTCGCGGGCGAACCGCGAGCCGAGGTCGACGGCGGTCTGCGGCGCAAGGCTCATGTTTCCAGGCTACGCGCGGCGCGGCGGGTGAGGGCCGGTTGGTGCGGCGCAGGGCCGCCGGGCGCCGGGCGTGGGATGGTCGGCGGGTCGGCGGGGTCGGCGGTGGCGCGGGGCGCGGGGCGACACCGGGCACCGGCGTGCACAACGTCGGCAATCCCACGTGCACCGGGCACCTCCCGGGCCCGCGCAGCACCGGTGCGAGCGGATCGGCGACGTTGTGCACGCGGGGTCGGCGGGTCGGCTCTCGGCGACCGGCGCGCCCGGCGCCCGGCACCCGGCGCCCGGCGCCCGGCGCCCGGCGATCGAGTGCGGCAGAGCCGCGGCGTGCACAACGTCGGCAACCCTCTGCACTCGCGGCAGATCACTGCCCTGTACCGCACCACACCGGGCGGATCGGCGACGTTGTGCACGCGGTGCCGCGCGCAGCGGCGGGTCAGGAGCGGATGATGCCGCGGGTGAGCAGCCCGTAGACCTCGTCGGCCGCGGCCTGCGGCTCGACACCGTGCGTCACCAGCTGCACACCGGCGCCGAGCACCCCTTGCACGAGCGCCACGGTCGACGGGGATGCCGGCAGCCCGAGATCCTCCAGCACGCGGGTGAGGGGCCGCATGAGCGCGTCGTGCAGCGTCATGAGGTCTTCCATGCGGCTCGGGCTCAGGTTCGCGTCGCGCAGCGACCCGGCGATGGTGTGCCGCCCGTCGGCGGTCATCCGCATCGTCGCATCCACGAACGCGCGCAGTTCGGGAAGGCCACGCTCGGCGCCCTCCAGGGTCTGCTCGATGTCGGCATCCCATCGCTCGATCGCGTCGATCGCGATCGCGACGAGCAGATCGTCTTTCGACGGGAAGTAGTCGTAGAAGCTCGATCGCTTCATGCCGGCGCGCTCGGACACGCTTCCCGGGGTCACCCCGGTCAGCCCCACCTCCTGCAGAAGCTCCTCGCCCGCACGCACGAGTGCGGCGCGTTGCGACGCGCGGTGCTCGGCGACCGTCGGTGCGGTGATCTTGGGCATCCGGTAATTATCGTCCTCGTCGGCGCCGGCCGTATGCAGCGGCGCGGCGGGTGAAACGTCCTGAAGGGAGCACGTCGCCCGCGACAGCCGGAGCTGCCGCGGGCGACGAAGGACGCGAGGGTGTCAGGCCGCGACAGGCGCACCCAACCGGCCGTCGACCATCTCGAGCACGCGGTCGCAGTGCTCCAGCACGTCGCGGTCGTGGGTGACCATGACCACGGCGACCCCCGCGTCATGCGCCCGGTCGGCGAGAAGCTGGACGACCTCGTGGCTGCGGCGACGGTCCAGCGCCGCCGTCGGCTCGTCCACCAGCAGCAGGCTCGGCTGGTTCACCAGAGCGCGGGCGATGCCCACGCGCTGACGCTCACCGCCGGAGAGCTCTCCAGGTCGGTGACCGGCACGGTGGCTCATACCCACAGACTCCAGCACGGGGGCGGGGTCGACGTCGCGGTTTCTTGCCAGGCGCCCGGCGAGGCGCAGCTGGTCGGCTGCGGTGAGCGCGGGGAGCAGGTTGCCCGACTGGAACACGAACCCGATGTTGCGCAGGCGGAACCGCGCCCGATTGCGCTTGGACAGGGTCGACAGGTCGGTGCCGTGCACGCGCACCACCCCGCTGTCGGGGTTGGCGAGGGCGCCGGCGATCGCCAGCAGCGACGACTTGCCCGAGCCGGACGGGCCCACGATGGCGACGAACTCGCCGGGCATGACGGTCAGCGATACGTCGTCGAGTGCGCGGACACGGGAGTCTCCGTCGCCGAGCTCGAGCACGGCGTTGCTGATCTGCAGGGCGGGGGTGGTGTCGATGCTCATCGCTGGCCTCCCAGGGCTCGGAGCGGGTCGATTCGGACGATGCGCAGCACCGCGACGGCGGCGCCGATGAGACCGAGCGCGATCGTCAGCCCGGATGCCACGGCGATCGGAGCCGCCTCGAGCGCGAAGGGCATGGCATCCGGCATGAGCGCGCCGAGCCCAACGCCGGCGGCCACGCCGAGGGCGGTGAAGCCGACCAGGAGAATGGCGGCCTGCATGAGGCTGTCGCGCAGCAGGTAGCGGCTGGACGCGCCGACGGCACGCAGCACCGCGAGATCGTGGCTGCGCTGGATGGTCCAGACCGTAAAGAACGCGCCGACGACGAGAGCGGAGATGGCGTAGAGGAAGAACTGGATCATGCTGAGCGTCAGCGTCTCGGCCTCGTAACCCGGGGAGGCGTTGAAGGCCTCGGTGAGGGTCATGGTCGTGGTGTCAGCCGTGGCGTCGATGGCCTCGTAGTCGGGGGTGACGCCGTCCTCGGCCTGCAGCGCGACGACGCTGGCGTACGGGAAGTCCACCGCGGCGAGCTGCGCGTCCGTGGGCGCGCCCGGCACCGCCGCGCCTGCTGCCATGAGCTTCCAGGTGTCGAGCGGCAGGTAGGCCACGTCGACGTGACCGAAGGTCGCCTGGCCCTCGGTGAATCCGACGACGGTCAGCTCGACGTCGACGCGCTCGAGGGTGACGACCGTGCCGATCTCGACGCCGCTGTCCTTCATCGGCTCGGAGACCACGATGCCGTTGGCCACGCCGATACCCTCACCCGAGGACACCGGAGGTGCGAGGAAACCATCCGTCTGCACGCCGAACAGCGTGAGGTCGATCTGGGTGCCGTCGTCGGTGACGCCGTTGACGATGTTGACGCCCATCGGCTCCGCTTCGGCGATGCCGTCGGCACCGTCCCAGGCCACGAGCTGATCTTCGTCGACGACGGAACGACTGAACGCGTTGTCCGCTTTCGTGCCACCGTCGAACGCGAATGCTGAGGCGGGCATGGATTTGAGGCCGGAGACGCCGTCGTTGACGAGTCCGGAGGACAGGCCGGACAGCAGCACGACGAGCAGCGAGATGAGGGCGATCACGACGCCCATCAGAGCGAAGCGGCCGCGGGCGAATCTGAGTTCGCGCAAGGCAAGGAACATGAAGGTCTTTCTGATCGCAAGTTTGTCGACAACCCGTCGACATGATGCCGACAGTATGTCACCAAAAAATGGAAGGGGCGCTCAGGAAGGAGCCGGGCACGACGACGCCCGCGGCCGGAGACCGGGGCGGGCATCACTTGGACAGCCGGATCGACCCGGCCGCGGACTACTTCCAGACCGTCGCCAGGAGGATGTTGATCACGGTGAGCACGCCGATCGAGGGCAGCACCCACGAAGCGACCTGTTCCTTCTTGCGGTTGATCAGGGCGATGACGATGATCGCGATGAGGACGGCATGTTGAGCGGCAGGTCCCCGCTCATCGTCGGGCTCCCGACCGCCGCGGCATCCCCTCAGATGCTCTCATGCCTCCAGCGTACGAAACTGCTCATCGCAGCGCGCCGCGGGTGAGCCACCGCTGCAGGGCGGCATACGCCTCAGCCCGAGGGTCGGCGCTGGAGAGGAAGAGGTCATGGATGCCGCCGTTGATGCGCTCCACACTGACGCGCTTCCCGATGCGGGTGGACGCCTTGGCGATGTCGTCGACGACCAGCACCGAGTCGGTCGAGGTCATGTCCTGGGACCACACCATGGGGTTCGCCGACCGCGCCGCCAGCATGACCAGGGCGGGACACCCCACGTCCAGCCCTGCTGCCACCCGGCGGTGCCCTTCGAGGATCGCCGCGAGCCATCCCGGGTGGGTCGCGAAGCCCCGATCCGGTCGCCACTGCGCCCGCGGCGGGTCGGCCGGCAGCGACCCCAGCTCGGTCTGCGCGCGCGTGTAGAACCCGAGATCGACCACCGGGTGGGTGCCCAGCGGATCCACCCGTGCCCGCACCTGCACGAGGGGCGCGATGGCTTGGCGTCCGATCGCCCCCAGCTGCAGCTCCAGCCACGGGCTGTTGAGCACGAGCGCGGATGCGCGACCCGGGTGCCGGGCGGCCCAGAGCGTCAGTGTCAGCCCGCCGGTGGAGTGCCCCATCAGCACCAGCCGCCGACCCGACCCGGCGCCCGGCGCGTGACCGATCGCCACGAGCGCCGCGCCGATGTCGGCGCCATACTCGTCGAGGCTGTTGATGTAGCCGGGCGTCTGCCCCTCGCGCAGGCTGCGACCGTACTTGCGCAGGTCCAGCGCGTGGAACCGGGCCCCGAGGTGATTCCAGAAGCGGGCGAGTTCGCTCTGGAAGAAGTAGTCCGACCAGCCGTGCACATAGAGCACATCGACGTCGCGCAAGGGCTGCGTCATGCGCGCCGTGAACGACGGGAGGCTCCGGACGAGCGTCGCGACCACCGGACCTTCGTCGTCGTCCCCCAGGGGCAGGGTCAAGCTCTCGAACGGCGCCCCCAGGATGTCGGTGGTCCACTGTTCCGCCATGGGGTCAGCCTACTTTGGCCGATGATCCCCCCGCCGGGCAGTCGTCGACGCGCGGTTGCCCGGGCCGACATCGCCTCCCTAGACTGCGGCCATGTCGGCCACTCCCCCGCACGGCACGGCGCCGCCGACACCCCACCGGGACGATCCCCTGACCGACGCCATGGCGCGCACCGACCTCGCGCGACGCCGCGGCCGCTGGGCGGCCGCCTTCGGTTCGGCCGCTCTGGCGCTCGGCATGGGCGGGTTCTTCTTCGGGGCGCCGTCCTCGCCCGAGCGCGAGCACATGGCCGGAGGCGCCGCGATCGCTCTGGCGTGGGGTGCTCTCGGGATCATCGGGGTCGCTCTCGGAGCCCTGGCTGTGCTCTTCGCGCTGGGGGCGCTGTCGACCGGCGGCATCCGCATCCGATGGGCGACCGCGACCCGGTGGGCGCTCGTCGGGGCGGCGGCACTGATCGCGCTGCTGTTGGCGAGCCCCATCCTCCTGACGCTGGCGGTGCCGCTGGCCGTCGTCTTCGCTCTGGTCGCGCCGCCCGGCAGCGCGGATCCCCCGGCGTCGCTTCGCACCCGGGCGCTGTGGGGGTCGACGTTCGCCGTCGCCGCGCTCGCCTTGGTCGCGCTGACCGTCGCCCACGTCACGGTGTGGAACCCGCTCGCCCGGGTGCCGGGGATGGGCGTCGAACGGATCTACGCCGAGATGATCGCGGCGAATCAGTTGTCGCTGCGCATCGACCCCATCCTCGTCGCCTGGGCCGCCCTGTGGGTGTTCGTCGCCCTCGGAGTGGTCGTGGCAAGCCTGGTTCCCGCCATCGGCGACAGGCTCACCGCGCGTCGACTCGTCGTGGCCGGCTGCGCGCTGCTCGGCCTCATCGGCACCACCGGCTGGATCGCGGGCTTCAACATCGGCATGGCGCTGGCCGACACGTTCCTGACGTCGGGAGCGGATGCTGCGCCCGTCGGACCCGCGCTGAGGCTGGTCGGCCAGGTCTTCCTGGTGGCCGCGCTCATCATCGGGCTCGCACCCTCGCGTGCGACCGCCCCGCGCCCCGCGCCCGTCGGCTGAGCCGGCGCTCCCGCGGCCGGGCGCCGCACGGCATCCACTCGCCTGTCGCGAATCGTCGCCGCCGGCCGCCGGACGGCGCACGGCATCCACTCGCCTGTCGCAAATGGTCGCCTACGGCCGCCACGCGGCGCACGGCATCCACTCGCCTGTCGCAAATCGTCGCCTCCGGCCGCCGGAAGCGACCATTCGCGACAGGGGAACGCGGGATGGCGGGAGGGGAACGCGGGATGGCGGGAAGGGCGCGCGCGGGCGGCGCGCGCGGCGGGCGGGCGCGGCGGGCGGGGAGGGCCGGCGGCTACTCGCCGCGTGAGACCGTGATCATCTCCTCGCGGGGGACGACCTTGATGCGGGGGCGCCCCTGCGCGGCGCCGAGCGCCACCTCGTACTCGTCGAGGCGGTGCCAGCCCTCGAGGTCGGTCCAGCGCACTCCGCGCGAGGCGAGCAGCTCGGTGATCGCCTCTTCGGACGGGTCCTCGGGCGTCCACCACGAGCCCTGGTCGTTGATGATGTGGCCGACCGTCTCCATGGCATCCGACTTGGTGTGCCCGATGAGGCCCACCGGTCCGCGCTTGATCCAGCCCGTCGCGTACACGCCGGGGACCCGCTCGTTGGAGTCCTTGTGGATCACCTGGCCCTCCTGGTTCGGGATCACACCGTGCCGCTTGTCGAACGGCACGCCCGGCAGGGGCGAGCCGAAGTACCCGACCGCGCGGTACAGCGCCTGTACGGGCACTTCGCGCAGTTCACCGGTGCCCTCGACGCCGCCCTGGCCGTCGGGCTGCGTGCGCTCGTAGACGAAGGAGCTCACGCGGCCGAACACGTCCTTCTTCACCTCGACCGGCTTGGCCCAGAAGTGGAAGTGCAGGCGGCGCGATGCCTCGCCGCCGGCGTTGTTCACCGACGGGCGCTTGCGCCACGACTGCAGCACCCGGTCGATCACCATGACCTGCTTGTTGCTGGCGACGGCGGTCTTGGATGCCTCGTCGTAGTCGAAGTCCTCGTCGTAGACGACCATGTCGACGTCGCGCAGCTCACCGAGCTCGCGCAGCTCGAGGGGGGTGAACTTCACCTGCGCGGGGCCGCGCCGACCGAACACGTGCACGTCGGTGACGGGCGACGCCTTCAGCCCCTCGTAGACGTTCTGCGGGATCTCGGTCGGCAGCAGGTCGTCGGCGTGCTTCACGAGCATGCGGCTGATGTCGAGCGCGACGTTGCCGTTGCCGATGACGGCGATCGACTCCGCCTCGAGCGGCCAGGTGCGCGGCACGTCGGGGTGCCCGTCGAACCAGCTGACGAAGTCCGCCGCACCGTACGAGCCCTCGGCGTCGATGCCGGGGATGTCGAGAGACGTGTCGCGGATGGCGCCGGTGGCGAAGATGACCGCGTTGTAGTGCCGCTTGAGGTCGTCGAGCGTGATGTCCTCGCCGAAGCGCACGTTGCCGAACAGGCGGATGTCGCCGCGGTCGAGCACTTCGCGCAGCGCGTTGATGATGCCCTTGATGCGCGGGTGATCGGGCGCGACGCCGTAGCGGACCAGGCCGTAGGGCGCGGGAAGCTGCTCGAACAGGTCGATCGACACGTCGAAACGACGCTCGGCTTTGAGGAGGAGGTCGGCGGCGTAGATACCTGCCGGCCCGGCGCCGACGATCGCGAGTCGCAGCTTGGTCATGGGTGGTGGTCCTTTCGTGGTCGGCGCCGCCGCGCTCTTGCGAGCCGGTTCGGCGCCGGTCAGCTGGATCGGTCGGCGACGGCGCGCGCGAAGCGGGTGAGCGCTTCGCGGACGGCGCCGTCGGGAAGAGGCTCGAGGGCCGCGATCGCCGCGTCCGACCATTCCCCGGCGAGAGCCTGGGTGGCGGCGGTCGCCTCGTGATCGCGCAGTCGCGCGAGCGGTTCGTCGAGGATCGCCGGGTCGGCGCCGTCGGCGATGAGCGCGACCCCTTCGTCGATCTCCGCGCGAAGGGCGACGGATGCGGCATCCGTCCGCTGTCCCAGCAGCAGATACGGCATGGTGGGCACACCGGCGCGCAGGTCGGTGCCGGGGACCTTGCCGGTCTCCCCGGGGTCGGCGGACAGGTCGATGACGTCGTCCAGCAGCTGGAACGCGACGCCCGCCTTCTCGCCGAAAGCGACCATGGGCTGCTCGAACTCACGCGGTCCGTTGCCGAAGATGACGCCGGCTTGCGCGGATGCCGCGATGAGCGAGCCGGTCTTGTCGGCGAGCACCTGCAGGTAGAAGGCGACGGGATCGTCGGAGCGCTGGGGACCGACCGTCTCGTGCATCTGGCCGAGAACGAGGCGCTCGAAGGTGTCGGCCTGCAGATGGATCGCCTGCTCGCCGAGCCGCGCCATGATCTGGCTGGCCCGCGAGAAGAGCAGGTCGCCGGTGAGGATGGCGACGTTGTTGCCCCACACCGCGTGGGCGCTCGGCACGCCGCGGCGCACATCCGCGCCGTCCATGACGTCGTCGTGGTAGAGCGAGCCGAGGTGGGTGAGCTCGAGGGCGGTGGCCGCCGCGATGACCTCGTCGGTGGCGCCGTCGCCCAGCTGCGCGGTCAGCAGCGCCAGCATCGGGCGTACCCGCTTGCCGCCTGCCTCGTAGAGGTAGCGGGCGGTGGCGTCGGCCAGGGCGTCTGTGGTCTTCAGCTCGGCGGCCATGTTGGCCTCGACGCGGTCGAGACCGTCTTCGATCCGCGCGATGAGCTTGCGCGCGCGGGCACCGGCGAACACCCGCTCGGTCAGGCCGAGGCGGCTCGCCAGGCGGGTACCCGGCGTGGGAGGGCTCGCAGTCACGCTCTCCAGCCTACCGGGGTCGCGCTGGCGCAAGCTGACTGCTCAGCTACCGGTCAGCGGCTTGCGAGCGCGGTGCAAGGCGACGATGCCGAAGGTCAGGTCCCGATAGGCGACGTCGGCCCACCCTGCCTCGCGCATCCAGGCACTGAGCGTCGGCTGGTCGGGCCAGTCGCGGATCGATTCGTTGAGGTAGTCGTACGCCGCCGCGTTGGAGCTGACCGCGCGCGCGATCACCGGCAGCACCCGGTCGTTGTAGAAGCGGTACAGGCCCGCGAACGCCGGCGAGCGGGGGTGCGAGAACTCGCAGATGACGAGCCGCCCACCGGGCGCCGTGACCCGCAGCATCTCGGCCAGCGCCTTCTTGGGGTCGTTGACGTTGCGCAGGCCGAACGAGATGGTGACCGCGTCGAACGCGTCGTCTTCGAAGGGCAGAGCCGTGGCATCCGCCTCGACGAACGACAGGTTGGGCACGCCGCCGTGCCGGCGGCGCCCCTCGGCGATCATGCCGGGCGAGAAGTCGGCGGCGACCACCTCGGCGCCGCTCGCGGCGAGCGCCACCGAGCTCGCTCCGGTGCCGGCGGCGAGGTCGAGGATGCGCTGGCCCGGACGCGGCGCGATCGCGCGGGTGGTGGCGACGCGCCAGAGACGGTCGTTGCCGAGGCTCAGCACGGTGTTGGTGCGGTCGTAGGCGGGAGCCACCTCGTCGAACATCCCGCTCACACGCGAGGGGTCTTTGCCGAGGTCGGCGCGAAGGGGTTCCGAGGTCACCCCTCGATCCTACGGCGCGGCGCCGTCGAGCTCGCTGAACTCCGCCAGCCGCGCAAGCCAGCGGTCGGCCGTCGCGTCGTCGAAGGGCGCCTGGCCGGCGCGCACACGGGCCTCGAGGTCCACGGCGACCTGTTCCAGCCGGTCGACGAGCTCGAGGGGATAGCCGTAGCGCACCCGGTGCTCGTCCCACTCGTCGCGGTCCTCGATGTAGACCTCGGCGCCGACGCGCTCGACGACATCCAGGTCCATGTCGATCCCGACCGGCGCCCCGTCCTCCCAGGTGACGTCCCACGCGATGTCGATGTAGATGCGGGTGCGATGCGGCGGGGAGTTGCGCGTGAGCACCCAGTCGCCGTCCGGCGGGATCAGCGTGACGTCGGGGTACTCGGTGACGATGTCCCGGCCCGGCCGCACGCTGCGGTCGCCCACGCGCTGCCCCACCCAGTCCCCCCACTCGTCGCTGCCGAGGTAGACGCACTCGTGCACCCAGTGCGTGCCGCCGTCCCACTTGCGCCAGCGGAACAGCAGCGGCGTACCGGGGGCAGGGCGGACGGATGCCGCGGAGGTCGCGTTCATCTGGCGAGTCTAGGCTTGAGGGGTGACTTTGACTCCTCCGCGCCTCGTCGTCCAGACGCGGGAGATAGACCACGTCGAGGACCTGCTTCCGTTCACTTCCCCTTCGCACCCGACCGCGTGGATCCGCCGCGGCGACGGCATGGTGGGTTACGGCACGGCGTTCGCCTTCACTCGCACCGGAACCGAGGCGTATGCCTCGCTCGCCGAGGGATGGAAGCAGCTGTCCGCCGCCGCAGAGGTCGACGACCCGCTGGGCCTGCCGGGCACCGGCCTCGTCGCCTTCGGTGCGCTCGCGTTCGATGCCCGCTCGCAGCGTGACAGCGTGCTGAACGTTCCCCGCGTCGTCGTGGGTCGTCGCGGCGGCCGGTCGTGGGTCACCACCATCACGCGCTCCCACGTCGGTGAGAGCGACGGGGCCGACGCCCGGGCCGAGGCCCGGGCCGAGGCGGGCATGGAGCCCGTCGAGACGCCCTACGGGCCGCACTGGTCGGGCACGCTCGGCCCCGGCGAGCAGTCCCCGGCCGGATACATGGCCGCCGTGCAGGCCGGTCTCGACGCCATCGCCGCGGGCGAGGTCGGCAAGGTCGTGCTGGCCCGGGACCTCCGCGGCAGCGTGCCCGTGGGATCAGACCTGCGCCGGCTCGCGCGCGCGCTGGCATCCGACTACCCCGACACGTGGGTGTTCGCCGTCGACGGCCTCATCGGCGCGAGCCCCGAGACGCTCGTCACCGTGCACGGCGGCACCGTGACGGCACGCGTGCTCGCCGGCACCACGCCGCGCGGCGCGGACGCCGATGCCGACACCGCCGCGTCGTCGGCCCTCGCCACGAGCTCCAAGGACACCGACGAGCACGAGTTCGCCGTGCAGAGCGTGCTCGCCTCGCTCCGCCCCCACACCCGCGCCCTCGTGGCGAGCGATGCGCCGTTCACGCTGAAGCTCCCCAACGTCTGGCACCTGGCCACCGACGTGGAGGGGGAACTGCACGGGGCGGCATCCGCCCTCGATCTCGTGAGCGCGTTGCACCCCACCGCAGCGGTCGCAGGCACCCCGACGGATGCCGCCGTCGAGCTCATCCACCGCATCGAGCCGTTCGACCGGGGTCGCTACGCCGGCCCGGTCGGGTGGATCGACGCCCACGGCGACGGGGAATGGGCCATCGCGCTGCGCTGCGCCCAGTTCGACGCCGCGGAAAGGCCGGGCGAGCCGATCGCCGCGACCGCCTACGCCGGGGCCGGCATCGTCTCAGGCAGCGACCCCGAGACGGAGCTCATCGAGACGCGCGTGAAGTTCCGCCCGATCGTCGACGCGCTGGCCTGACGCGCGCACCCGCGCGCACCCGCGCGCACCCTCCCCGTGCTCTCCCGTCGCGGATGACGGTTTCCCGCCCGCACAAGCAACAGAACGCGACAGGCGAACGCGGGCGGCGGGACCGCGACACGCGACGCGCGAGCCCCCGGCTCAGGTCGCCGCGAGGCGCTTCTTCTCCGCCTCGACGTCGAAGGTGGCCGGCGGCCACTGCGGGTCGAGGCGCTCCAGGGTCGCCAGCAGCAGGTGCTGCACCGCGAGGCGTGCGTACCACTTGCGACCGGCGGGGACGACGTACCAGGGGGCGACGTCGGTGGAGGTCCGGTCGAACACGGTCTGGTAGGCATCCATGTACTGCGGCCAGAGGAGCCGTTCGTCGATGTCGCCGGGGTTGTACTTCCAGTACTTCTCGGGCCGCTCCAGGCGCTGCATCAGCCGCTCCTTCTGCTCGGCCGGCGAGATGTGCAGCATCACCTTCACGATGGAGGTGCCCTCGTCCGTGATGCGCCTCTCGAAGTCGTTGATGGCCCCGTACCGGCGCTCGATCTCCTCCGGCGGTGCGAGCTCGCGCACCCGTCCGATCAGCACGTCCTCGTAATGCGAGCGGTCGAAGACGCCGATGTAACCGGGGTGGGGGACGTTCTTCTCGATGCGCCAGAGGAAGTCGTGCGCGAGTTCATCCTTGGTGGGCTTCTTGAACGCCTTCAGATGGATGCCCTGAGGGTCGGTCGCACCGATCACGTGACGCACGATGCCGCCCTTTCCGGCGGTGTCCATCGCCTGCAGGACCAGCAGCACCGACGGCTTGGAGTGGTCCTCCCGGCTCTGGGCGTAGAGCCGCTCCTGCAGTTCGTCGAACTCGTGCGCCCCGACGACGAGATCCTCGGCGGCCTTGGCCTTGTCCTTCCCGTACCCCGGCGTCGCACGGGTGTCGACGTCAGCGAGGCGGAACCCCTCCCGCACCCGCAGCGCCTCGACCAGGTCGACGTTGACGTTGGACTGACGTATCGCGGTCATGCAGTCATCATGGCGGATGCCGAGCTCCTCGGCACCTGCTTCTGTCGCTCAGCGCGGCAGCGGTACCTCGATGAGCTGGCGTCCGCCGACCGGCGCGGTGAGAACCTGATCGAGCGCGGCGCGCGTGGTCACCCGCTGGTACTCCCAGCCGTAGGCGGTGGCCAGCTGCTCCAGCCGGGCGGTCTGCGGCGTGTAGAGCACGCGCTCCATCGCGGCGGGCGGAGCCACGGCCGCGACCTCGAGTCCGTCGAAGATCGTGCCGCCGCCGTCGTTGCCGACGATCACCTGGATGCGCGGCTCGTGCTCCTGCGGGGGGAGCAGCAGCGCGCCCACGTCATGGAGGAACGCGAGATCCCCCAGCAGCAGCCGGGTGACGCCGGGGGCGCCGCCGGCCTGCGATGCCAGGGCGATGCCCATCGCCGTGGCGATCGTGCCGTCGATGCCGGCAAGGCCGCGGTTGGCGTGAACGGGAACCTTCTTGCCCGCCAGCACGGCGTCGGCCACGCGCACGAGGCGAGACGACCCGAACATCAGCCGGTCATGCGGCCACGTCGCCCGCCAGACGGCGTCGACGAGCGCCTCACGATCCAGCGGCGCACGGATCGCCTGCAGCTCCGCGGCGATGGCGCCCAGGCGCTGCGCCGGTTGCGCCGACGCCAGCCCGTCCGCGTCGGGTGCGGCGGGGGCGAGGTCGACCGATGCCGCCCGGGAGGCCAGCATCCACTCGCCCAGCCATTCCCGATCCGCCTTGCCCGGCGCGATGTCGACGTCGCCGACGGCCGTGGTCACGCCGTTGAGGTTCAGCGGCTCCCCCGGCCCGCGGACGGCGATCACCTCGACGTCGGGGCGCGACAGCAGGGCCACGACCTCACGGCTGAGAGTGGGATGCCCGAAGACCACGGCGCGCTGCACGCGTCCGCCGAGCTCGGGGTCGCGCAGCAGCGCACGGTAGCCGTGGACGAGGTTGCGACCGAACCGGGCACCGCTGACGATCTCGGCGACCAGCGGCCACGACGCGCGGTGCGCGAGGTCTTCGGCGCCTGCACCGGCATCCGCTCCGGCCACGACGACCGTGCGGGGTCCCTGGTGCAGCGTCACCGGCTCTTCGTCTCCGCCCGCGGGGAGGTCGGACAGACCGATGCCGCCGCCGCCCTGGTAGAGCGCGCCCGACACCTCGCCTTCATCCTCGGCGGAACGCTCCTCGTCCGCGACCACGTCCGCGCCGGGGCCCGCGTCGCCGGAGCCGGCGTCGTCGGCCGCGCCGGCGTCGGCGGTCGCGGCCGAGCGCAGCAGCCAGTCGGGCAGCGTCCCACCCAGCGGCTCGCGGCAGGGCACGTTCAGGTGCACCGGACCGCTCGGGAGGCTCCCCCAACCGAGACTCGCGCCGTACGCGTCGTCGGCGACCTCGCGCAGCATGGCGGTCTGATCGCCGTCACCGTCGCGGTCGATCTCGTCGGGGACGGGCAGGTCGTACTCGCGCCGCGCGCTCACGGCGAACATGCCGGGCTGGCGGGTGGTCTGATTGGCGCCGACGCCGCGCAGCTCCGGCGGGCGGTCCGCGGTCAGCAGCAGCAAGGGGACGCCCGCGTGGTGGGATTCCAGCGCCGCGGGGAGCAGGTTGGCGGCGGCGGTCCCCGACGTGCAGATGACGGCGGCGGGAACCCCCGACTCACGCGCGAGCCCGAGCGCCGTGAAGCCGGCGACCCGCTCGTCGATGCGCACGTGCAGGCGCACGAGGCCGCGAGCCTCGAGCTCCGCGGCCACCAGGGCAAGGGCCTGGGACCGCGATCCCGGGCTCAGCACGAGGTCGCGCACACCGCGCTCGACCAGCCGGCCCAGCAGCGCCGCCGCGGCATCCGTCGCCGGAGCCTGCTCCGCCGCGGTCATGCGTCCGACGGGCGCGGGGGCTGGGGCGGCTGAGGCGGCTGCGGCGGGTTGTTCCACCGCGGATCGTCGTCATCGGCGTCGAGCGCCTTGAGTTCCTCTTCGATGCGGCGGATGCGCTCGTCCTGGTCGCGGATGTCTCCGATGCGTCCCAGGAACTCGGGGTCGTCGTCCGGCGCCTTCGGGCGCGGGATGTCGGCGCGCTTGGTGCGGCCGACGGCGAACCAGAGGATGCCGCCGAGCACCGGCAGCGCGACGACGATCAGCAGCCACATGGGCTTGCTCACGCCGCGGTGGCGGCGGGGGTCCTGCACGGCACAGTCGACGATGCTGTAGACCCAGAAGACGGCCAACAGCAGCGCAACGATGAGCAGGATACGCGCCACGTCTCCATCCTAGGCGTGCTCACCTGGGCATGCGCCGACCGTGACCGAACCGGAGCCGACACTCAGCGGACCGTAGGATGGAACCGTGAAAGCACGCTCCGCGATCGTCTACTCGGTGCTGCGTCTGCTGGCGTTCCTGGTGCCGCTGGGCATCATGATGCTCTTCCCGATCATGCGGGAGTACTACTGGCTGTCGGCGATCTTCGCGGCCCTCATCGGGCTCAGCCTGTCGCTGCTGTTCCTGCGGGCCCCGCTGGACGAGGTCACATCCGACCTCGCCGCGCGGCGGCAGCGGCGCACGACCGAGCAGCAGGATGCCGACGCGGAGGATGCCGCAGCCGGCACCCTCGGCGACGACGCACCGCTGCGCTGACTCAGGCCGCGCTGACTCAGGCGGCGAACGCCCAGAGCAGCAGCGCCCCGTAGACCAGCGACGTCAGGGACGTCACCCCCAGCGCCACCACGAGCTCGCGCGGCGCGCGGTACGTCCAGACGATGAGGATCGCCGCCGCCGCCGGGATGAGCGCCAGCATCGTCAGCCAGGCGATTGGGAAGAACAGCGCGAGATACGCCGAGATGGCGAACGGCACCAGCAGGAACAGCGTGAACAGCGCCTGGGTGGCCCGCTTGCCGATGCGCACCGTCAGGGTGCGCTTGCCGGCGGCGCGGTCCTGGTCGATGTCCCGCAGATTGTTCGCCAGCAGCACGGCGCAGGCGAGCAGCCCTGCCGCCACCGCGCCGAACCACGCTTCCTGCGGCACCACGCCCACCTGCGCGTAGGCCGTGCCGGCGGTCGCCACCAGACCGAAGAAGACGAAGACGAAGAGCTCGCCCAGTCCCGCATACCCGTAGGGGCGCTTGCCCCCGGTGTAGAACCAGGCAGCGACGATGCATGCGGCGCCGGCGGCCAGCATCCACCACTCCTGGGTGCGGATGACGATGGCCAGGCCTGCGAGCGCGGCGATGGCGAAGAACGCCAGCGCGACCGCGAGCACGGTGCGCGGCCGGGCCTTGCGCGAGGCGGTGAGCCGGGCGGGGCCGACCCGGTGGTCGTCGGTGCCGCGGATGCCGTCGCTGTAGTCGTTCGCGTAATTGACGCCGATCTGCAGCGACACCGCCACCACGAGGCACGCCAGCGCGATGACCCAGTGCAGCTCGCGGTCGACCACGAGGGCGGCGCCGGTGCCGATCAGCACCGGGGAGACCGCCAGCGGCAGGGTGCGCAGCCGCGCGGCGCCGATCCAGTCCCGTGCCGTCGCCCCGGAGGCGACGACCGGTGAGCCGGTGACCTTCGGCTTCTGCGGGTTACCGCGGGGCTTTCGAGCGGATGCCGACGATGAGCGCTTCTTACGGGAGGGTGCTGCCACGAGCAGTCAGTTTAGGCCGCGCCCCTGGCCGCCCGTGCACCGGAGTCAGTGCGTCCCGCCCTGCACGACCGCGCGGCGGATCGCCTCGCGGTCGGGCTTGCCGCTCGGAAGCGTCGTCAGCTCGTCCACCAGCACCAGCCGGGCGGGGCGCGCGTGCGGACCGACCTCCGCGGCCACCGCATCGCGGGCGGACGCGAGGTGATCGGCGTCGGTGCGGCGCAGCACGTCGCCGCGGGCGCAGACGATGACCGATGCCTCCCCCCACCGCTCGTCCGGAACGGCGACGACCACCGCGCCGGCGAGACCGGGGACGCCGCGCACGATCTGCTCGACCCGGTCCAGCGAGATGTTGATGCCGCCGGAGACGATCACGTTGTCCAGGCGCCCGCGCACCGCCAGCACGCCGTCCGTGAGCACCCCGGCGTCGCCGGTGCGGTACCAGCGGGTGCCGTCGGCATCCACCGGGAAGGTCGCAGCGGTGCGCTCGGGGTCGTCGAGGTAGCCGTCCGCGAGCGTCGGTCCGGTGATCTGCACCTCGCCGTCGACGATGCGAAGCGAAACCCCGTCGAGCGGCCGCCCGTCGTAGACGCACCCGCCGCTGGTCTCGGTGGAGCCGTAGGTGCGCACGATCCGTGCCCCGGCCGACTGCGCGCGCTCGAGCACCGCGGCGGGCAGCGCCTGACCGCCCACGAGGATGGCCTCGTACGAGCGCAGTGCCGACGCCACCACGGTGTCGTGCTCCGCGCCATCCAGCAGCTTCTGCAGCTGCGCCGGAACCAGCGACGTGAAGGTCGGCACCCGCTCGCCGTTGCGGGTGGAGGTCATCATGAGCGAGGCCGCGGCGAAGGCCTGCGGCGTGAACGCCCCCGACAGCACGGCCGGTTCACGGTCCGAGACGATGGCCCGCACGAGCACCTGCAGCCCCGCGACGTACGACGCCGGCAGGGCCAGCAGCCACGAGCCCTCGCCCACCCGGGCGGCGGTGGCCATCGCACTCGCGGTCAGCGCACCGCGGCTGAGGACGACGGACTTCGGCACGCCGGTGGAGCCGGACGTGGTGACGACGACCGCGGTGCCGGCGGGGACGGCGCGCGGGGCGGGCTCGACCATGCCGAGACCCAGCGCGGGACCTGCGCCGTGGATGGCGGCCCGCAGCGCCCGCATCACGTCGCGCGGGTCGGCGCCGTCCACCGCCTGCAGTTCCACCGTCGCCTCAGTAGTGCCAGGGGTACGGCGACCAGTCGGGGTCGCGCTTCTCGAGGAAGGAGTCGCGCCCCTCGACCGCCTCGTCGGTGCCGTAGGCGAGACGGGTCGCCTCGCCGGCGAACACCTGCTGGCCCACCAGCCCGTCGTCCACCGCGTTGAACGCGAACTTCAGCATGCGGATGGCGGTGGGCGACTTCGTGAGGATCGTTCGCGCCATCGCGATCGCCTCGCGCTCGAGGTCGGCGTGCGGGACGACCCGGTTCACCGCCCCCATCTCGTACGCACGGTCGGCGGAGTACTCCTCGGCGAGGAAGAAGACCTCGCGCGCGATCTTCTGTCCCACCTGGCGCGCCATGTACGCCGAGCCGTACCCCGCGTCGAACGAGCCCACGTCGGCATCCGTCTGCTTGAACCGGCCGTGCTCGCGGGAGGCGATCGACAGGTCGCAGACCACATGCAGCGAGTGCCCGCCGCCGGCAGCCCACCCGGGGATCACGGCGATGACGACCTTCGGCATGAACCGGATGAGCCGCTGCACCTCGAGGATGTGCAGGCGGCCCGAGCGCGCCGGGTCGGGGACCTGAGCCTCGTCGCCCTCGTACTTGTAGCCGTCGCGGCCGCGGATGCGCTGGTCGCCGCCGGAGCAGAACGCCCACCCGCCGTCCTTGCCGCTCGGCCCGTTGCCGGTGAGCAGCACCACGCCGATGCGGGAATCCTGCCGCGCGATGTCCAATGCCCGGTACAGCTCGTCGACGGTGTGCGGCCGGAAGGCGTTGCGCACCTCGGGCCGGTCGAACGCGATGCGCGCGATGCGCCCGTCGGTGGAGACGTGCGCGGTGATGTCGGTGTAGGCATCGGCGCCGGGGGCGGCCACCCACTCGGCAGGGTCGAAGAGGTCGGAAACCATGGCTCCAGCCTATTCCCGGGCGCCGGGGGCGTCCGGGCGGTCAGGCGTTCTTGCCGTCGCGCCAGCGCAGCCACCGCTCGATGAGCGCGTAGTCCCAGTCCGGCCCCTGGAAGCCGAGCGTGTACAGGCGCACGCCGCTGTCGTAGAGGGCGTCGGCGGAGTCCTCGTCGCGACCCTTCAGCTCGTTGGAGATGATGAGGCCACTGGTCGGGCGCTCTTCGACGTCGGCCCACTTCTCGATCACCGAGAGCTTGTGCGGCAGTTCGTCGGGTGCCACGAAGCTGTGCCAGATGTCGGCGTGGCGGGCGACCAGGCGCAGCGTCTTCTGCTCGCCCTTGCCGCCGATCATCACGGGGATGCGCCGAGTGGGCGCCGGGTTCAGCTTCGCCCACCGCTTCTCGATGCGCGCGAGCCCCTGCTCGAGATCGCGCAGACGCGAGCCGGGCGTGCCGAACTCATAGCCGTACTCGTCGTAGTCCCGCTCGAACCAGCCGGCGCCGGTGCCGAAGATGAAGCGGCCGGTGCCGCCCTTGGCCGAGATGTGGTCGATCGTGCGGGCCATGTCGGCTTGCAGGTCCGGGTTGCGGTAGCTGTTGCAGTTCACCAGCGCCCCGAACTCGACGCGCTCGGTCTGCTCCGCCCACGCGGCGAGCATGGTCCACGACTCGAAGTGCAGGCCATCGGGGTCGCCCGAGAGCGGGAAGAAGTGGTCCCAGTTGAACAGCACGTCCACACCCATCTCCTCCAGCCGCATGACGACGTCGCGGAAGGCGGGGTACGGGGCGTGCTGGGGCTGCACCTGAATGCCGAGCCGCACGGGAGTGTCGAGAAGAGGCATGCGGCTCAGCTTAGGACGGGTGGATGCCGCGGGGGTCGGCATCCACCCCGGTCGTCCTCAGCGCGCGCCGGAAGGCGGCGAAAGCGCTCCACCCCGTGATTGCGAGCGTGCCGACCACGACCAGCAGGGTGATCACCCGCTGGGCATCACCGTCGATGTCGAGGTAGGCCACGAAGGCCGGATCGAACAGTCGACCGGTCACCGCGAGCCCCACGACGGGAGCAGCCCAGGCCAGCGCGAGTACCGCGACCGCCGTCGCGCTTCCTACTCCCCACAGGCCCGTCGCCCGCGCCCGCAGGGTGACGACGGCCCCGACGAGGACCAGCAGGATGCCGACGATCAGGCTCCCCGGCCACAGCGCGGCATCGAGCACCGACAGGTGTCCGGCATCGTCGATGGACCACGGGACGGTGACCGCCACGAGCCCCACGATCGCGAAGACGACGGCGACGAGGTGAAGGGCCATCTCGACCGGGCTCAGCCGGGTGCCGGCATCCATCTCTCCGCCCGGCAGCTGGTCGACGGTCCACGCTCCGACGGGCTCACCCGTCCGCTCCAGCGCGGTGTAGACGATCGTCATGCCGGTGAAGATCACTGCCCCGACGCTGAGCGTGATGCCGATGGTCGGCCCGATGATCCCCCACGGCGACCTGTCCGCCAGGACCAGGGCCACGACGACACCGAACGCCACCGGGGGCAGCGCGCTCCACAGCACGATCCGCAGGATGCGGCGCCACGTCGGGTACCAGCGCGGGCCGATGAGATACAGCGGCCGGTCGGCGTATCCGGCGGCGAGCACGGCGGGGTCCCCCAGGCCGTTCAGCACGGCGACCTCGGCCGCCGCCGGCTCCTCCCCCTGTGCCACGCGGCCGTCGATCTGGTCGCGTATCGACGCGCGCAGCTCGGCGGCGTAGTCGACGCGCTCGGCGGGCCGTACCGCCGCGGTCGCGGCCGCAACGTAGCGGCCGGTGTAGTCGTCGCCTCTGATCGATCGCATGTCCGTGCCTTTCTGGCCAGTCGCGCGCCTCAGCGCGCGCGTCGCGCCTTCAGTGCGGCGTCGATGATGTCCCACGCGGCCACACCGACGATGACGATTCCCAGCGCGGCCGCCGAGATCGACGCGGCCTGCTCCGACAGGGCAGGGAAGCCGCCGGGGAAGAACGCCGGATTGACCAGCATTCCGTTGATAAGCAGGACGAGCGCGGGAACCGCGACCGCCAGCGCGACCACCGCGTTCGCGACGACGAACGGCCACGTCCACCGCCCGCGTACGTACACGGCGATGGCCAAGGCCGCCTCCGCGGCGAGCAGCACGAGCAGCGCCGCGATCCCCCAGGGCCACAGCCGAGGGTCGAGCATCGGCATCCACTGATCCTGCAGGTACACCACTCCCCTGACCTGGTCCCAGATCACCGCGCCCGCGGCGATGGCGACGAAGACGAGCGAGGCGACGAGGTCGCCCAGACCCTGTCCGGCGGGGCGGACCTCGCGCAGCTGGTCGACGGTCCAGGCAGTGAACGGCGTGCTCTTGCCGCCGAGCGCGCGGTCGGCGATGGCGAAGGCGAGGGTCACCCAGAACGCCACGTGAATGCCGACGGACAGAGTGCCGCCGATGACGCTGCCGATGACCGCCCCGATCATCTTGGCGGGGTCGCCGCCGGCCACCACCGCGCCGATGGCGAAGCCGACCGCGGCCAACGGCAACACGATCCACAGCAGCAGCTTCAGTACCCGGAGCCAGTCCAGGTACAGGCGCGGTCCGATCAGGTACAGCGGGCGGTCGGTGTACCCGGCGGCGAGCTTCTCGGGGTCGCCGAGCTCGCTCAGCACGGCTCGCTCAGCATCGGCGGGAGCCTGACCCGATGCCGCACGGGCATCGACCTGGTCCTCGATCGAGGCGCGCAGTTCGGCGGCCAGATCGGGGCGCTGCTTCTCCGGGACGGAGCGCGTCGCTGCGTCGACGTAACGATCGGTGAAGGTGGACTGCACGGTCATGTCATTTCTCCTCGGGGAGGCCCGCGATCGCCTCGGCGATCGCGGTGAAGTCATCGGTGAGGGCACGGGCCAGGCGCTGCCCGGCTTCGCTCGTGCGGTAGAACTTGCGGGGCCGGGCCTCGTCGGTGTTCCACTCGCTCGTGAGGTGTCCCTGCTTCTCCAGGCGGCGCAGCAGGGGGTACAGGGTGTTGGCGTCGGTGTCGAAGCCGCGCCGGCTGAGCTCCTCGAGCAGCCCGTAGCCGTAACCCGGCTCCTGAAGCAGCCGCAGGCACGCCAGCACCGTCGTGCCGCGCCGCAGTTCCTGCAGGTGCGTGTCGAGGGCTTCGGTCTCGCTCATGGATCACACTGTACTGTGCGACGCACACTATCGTCAATGGCACATTGATGGTCAGCATCGTGGCGCGCGGCGGTGCAGCGGGGCGCACGCGCGCCAACTCCTCGAGAAACGCGCACGGGGGCGCCCATTCGGCCCCTGCGGGCACCCGACACCCGCTTTTTGAGGAGTTCGGGCCGGCCACCCGACACGCCGGCGCCGGGTATGCACGGCGCGGGACCCGGGCGGCCCGCGCTCGGGCGGGCCAGGATGGAGCTGTGCCCTCGCTCCCTCCGCTCGACGAAGTGATCCGCGACGCCGTCGTCGTCGCCCTCCCCCTCTCCACCCGGTTCCGCGGCGTGGACACGCGCGAGGCGATGCTGCTGCGCGGCCCCGCGGGCTGGACGGAGTTCTCCCCCTTCCCCGAGTACGACGACGCCGAGGCCTCCGCCTGGCTGGCCGGCGCGATCGACTTCGGCTGGAACGAGGCCCCGCAGCCGGTGCGCGACCGCGTGCCGGTCAACGCCACCGTCCCCGCCGTCGGCGCTGACCGCGTCGCCGAGGTGCTGGCGCGCTTCGACGGATGCCGCACGGCCAAGGTGAAGGTGGCCGAGCGAGGCCAGGTCCTCGCCGACGACGTCGCACGGGTCCGCGCGGTGCGCAGGGCGATGGGCCCGGAGGGGCGCGTCCGCATCGACGCCAACGGCGCCTGGAACGTCGACGAGGCCGAGCACGCCCTGCACGCCCTCGCCGAGTTCGACCTCGAGTACGTCGAGCAGCCCTGTGCGAGCATCGCGGAGCTCGCGGAGCTGCGCTCGCGCATCCGATACATGGACATCCCGGTCGCCGCGGACGAAAGCGTCCGCAAGGCCGCCGACCCGCTGGCCGTAGCCCGCGCGGGCGCCGCGGACATCCTCGTGGTGAAGGCTCAGCCCCTGGGAGGCGTCCACCGCGCGCTGCAGCTGGTCGCCGAGGCGGGGCTTCCCGCCGTCGTCTCGAGTGCCCTGGACACCTCGATCGGCCTGTCGATGGGGGTGGCCCTGGCCGCCGCCCTGCCGACCCTGGACTTCGACTGCGGACTGGGCACGTCGGCGCTCTTCATGGGCGACATCACCACTCCCCCGCTCGCACCCCAAGCCGGGTCGCTCCCTGTGGGGCGCGTGCATCCGGATGCCGCGGCGCTGGCCGCCCACGAGGCGCCGGCAGACCGCCGGGCATGGTGGCTCGAACGGGTCGCCCGCTGCTACGGCGTGCTGGATTCCGTCAGCTGACGGGCGGATCCACCAGCGCCGCGGCCAGCCGCTCGGCGCGCGCGTTGAGCAGCACCCCAGCCTGCTCCTCGCTCAGGCCCTGCAGCGCGGCGCGGACCGTGGTGTCGTCGGCGATCCCGACGAACAGCCGCGCCACCTCGTCCGCGGGCAGGCGCAGACGAAAGCCGTAGGCGTCGACGAGACGAGAGACGATCTGCGAGATCCGCGCGATCATGCCGTCCTGCCAGGCGAGATACGCCTCCGCCATCTGCGGATCTCGCAGCGCCTGCGCACGGATCTCACTGCCGAGCGCGGGGTCGATGCCGGGAGCCACCGACAGCCCGACCAGGCGGCGCAGTAGATCGGCCGGGTCGGTCGAGACGCTGTCGGCGTCGATCCCCCGCACGCGCGCCTCGGCTTCCTCGATCTTCGCCTCCGCGATCCGCGCGATCAGGGCGAGGAACAGCTCGCCCTTCGAGGCGAAGTTGGAGTAGAACGCGCCGCGGGTGAAGCCGGCGCGCTCGCACACCGTCTCGACGGATGCGGCATCCAGCCCCACCTCCGCGAACACTTCCAGCGCGGCGTCGAGCAGGCGGCCGCGGGTGTTCTCGCGACTGCGCGTGAGAGTGCGCGGGTCTGCCATGGTGCCACCTTCACATGATTCACCCAGGCCGGCGGTGCCGGCGCGAAATACGATACACCTACGTATCCGATACAGTACTGTATCCAAACCGACGACTGCCGAACGAAGGACGCCGTGTCCACTCTCCTGTTCTCCCTGGGCCGCTGGTCGTACCGCCACCCCTGGCGCGTGCTCGTCTCCTGGGTGCTGCTGCTCAGCCTCGCGGGAGGAGGCGCCCTGGCCTTCATGAAGGGCACGGACAACGCCTTCTCGATCCCGGGCACGGAAGCGCAGGAAGGCATCCAGCTGCTGGAGCGCACCTTCCCGCAGGCGAGCGGAACCAGCGCTCAGATCGTCATCGTCGCCGATGACGGCGACGTCGTGACGGAGGAGCCCTACACCGGGGCCATCGCCGACACCGTCACGGCATTCGGTGACCTCGACGGAGTGCTGGCGGTCACCGACCCGTTCGACGATATGGTCTCGGGGCTCGTCTCCGACGACGAGCGGGCCGCGATCGTCCGCCTGCAGTTCGACGGGCAGGCCATCGACGTCAGCGAGGAGACGACCCAGGCGCTTCGCGACATCTCGGCCGACGTCCGTGACGAGCTTCCCGCCGGCGCCCAGGTGGCGCTGGGCGGCGACCTGTTCGGCACGTCCATCCCGACACTGTCGATCATCGAGGCCGTCGGCGTGCTCATCGCGCTGTTCGTCCTCATCGTGACGTTCCGCTCGATCGCGGTGGCGTGGTTCCCGCTGGTGAGCGCGCTCATCGGGGTGGGTCTCGCGATCGCGCTCATCTACGCGGCGACGGCGTTCACCCTGATCTCGTCGACCGCCCCCATGCTCGCGATCATGCTCGGGCTCGCGGTCGGCATCGACTACGCCCTCTTCATCGTCGCGCGACATCAGGACCAGGTGCGTGCCGGGGTCGAGCCCGAGGAGTCCGCCGCCCGCGCCACCGGCACCGCCGGCTCGGCCGTGGTCTTCGCCGGAATGACGGTGCTGATCGCGCTCATCGGGCTGGCGTTCGCGGGCATCCCGTTCCTGACCGTCATGGGCATCGCCGCCGCCGCTGCGGTCGCCATCGCGGTGGCGGTCGCCGTGACACTCACCCCCGCGCTCCTCGGGTTCTCCCAGGGACGCGTCGTCGGGTGGCCCCGCCGGGCACGCCGCACCGCCAAGCCCGAAGGGCCGGATGCCACGGACTCGGCACCCCGCCCGGCTCGCCGTGGCTTCGCGCAGCGGTGGGTGACCCTCGTCACGCGCCACCCGGTCGTGACGACCGTCGCGGTCGTGGTGGGCCTCGGGGTCGTCGCGGTTCCCGCGGCATCCCTCAGCCTCGCGCTTCCGAACGCCGGGGTGCAGCCGCCCTCGAGCGAGGCACGACAGGCGTACGACCTGAGCGCCGAGCACTTCGGTCCCGGCAGCAACGGGCCCCTCATCATGACCGGCACGATCGTCACCTCGACCGATCCGCTCACGCTGATGACCGACATCGGCGACGAGATCGCCGAGATGCCCGGCGTCGCCGAGGTGGCCCTGGCCACACCGAACGAGACCGCGGACACCGGGCTGGTGCAGATCGTCCCCGAAACCGCACCCGACGACCCCGCCACCGCCGACCTGGTGCGGGAGCTCCGCGCCCAGCACGACCGGCTGCTCGACGAGTACGGCGTGGATCTCAAGGTCACCGGCTTCACCGCGGTGGGCATCGACATCTCCGATCGCCTCGGCGCGGCGCTGGTGCCCTTCGGGCTCTTCGTCGTCGGGCTGTCGCTCATCCTGCTCACGATCGTCTTCCGCTCGATCTGGGTGCCGGTGACCGCCGCCGCCGGATACCTGCTGTCGGTGGCCGCCTCGTTCGGTGTGGTCGCGGCGGTGTTCGAGTGGGGCTGGTTCGCGGATCTGCTGCACGTCGCACGCACCGGCCCCGTCATCAGCTTCATGCCGATCATCCTCATGGGGGTGCTCTTCGGGCTCGCCATGGACTACCAGGTCTTCCTCGTCTCGCGCATGCGCGAGGACTACGTGCACACCCGCCGCGACCGCGCCGGACGCGCCGAGCGCCACACCGCCGTCGGCGCGGTGCGCTCCGGCTTCACCGCCTCGGCCCGCGTCGTGACCGCGGCCGCGGTCATCATGTTCGCCGTCTTCGCCGCGTTCGTGCCCGAGGGCGACTCCTCCATCAAGCCCATCGCACTGGGCCTTGCCGCCGGCATCGCGGTCGACGCGTTCCTCGTGCGCATGACGCTCGTGCCGGCCGTCATGGCCCTGCTGGGAGAGAAGGCCTGGTGGATGCCGCGGTGGCTCGAGCGCCGCCTGCCGCACTTCGACATCGAGGGCGAGGCGGTCGAGCGCGAGCTCAGCACCGCGCACTGGCCGGAACGGCCCGCGGCCGTCGCCGGCGAGGGCGTGACACTGACGGCCGACGCGGGTCGCCGCGGCGAGATCACCCTGTTCCGGGACTGCACCTTCCGGGTCGACGACGGCGGCACCCTGCTCGTCGACGGTGAGCGGCGCGCCGCGCGCGCCTTCGCGCTCATGGTCGCCGGCCGCATCACCCCCGACGACGGGCTGCTGCGCGTGGCCGGTCACCTGCTGCCGGGACGCGCAGCCTGGGTGCGGTCGCACGTCTCCGTCGCACTCCTCGACGCCGGCGACGACCCGGTGAGGGCCCTCCAGGAGGCCCTCTCGGGCTCCCCGCGCCTCATCGTCCTCGACGGCCTCGACGCCCTCCCCTCCGAACACCGCGACGAAGCCGCGCGGCTGCTGCGCGCGGCCGCCGAGAGCCTGCGCGAACGCTCCGGCGATCCTCGTGCCGCGCTCACGGTCGTCGCCTCCGGGCACGCCGACGGCGGCGCGCGCGCGGTGCTCGCCGCGGCCGGGCGGCCCGAGCCCACCCTCCTGATGCTGAGCGACCGACCGGCATCCCCCACACCCGACGCGGATGCCGCGTCTGACCGAATCGCGGAAAGCAAGGCCCTCGCATGACCCTCCTCCTCGAGCGCGCGCGCTCGCGCCGCCCCGTCACGTGGCTCACCCTGATCGGCGTGCTGCTGCTCCCGGTGCTCATCGGCGGCGTGCTCGTCGCCGCGCTGTACAACCCGTCCGAACGGCTCGACGCCATGAACGTCGCCGTCGTCAACGACGACGAGCCCGTCACGATCGACGGCCAGATGGTGCCGCTGGGCCGGCAGTTGACGGCGGGCCTCGTCGAAGGCTCCGACGATCTGCCGAGCAACCTCACCTGGACGATCTCCAACGACGACGATGCCCGTGACGGGCTGGCCGACGGTGGCTACGACGCCATCGTGACGATCCCGGAGGGCTTCTCCGCCGCCGCGACATCGACCGCTCCCGGCAGCACCCCGGAGCAGGCCACCATCGTCGTGGAGACCGCGCCCGACAGCCTCGTCGTGGATGAGGCCATCACCGCGCAGGTCACGCAGGCAGCCGCGGCCCTGCTCGGCAGCGAGCTCTCGCAGGTCTACCTCGAGAACGTCTTCCTCGGATTCACCACGCTCGGCGACCAGCTGGGCACGGCGGCAGACGGTGCCGCCGAGCTCGGCGACGGGGCACGCACCATCGGCGACGGGGTGACCAGCCTCGCCGACGGCGTGCGGGCCCTCGGCACCGGCGCCGGAGCCATCGCCGACGGCGCCCGGGAGCTCTCTTCGGGCGCGGGCGCCCTCGCCGACGGCGCGACGCAGGCCGCCAACGGGCTGGACTCGCTCGCCGGTGGCGCGACGACCCTCGCCGACGGGCAGCGGCAGCTGGCCGGCGCGATCGGGGCGATCGCGGCGCAGATCCCCTCGGACATGCCCCAGATGCCGCAGGAACTCACCGACGCCATCGCGGGGGTCGCTGCCAACAGCACGGCGATCAACCAGCAGCTGACGACGTCGGCCCAGCAGCTGGCGGACCTGGCCGCCGCGTGCGACCCGGCCTCCACCGCGGAGCTGTGCACGCAGCTCGACGCCGCTGCCGAGCGCGCCCAGCAGGTGCTGCCCACCGCCGCGACCCTCGTGGGTCAGGCCGGCGCGATCGGCTCGGCGCTGGAGGGCATGGGGCAGCTGCCCGCCCTCGGCGCGGGCCTGACCGAGATCGCCGCCCAGTCCAACCAGATCGCCGACGGGGTGGACGGGCTCGCCGGGGGCGCACAGGAGGCGGCAGGCGGCGTCCGTGAGCTCGCCGGCGGTGCCGGAGCCCTCGCGTCGGGCGCCTCGCAGCTCGCGACCGGTGCCGATCAGCTGACGTCCGGGGCGACGGATGCCGCCACCGGGGCGGATGCCCTCGCCGACGGGGTCGGCGAGCTGGCCGGTGGAGCGGACACCCTGTCGAACGGCCTCACCACCGCAACCGAGGCGCTCCCGTCGTACACCGACCAGGAGGCCGCCGACCTCGCATCGGTCGTGGCCGACCCGGTGGCCGCCGAAGGGCTGGGCACGAATCTGTTCGGGGCCTCCGCCGTTCCCCTCCTCGTGACGATCGCGCTGTGGTTCGGCGGGCTCGGATCGTTCGTGGCACTGCGGGCGGTCTCGGGCCGTGCCCTCACCTCGCGTCGGCCGTCGGCGCTGCTCGCGCTGCGCTCGCTTGCGCCGGCGGCGGCGATCGGCGCCCTCCAGGGTCTGCTGGTGGCCGGGGTGGTGCAGCTGGCCGCAGCCTACGACGGCGGCACGTGGTCGCTGTTCGCCCTGCTGTGCATGCTCGCCGGTGTCGCGTTCGCCGCGGTGAACCAGGCGCTGGTCGCGGTGCTCGGCGGCGCCGGCCGCTGGGTGGCCGCGCTCGTCGGCGTGCTGGCGGTCGCCACCGGCGTCGTGTCGACCGTGCCCGGCGCGCTCGCCTCGGTCGCGGGTCTCATGCCCACGACCCCCGCCTACCAGGCCATGCTCGGCGTGCTCACCGACGCCGGCGGCGTCGCAGCGGGCGCTGCGGCACTCGTGATCTGGGGGTTGCTGGCCTTCGTGGCATCGACGCTGGCGGTCGCCCGCCGCCGGTCGACGTCCGCCAAGGCCGTGCTGGGGGCCGCTGCCGTGTAACGCCGTGGCGCCGCGGCAGCGGCGCCACGGTGCGGGTCAGTTGAGGCCGCTGTAGGCGTGCAGACCCTTGAAGAACTGGTTGACGATCGTGAAGTTGAAGATCACGGTGAGGAACCCGATGATCGAGAGCCACGCCGATCGCACCCCGCGCCAGCCGCGCGTCGCGCGGGCGTGGATGTAGCCGGCGTAGAGCACCCAGATCACGAAGGTCCACACTTCCTTCGTGTCGAAGCCCCAGTAGCGGCCCCACGCATCGTTGGCCCAGATGGACCCGGCGATGAGGGTGAAGGTCCAGAAGATGAACCCGATGATCGCGAAGCGGTAAGCGAGGGATTCCAGGGTGTCGGCGTTGGGAAGGGTGCGCAGCAGACGCGACCAGCCTCCGGGCGCGGCGACCGCCTGCGCCTCGCGCTCGGCAAGACGCTGCTGCTTCGCCTCACGGTGCACCTGGAACAGCTGCACCACCGACAGGGCGAAGGCGAGCGCGAAGAACGCCGTCGACAGCGACGCCACGAAGACGTGGATGACAAGCCACACGCTCTTCAGGGGATCCATGAGCGGCTGTACCTCGACGTAGTACGCCAGGGTCGCACCACCGAGCAGCACCACGACGAGCCCGCTGACGAAGGCGCCGAGGAAGCGCAGGTCGTGGCGGAACAGCACGCCGAGGTACACCGCGACGATCAGCATGGTGCCGGTGAGGGCGAACTCGTACATGTTGGCCCACGGCACGCGCTCGGCGGCGATGCCCCGCAGCACGTCGGCGACGACGTGGAAGCCGAAGCCGAGCCACATCAAGGCCGTGCCGATGCGCGCCCACAGGAAGCGAGGACGCTCGCCCGGGC
Organism: Microbacterium sp. zg-Y625; assembly: GCF_030246925.1. Lineage (NCBI taxonomy): Bacteria > Bacillati > Actinomycetota > Actinomycetes > Micrococcales > Microbacteriaceae > Microbacterium > Microbacterium jiangjiandongii. The sequence continues at coordinate 2,577,304 of NZ_CP126740.1, forward strand.
GAGCGTCGACGCCGGGATCGGATGCCGCGAGCTGCGCACCACCCGGTGCGGCTTCGCCGGTGCCACCGGCCGCCGCGCCCACCAGCGCGCGCTGTCGGGTGTCCTGCGCCTTCGCGGCCTGCTCGGAACGACGCGCGAGGTCCACGGCGTAGGCGATGAAGGCCAGGGCGTAGATCGCGATCGCGGTCCACACCAGCAGCACGGACACGTCGTCGAGCGAGAGCGCTTCGGTCGCAGGCATGGCATCCAGTCTACGTCCGCACATCCCGCCCCCCGGCTGGCCCGCGGGATGCTGCAGCCCGGCCGGGCGGTGCGCACGGACCGCCCGCCGGGCAGGCGGTGGACACCCCGCTTTCGCCTGGTCCTTGCCATCACAGGGCCGCAGGTCACAGACTGGCCCTGCGGGTGTCGCCCCGACGTAGTGCTCGCCGATCGGAGGTCCTGGTGGGACGACTGACGTTCGGTGAGGGGATCCGGGTGGACTTCGAGGACCGCGCCCTCGCGCACCTGTACCGGGCCATGCTCGGAAAGCTCCACAAGGGCGAGGGGTTCCACCTGTCCTGGAAAGACGACATCTCGATCGGCGACGGGCGCATGACCGTGTGGATCCACCCCGACACCTCTATGGTCTGCAAGCTGGGTCACCCGGTCGGCGACCTGAATCCGGCATGGCTGAGAGCACTGTCGGTCGCAGCCAACAGCATGGAAGGTCTGCATCTGGTGCCCGAGCCCGTCGCGTCGGCGCCGGAGCGGCGCTGAGGAGGAGCCATGGGCAAATTCATGTACGAGAACCTCGTCAAGGCCGACTTCGAGGATCGGGTGCTGGCGCACCTGCAAGTGGTGATCGGCGCGAAACAGCGGCGGGGAGAGTCCTTCTCGTTCACCTGGAAAGACGACGTCAGCCTCGGCGACGGCACCACCTCGGTGTGGATCCACCCGCGGTGCACCCTCGCGTACAAGTTCTACGGCGGTCGCAAGCCGGCCATCAACAGGGCGTGGGTGGAGCAGATGATGCTGTCGGCCAACTCCACCCGGGGGCTCTACATCATGTCCGAGCCGACGGAAGCCAGCCGTGTCAGCGAGGAGGTCGGCGTATGAAGCGCATCGACATCCGATACGGCGGGCACTCGTACAGCGTCGGCGGCAGGGAGCTCGCCGACCTGCAGAACGAGATCGAGACAGGGCTGGTCCCCGGCGGGAGCGTGTGGATCCGGGTCAACGAGGGCGAAGGCATCCGACGGGATGCGTACCTACTCATCACGCCCGGCACACCGATCGCGCTGATCCCGCTGGAAGGCGAGAAGTAGCCGGATCCGCCAGAAGCGGCGGAGCGGACTGATCGGGAGTGTCTGCGCAACCCCCGTACGAGGTGCGGGAGGCGGGTCGTAGCCTCACGCCATGAAGCGCCTCACCTTTGCCGGCAAGAGCCTGCTGACCTGCGATGCCATGGCGGATGCCATCCTCGTGTACGCGGCCCTGCTCGCCAATGCCGGCGAGGCGAGGCCGGTCGAGTTGAACGCGTACCGCAGCTCCGGCGAGAAGGTCACAGCCACCCTCCTCCTGGGCACCGGCGCGCCCGTCATGGTGGAGACCTCGAGCGCCGACCTCCCCGAGCCGGACAACAACCTCACCCTGGACATGCTCCTCGGAGAGATCCAGCTACGGCTGGATCCCCCGACCGCACGGATGGTCGACGGCCCGCCGGCGGGCGACGAGGACGACGCCTATACCGGCTGACGGTCCCGGCGCAGGCGCGCGTCGAGGGCGTCTGCGTGGCGGCGGGCGACGTCATCGACCGCCGTCCTCAGCGTCGGGTCCTCCCCGCGGGCGAGTCCGGCGTACTCCAGACGCACCGTTCCCGAGTCGGGCGTGGCCTTGACCCACATGCGGCGCCGCGGCACGAACAGCGCGACCATGAGTCCCAGTGTCGCGAGCACGGCGAAGAACAGCACCCAGGGTGCACCCACGTCGCGGTGGATGGACAGCGACGCGAACCGCGGCACCGACTCGGCGTAGCCGGTGACGCCCTCGGGCGAGGCGTTCTCGAACGTGATGGTGCCCCAGCCGTTCGGCAGATCCGCGGTCTCGCCGGGGGCCAGCTCGATCGAATCGGTGTCGACAGCGCGGCCGGTCAGCTGCTCCATGCCCTCCGGGTCGAGGGTGTACACCGAGCGGGGGGTGCCGTCGTCGATGCCGAGGTCGCCGGCGTAGACGTCGAGGGTGAGCACCGGGTTGATGAGGTCGGGGTACACCGACGTCAGCGCTCCGGTGCCGAGGGCCGCCGCCGTCGGATAGAAGAAGCCGACCATGCCCAGCTGCTCGGGCATGCCGTCGGGCACCTTCACGACGCCGAGCGAGGTCATCGCGGCATCCTGCGGCAGGAACGGCACGGATTCGCTGTAGACCACGGCGCCGTCGGCATCGCGCACCGTCAGCACGGGGGCGTAGCCGTTGCCCATGAGGTAGATGCGGTCGCCCTCGATGTCGACCGGATGGTTCACCCGCACCTCGGCGGGCTTCTCCTCCTGCCCGGGGACCTTCGTCGTCAGCACGGCCGCGAAGTCGCCGGCTTGGCCTGCTCCCTGCTCGCCGGCAGGAATGTAGCTGACCTGGAACTCCTCCAGCGTCATCGAGTACGGCGGCAGCGCCTCGGTGTCGACAAAGCGTCCCGGGTTGAACGAGGAATAGTCGGCGAGGGTGTTGACGAAGCTCTGGCCGCCCTCGACCAGCACGTCCTGACCGGTGTACGTGAACCCGCCGCCGACGCCCACCGAGATGAGCACGCCCACCAGCGACGCGTGGAAGACGAGGTTGCCGGTCTCCCGCAGGTAGCCGCGCTCTGCCGAGACCGAGAAAGAGCCTCGGCCGTCGTATCGCTCGACACGGTAGCCGGCTTTGCGCAGCTGCTCGCCGGCCAGGTCGATCGCCTCGGCGGCGGTGGCTGCGGCATCCGCCCCCTCCGGCAGCTCCACGACGGCGTCGGTGTGATCGTCGAGGCGGGACAGTCGCGCGGGGGTGCGCGGCGGGCGGGAGCGCAGCGCCTTCCAGTGGTGCTTGGTGCGCGGGATGACGCACCCGATCAGCGAGATGAAGAGCAGGATGTAGATCGCCGAGAACCACGGCGACGAGTACACGTCGAACAGGCTCAGCCCGTCGAGGATGGGGTACAGGTCGGGGTTGTCCGCCTCGAACTGCACCACGCCGTTCGGGTCGGCGCTGCGCTGCGGAACGATCGACCCGGGGATCGCCGCGATCGCCAGCAGCAGCAGCAGCACGACGGCTGTGCGCATGCTGGTCAGCTGCCGCCAGCCCCAGCGCAGCCAGCCGACGAAGCCGAGAGCGGGCTGCTGGATGCCACCGGGAGCGTCGCCGTCGGCGTGGTCTCCGGGGCGCAGCGGTCCGTCGACCTCGTCGACGAGGGTGCCGTCGTCAGAGCGGGAGCTGGACACTGCCGATCACCGCCCCGAGCCGTGACATGAGGTCCGTCCAGACGCCGGTGACCATGAGCAGTCCGAGTGCGATGAGCAGCACTCCTCCCGTGATGTTGATCGCGCGGATGTAGCGCTTGACGAACGCGACCGACCGGGTTGCCCACCCGAATCCGATCGCCAGCAGGATGAACGGCACGCCGAGGCCGAGCGAATAGGCCACGCCCAGGATGCCGGCGCGCACCGGGTCGCCCTGGTTGATCGAGATCGCGAGGATCGCGGTCATGGTCGGGCCGATGCACGGCGCCCAGCCGATGCCCATCGCGACGCCCAGGAGCGGCGCGCCGACGAGGCCGAGGTTCTCGCGCATGCGGGGCCGGAAGGTGCGCTGCGCGACGCCGAAGACCCCGATGAAGACGAGGCCCAGCAGAATCACGACGACCCCCAGCACCCGGGTGATCGGGTCCTGGTAGCGGATGAAGAGCTGCCCCAGCGATCCCCCCAGCACGAAGATCGCGACGAACACCGCCGTGAACCCGGCGATGAACAGCAGCACACCGGCCAGCAGCCGCGACCGGGTCTTCGTGCGGGCGCCCCCGGTGCGGGCGGGGGCCGCGCCGCCCAGGAAGCCGAGGTACCCCGGCACCAGCGGCAGCACGCACGGCGAGAGGAACGACACCAGCCCGGCGAGCATCGCGATCGGGATCGCCAGCCAGAGAGCGCCGTCGAAGACGATCCCGAAAGGATTCACGGGGTCTCCGCGAGCGTGTCGCGCACGAGGGTCGTGAGGATCGATGCATCCGGAAGCTGGCCGATCACGCGGGCGGCGAGGCGCCCTTCGGCGTCGAGCACCAGCGTCGTCGGCACCGCCTGCAGCGAGGTGACCTCGGCGAAGGCGAGCTTGAGGTCGGGGTCGCGGTGGGCCAGCACCGAGGGGTAGGTGATGCCGTAGGTGCGGTCGAACGATGCCGCCGTGGCGGCTTCGTCGTAGATGTTGACGCCCAGGAACGACACGTCGGCGTCGGCGAACTCCTCGTTCGCCTGCTGCAGGTACGGCGCCTCGGCGCGGCAGGGTCCGCACCCGGCGTACCAGAAGTTCACGACGACGACGTCACCGAGGAGGTCGTCGCTGGTGATCGTCCCGCCGTCCACACCGGTGCCCGAGAAGACGATGGGGTCCTCGCGGTCGGCGGGCGCGATCTCGGTCGCGGCGAAATCACGCGAGACGAACCCCGCGGTGTCCCCCTCGCGATACGCGTCGACGAGGTCGTCGTTGCCGCTCGTGCATCCGGCGATGCCCGCGGTGAGGGCGACAGCGGCCACTGCCGCCAGCAGGCGGGGCGCGCGCCGCGGACGGGAGGATTCGCGAAGGCCCATCACACCGCTCCCACATCGACGGCCCCGGACAGGCTCGCCGGCTCCACGTAGGCGACCTCGGTCCACGTGCCGTCCTCGCCGAGCTCGACGCTCGTGATGCTCGACAGCGCACATCGGCGCTGCGTCGGGTTGTGGCGGAGTCGTCCGCCGGTGATCGCGAGGTGGGTGATCCAGATCGGCAGCTGGTGCGACACGATCACGGCGTCGCCGGACTCGGTCGACTTCCAGGCGTCGCGCATCGCGGCATCCATGCGCTCCACCACCTGCGCGTACGGCTCACCCCAGCTCGGCAGGTCGGGCTTGCGCAGGTGCAGCCAGTTGACCGGGTTGGCCATGGCGCGGTTCATCCGCCGGCCCTCGAAGACATTGGTCGGCTCGATCACGCGCTCGTCGACGCTCGGGTCGATCTCGAAGAGCTCCGCGAACGGCTCCGCCGATTCCCGCGCGCGCTGCAACGGAGAGCACACGAGCTGCCCGATGGGGCGCTCGAGTCCCTGCACGTACTCCGCGGCCTGACGAGCCATGCGCCGGCCGTCGGAGCTCAGTCCGAACCCCGGAAGCCTGCCGTAGAGCACACGCCCCGGGTTGTGGACCTCTCCGTGGCGCACGAGATGAAGGCGGTCGGCAGGCACGCCCCAAGTCTACGTCGGCGCGCACTGTGCACGCGCTGGGCGCCGGCCGCTACGCGACGTCGGTGCCCGAAGCGTCGCGGGCGGCCAGCAGCGCACGCACGCGCACATAGATGAACCACGCCACACCGACGACGGCGGCGACGATCACGATGTACTGCAGCACGTCGGCATACGTCTCCACGACGTGCCACGACTCGCCCAGGAAGTATCCCGCCAGCACGAAGATGCTGTTCCAGATGAGGCTTCCGGCGAGGGTCAGCAGCCCGAAGCGCCACAGCGGCATGCGGGCGATGCCGGCGGGGATGGAGATGAGGCTGCGGAAGATCGGCAGCATGCGGCCGAAGAACACGGCCTTGCCGCCGTGCTTGTGGAACCACGCGATCGTGCGGTCGATGTCTTCGGGGTGCAGCAGCGGCATCTTGTCGGCGATGTACTTCAGCCGTCGGGCGCCGAGCCACGCCCCGATGCCATAGAGGACGAACGCCCCGACCACGGAGCCGGCAGTGGTCCAGAACAGGGCCTCGAAGAGCGTGAAGCCGCCGCGACTTGCCGCGAGTCCCGCCATCGGCAGGATGACTTCGCTGGGAAGCGGCGGAAAGAGGTTCTCGAGAGCGATCGCCGCACCGGCGCCGATCGGCCCGATGGTGTCCATGAGCGACACCGTCCAGTCGGCCAGCGCGGTCAGCCAGGAGCCGCTCGAGGGGTCGGCGGAGGCGGCGGCGGTCGTCACGGCGGCAGTCGTCATACCCCCACGGTAGGGAATACCGGGACGGAAAGCCTGGAGGAAGGCCCCGAATGCGGTCGGGATTGCGTTCAGGCCCGGCCACGTAGACTGACTCTTTGTGAGTGAACGCGTTCTCGTCCAGCAGCTTCAGGGTCTCCCCGATGGGCCCGTCACGGTGTCCGGATGGGTGGAGACCGTCCGTGATCAGAAGAAGGTGCAGTTCGTCATCCTGCGCGATGAGACGGGCGCTGTGCAGCTGGTCAATCCCGCGACGCGTCCGCCGGCCGCCGACGCGGTCGACGCCCCCGAGCAGGATGCCGATGCACTGGCGCTCACCTCGCTCATCTCGGAGCTGACCACCGGCACGTTCCTCACCGTCACCGGCGAACTCAAGCACGATGAGCGCGTCAAGCTGGGCGGTGTCGAGATCAAGATCGGCTCGCTCGAGGTGGCATCCGCCGCTCTCCCCGAGACCCCCATCGCCGCTGACAGCGGCATGGACAAGCGCATGGACTGGCGGTTCCTGGACCTGCGCCAGCGCCGTAACAACCTGATCTTCCGCGTGCAGACGACCCTCGAGCACGCGATGCGCTCCTACTGGATCGAGCGCGACTACATCGAGGTGCACTCCCCCAAGCTCATGGCCTCCGCATCGGAGTCCAACGCCGAGCTGTTCGAGGTGCCCTACTTCGAGGACAAGACCGCGTACCTCGCGCAGTCGCCGCAGTTCTTCAAGCAGATGGCCCAGGTCGCCGGCTTCGGCAAGATCTTCGAGATCGCGCCCGCCTTCCGCGCCGACCCCTCGTTCACCAGCCGTCACGCGACCGAGTTCACCTCGATCGACGCCGAGATCAGCTGGATCGACTCGCACGAGGACGTCGCGGCGATGCAGGAGGAGCTGCTGCAGACGGCGATCCAGGCGGTCAAGGACAAGCACGGCGCCGAGATCGAGGAGCTGTTCGGCATCGAGGTGCAGGTGCCGCAGATCCCGTTCCCCCGCATCCCGCTGGCCGAGGCTCTCGAGATCGTGAAGAGCCGCGGGTACGAGGTCCCTCGCACCGACGGCGACCTCGACCCCGAGGGCGAGCGTCAGATCTCCGCGTACGTCGAGGAGACCTACGGTCACCAGTTCGTCTTCATCACCGACTACCACCCCGAGATCCGCGCGTTCTACCACATGCGCGACGAGGAGACCGGGCTGACGAAGTCCTACGACCTGCTGTTCAAGGGCGTGGAGATCACCACCGGCGCGCAGCGCGAGCACCGCGTCGACGTGCTGATCGAGCAGGCCCGCGAGAAGGGCCTGGAGCCGGAGCACCTCGAGTTCTACTTCGACTTCTTCCGCTACGGCGCCCCGCCCCACGGCGGCTTCGGCATGGGTCTCGCCCGCGTCATGATGCTGCTGCTGGGTCAGGACTCGATCCGCGAGGTCACCTACCTCTTCCGCGGCCCCACGCGCCTGGCTCCCTGAGCCGTCGCCGCGCGGCGCCGCGCTGACCGTGAGACCGCATCTGGCGGCCGAGACAGTGGTCGTTTCCCACGGTTTCGGCCGCCAGATGCGGTTTCAGTGGTGGGGGGTCGCCGCGCACGCGGCGCACCGGCCGACGAGCGTGCTCTGATCCAGCGCCAGCGTGAAGCCGACCATGGCGCGCAGCATGCGGCTGGCGGTGCGCAGGGCCTCGGGCGGCAGCACGACCACGGCGCCGCAATCGACGCACTGGCCATGAAGGTGCCGGCGCCCGGCGGCCGTCGTGGCGAGGTGATACCGCGCGGCACCGCCCGGTGCGTGCTGGCGTGAGACGACACCGGATGCCGCGAGCAGGTCGAGGGTCCGATACACCGTCGCACGGTGCACGTCCCCCTCGCCGAGCAGGCTCGCGACCTCGTCGGCGGTCAGGTGGTCGGCGCGCGCGGCCAGCACCGTCAGCACCGCGCGCCGCGGTGCGGTGACTCGATCGCCGCGCATCCGCAACGCACCGATGGCCGCCCGAAGGTCGTCGCCGCGGGCTGCGGCGTGCAACGCGTCGTGCTCGAGACCCACCCCCGGCTCGCCCATGCCCACATGGTGTCACCGCCCCGCGGCATCCTCTACCCCCAAGACAACGCGCAGGGCGGTGACACCGGTCACGCGCGCTTGAGCCCCGAGATGTAATGCGCGACGATGAGTGCCACCCAGGTGGTCAGAATGTACGGCCAGGTGTAGGTCTCCAACCCCGCGCGGTGCATGACGAGGGTCACCACCGCCGTCACCACGATCCAGGGCAGCGAGTACAGCCACGAGCCGGTGGAGCTCTTCAGGAACGTCACCGCGAGCGCGATCGCGGTGAGCACGCCGGAGTAGTTGGCCAAGCCGTTGGCGATCTCGCTCCACGACTCCCCCATGGCGATCGCTGTGAGCGTGCCGACGACGGAGCCCATGACGGCCGCCAGTCCCACCTTCCAGCTCGCGATGAACAGGCCCACGAGGATGACCGCTCCGCTGATGGGATTGTCCACCAGCACCACCTGCGACACGTTCGTCAGCAGCGAGAGGAAGAACGCCGCCACCGGCTCGTCGGGCAGGTCGGATGCCGGCGAATCGACCGCGAGGCTCAGCGTCGACAGCGCGATGATCGTCGCGACGATGACGAACGGCGCCGTCGTGTACGGCAGGTTGTAGACCTTCAGCGGCGTCTTGGTGAACAGGGCGTTGACCAGCCACGTCACCGGGCCGGTCGCGAGACCGCCGACGAAGGCGAGCACATACGACCACCATGCATCGCCGCCGAGCGCGGCGAAGACGGCCGCGCCCACGAGCGTGCCGCAGAAGGACTGCATGCCCGAGGCGACGCTGCTGGGGGGAAACCCCACCGCGCGACCGCCGAGCATCCCGCCGACGGCGCCTATCGCCGCCAGCACCCCCATGCGCCAGTCCGCGATGACGAAGGCGGCGAGCACGAGGATGCCGGTGATGACGTTCTGCTGGAAGTAGATCTGTGACGGGCCGTGGAGAAACCCGAGCCCCCACTGGCTCGCGGAACCGCGCTTCTCGGTCTGCGTATCGGTCATGACGATCCTCCCTGCCGAGCGGTCATTTCCTGACGAGCGGCGCCGGCCGCCCGGTGAGCAGTTCGTGAACGGCCGCCGCCGCCGCCGTATGCACGGCGAGCGACGTGACGGTGTCATTTCCCGCGTAGCGCAGCCACGCCCCGGCATCCGCCGGCAAGACGCTGACCCCGAAGCGGACGCTGTCGTCGGCGGATGCCGCGACCACCTTCGCCACGGCATCGTGCAGTGCCGCCGCCACCCGCGCGGCGGGCTGCAGCGGGGTCACGACGTACAGCGACGACACGATGTCGCGGCCGCCCAGTACCGCGTCGCCTCCGACGCGACCGTCGCGCGGCACGAGCCGCACGCGGTCGATGGCGACGGGCTCGCCGCCGTGGTCGTCGGGACGGCGGACCTCGAGGTCGCTCGCATAGGCGCCGAAGGCGTAGCGCTCACCGCGCGTGAGGCGGCCGGCGTACACCGTCTCGCCCACCAGCAGGGTGGCATCCGGATGCACGCGTGCCGTCAACTGCTGATAGAAGCGCGAGTCGACATACGGGATGAGCGGGTCGGGGAGGTACTCCACGTATGCACCCTCGGCGACGTCGATGTTCACGATCGACGTCGCGTAGCCCGAGACCATCCGGTACACCTTCGTGTGCGCCTGCGTCGTGATGAAGGCCGAGGTCCCCTGGCCGAAAGTGAGGTCCATGCGCTGCCGGTCGTTGTGCAGAATGCCGCCGCCGGTCGTGATGAGGTACGTGTACGGCATGTCGGGCCGCAGGGTGTTGTAGTACAGCGGCTTCATGATCTGCAGCGGAGCCTTCTGGTAGTGATGCACCAGCTCCGTGCGCTGGGAGTCGCCCTGCCCGCGCAGCTCGAATCCGAGTTCGAGGATGCCGACTTTGCCCGGGCTCCCCACGGGCAGCGTGTAGCTCTCGGTGCCGTAGCGGGCCACCTCGATCGGAACGTGCTCCGGCTCGAAGTGGGCGGGCTGCAGCCGCGGCCCGCCGTAGAGCGGCTCCGGCGCCGACATCGCGGCATCCACCTCGCCCACCTCGAGATCGGTCACGAGACCAGTTCGCCCGTCTTCGCGTGCCACACCGACATGATGGTGTCGAAGAGCTCCTGCACCCCGGTGCCGTCGAGCGAGTTGGTGAGCACCACCGGCTTGCCGTTTCGCACCGCGTGGGCGTCGCGCTCCATGACCGACAGATCGGTGCGCACATACTGCGCGATGTCGATCTTGTTGATCACCAGGATGTCGCTCTCAGTGATGCCGGGTCCGCGCTTGCGCGGCATCTTCTCCCCCTCCGAAGTGTCCAGGACGAACACGAACACGTCCGCCAGCGACGGCGAGAAGGTCAGCGTCAGGTTGTCGCCCCCGGACTCGTAGATCAGGGTGTCGATGTCGGGGAAGCGCTCGAGCATCTCCTCACCCGCGGCGAGGTTCATCGTGGGGTCATCGCGCACCGCGGTGTGGGGGCACGCGCCCGTCTCGACGCCCACGACGCGCTCAGGGTCCAGGATGCCGGCGAGTTCCCGCCGCACGTGGTGGGCGTCCTCCTGGGTGTAGATGTCGTTGGTGATGACGCCCGGGGTGCGGCCGGCGGCGATGAAGATGGGCACCAGCGCCTCGGTGAGCGCCGTCTTTCCCGACCCGACGGGGCCGCCGATTCCGACGCGCAGAACGTTGTCGCTCATGGGGTTCCTCTTTCCTTGCCTTCGTGTGCTCTCAGTTGGTGAACAGTCGCGCTTCGGCACGCTCGTGGCCGGCCGACATGATGTCGCCCATCGGCACGAAGCCGCCGATGTCGGCGACCGGGCGCACCAGCGCGTCTTCGGTCACCGCCTCGATGACCGGGTGCACCCGCCGGATCATCACCTGCGCCGACCGGTGGTCGGCCAGGCGAAGGCGCAGAGCGGCGAACGCGTAGCTCGCCGCGAAGGCGAAGAGGTCCGCCGCCACCGCCGCGGCGATGGGCACCTGTTCCGCCGCGTAGCAGACCGCCGTCACGACGGGCTGGCAGCCCGGCGTGCGGCGCTGCTTCACCCGGGCGGCCCAGGCGGCGATGTCGTCGGCACCTGGCGTCCCCGCGAAGATCTCCGCGGTGATGTCGGCCAGCTGCCTTCCGCTGCGCACGCTGGACGTGCGCAGCTCCGCGTTCAGCTTCGACGCGAACAGCACCCGGTCGACCTCGGCCACGGCATCCCACTCGCCGCGGGACGCGCATCCGTGCGCCCGGGCGAGCGCCGTGGCGTCGCCCGGCCCCACAGAAGAGATCAACAGGTCCTCGAGCAGGTCGCCCACCGTGCCGGCATCCACGAGCCCGGCCTGGTGGAACCCCTCCAGGCCGTGCGACATCGTGTAGAAGCCACTGGGGAACGCGGAGTCGGTCAGTTGCAGGCCGACCAGCAGCGGTGCCACCGCCGACCCCGCGCTCGCGGTCGTGGTCGTCATATCGTGGCGATCACGTGAGGAAGAACAGCTGTGTCAGCGGCAGCGTCTGGGCCGGTTCGATCTCTGCCGGGACCCCGTCCAGCGACACCCGGTAGGTCTCCGGATCGACCGTGACCTCAGGGGTCTCGCTGTTGCGCACCATGCTGCTCTTGCCGATCGACCGCGTGTTGCGGACGGGCAGGATCTGGCTCTTCAGCCCGAGCTTCTCGGGCACCCCCTTCTCGATCGACACCTTCGACACGAACGTCGCACGCGTCTCGTGCAGCGGTTGCGGCAGAGCGCCGAACGCCGGCCGGAAGTACACCGGCTGAGGCGTCGGGAGCGACGCGTTGGGGTCACCCATCAGGCCCCAGTTGATCAGCCCGCCCTTGATGACCACCTTCGGCTTCGCCGCGAACGTGTCCACCGGCCACAGCACGATGTCGGCCATCTTGCCGGTCTCGAGAGACCCGACGTAGTCCGAGATTCCGTGCGTGATGGCGGGGTTGATGGTCACCTTCGCGAGATACCGGAGCACCCGGAAGTTGTCGTTGTCCTCGGCATCCTCCGGCAGCTTGCCGCGCTTGTCCTTGCAGTGGTGCGCCGTCTGGAACGCCCTCGTCACCGACTCGCCGATACGGCCCATGGCCTGCGAATCCGACGAGAACATCGAGATGACCCCCATGTCCTGCAGGACGGTCTCTGCCGAGATCGTCTCGGCGCGCACCCGCGAGTCGGCGAACGCGACGTCCTCCGGCGCGTCGTACGAGAGGTGGTGGCACACCATCACCATGTCCAGCAGCTCGTCGACGGAGTTGACCGTGTAAGGCAGGGTGGGATTCGTCGAGGACGGCAGCACGTTGGACTGGCCCGCGATCTTCATGATGTCCGGGGCGTGTCCACCGCCGGCACCCTCGGTGTGGTACGTGTGGATCGTCCGGCCGTTGATCGCCGAGATGGTGTTCTCCACGAATCCCGACTCGTTCAGGCTGTCGGTGTGGATGGCGACCTGGATGTCGTACTCGTCGGCGATCTGCAACGCCATGTCGATGGCGGCCGGAGTCGTTCCCCAGTCCTCGTGCACCTTCAGCCCACCCGCGCCGGCCTCCACCTGGTCGATGAGCGCCTGCGGCAGCGAGCTGTTGCCCTTGCCGTGGATGCCCACGTTGATGGGGAGGTCGTCCCACGCCTGCAGCATGCGGTGGATGTTCCACGTGCCCGGGGTGCAGGTCGTGCCGTTGGTGCCGTCCGTCGGGCCGGTCCCACCGCCGAAGAGCGTGGTGATGCCGTTGGACAGCGCGTTGTACACCTGCTGCGGGGAGATGAAGTGCACGTGCGGGTCCATCGCGCCGGCGGTGGCGATGAGGTGCTCACCGGCGATCACCTCGGTGCCGGGGCCGACGACGAGGTGCGGATCGACGCCCTTCTGCGTCTGCGGGTTGCCGGACTTCCCGATGCCGGCGATCTTGCCGTCCCGCACGCCGATGTCTGCTTTGACGATGCCGAGGATGGCATCCATGACGATCACGTTCGTGATCACGAGATCGAGCGATCCCTGCGAGGAGCTGGCCTGAGGGTCTGATCCCATGCCGTCGCGGGCGGACTTGCCGCCGCCGTACACGACCTCGTCGCCGTAGCTGTCTGCGGCGTAGTCCTTCTCGATCTCGATGACGAGATTCGTGTCCGCCAGATGCACGCGGTCGCCGACGGTCGGGCCGAAGAGGTCGGTGTACTGCTTCTTGGAGATGATGGCCATGGCTACTTGCTCCCCTTCTCGCTTCCGGATGCGTTCTCGTTCGCTGTTCCGTTTTCGGATGTCTTCGTCGTCTTGGCCGCAGCGTCCGAGGTGCTGTCGGCTTCGCCGTCCTGGTACCCGCGCTCGGCGAGGAGCTTCAGCGCCTCGACCTTCGTCTGCGGCGCATCGAGGCCGCCGTTGACGAAACCGTTGAAGCCGACGATGCGGCGAGCGCCGGCGAAGGCGACGAGGGTGACCTGCTTGGTCTCCCCCGGCTCGAAGCGCACTCCGCTGCCGGCGGGGATGTCGAGGTGCATGCCCCACGCCTGCTCGCGCGGGAAGCGCATGGCGGAGTTGACCTCGAAGAAGTGGAAGTGCGAGCCGATCTGCACCGGCCGGTCCCCCGTGTTGGTGACGTTCATCGTCACCGAGGGCCGGCCTGCGTTGATCTCGATGGTGTCGGTGCCGTGGTGGTAGCCGGGGCGTCTGCTGAGCATGATGTTCCCTCCGGATAGGACTCAGTGGTTGTGGTCGTTGTGCGCGTCGGAGAGCGCCAACGCGTCGCTGTCGTGATGGTGCACGTGGGCGTGCAGGCCCCCGTGCGTGTGGGAGTGCCGCGTTCCGTCGGCGTGGTCGTGGGGATGGGGGTGGGCGTGGGCCTCCCCCTCGAACGCGTGCGAGTGGGCGTACCCGTGGCCGTGGTCGGCGAGGAGCCCCGTGTCGATGCCGTCGTCGCCGGCATCGAGGGCGGCGAGCGCATCGCGCACCCGGGTGCCGATCACCCGCACGATCGAGGCGTCGCTCATCAACGGCCCACCGAACTCGACGTCTGCGGCGGGCAGCGAAGCGGCGAATCCCGCGGGAACCGCCACGATGCGCGTCGCGCCGACCCGGCGCAGCCGCGCCGCTGCCGCCGAGAGCTGTGCGCCGTCGTCGGCGATCGCCACCGCCACCTCGTCGAGCGCGCCGTGCGTGGCGACGAGATAGCCCACCCGGTGCAGCTCCGCTTCGTCGAACGGGTTGGAGTGCGGCGCGACGATGAGCAGAGCGGATGCCGGATCGACGAGGCTCGCCCGGTTGGCAGCCGTACGCAGCCAGGCGGTGAGATGGTCGATCTGCCCGAAGGGCGCCGCCAGCGCGAGCCGCCCAGCGTGCGTGCGATTCAGCCAGTGGAGCGTCTTCGCCGCATCGGCGACCATGCCGGGGTCCCGCCCGAAGGTCATCGGGAGCACCACGACGCGGTCCCCGCGGTGGAGTGCGGTGCTGACGATGTTGTGCAGCGCCCTCCCCGCGGCCGACACCTGCGCGCCATCGACGAGCGGCTGGAACCGCTCGAGGTCGCGCGCGTCGTTGCTCTCGTGTCCGCCGACGAGGACGATCTGCACCCCTGGGGCGCCCGTCATCGTGTCAGCCGCCGATGGGGTCGTGGCAGGAGACCAGTTTGGTGCCGTCCGGGAAGGTCGCTTCGACCTGCAACAGCGTGACGCGCTCGCGCACGCCGGGCATGCACTGGTCGACGGTGACGATCTTCTTTCCGAGCTCCATGCAGTCCGAGACCGTCTTGCCGTCGCGGGCGGCTTCGAGCACGCCCTCGGTGACGAGGGCGATGGCCTCGCTGACGTTGAGCTTGGTGCCGCGGTCGCGGCGGCGTCGCGCGAGTTCCGCGACCTGGTAGACGTACAGCTTGTCGATCTCGCGTGGGGAGAGGTCCATTGCAGCTCCTGACATCCGATGGGAGAGGCGCTCCGACGTGTCTGCGTGGGGCGTCGTTTCGGCGTCAGCCTTACACTCGCGGGCCGACCTGAACAGCCCCCTCCGCGCACCGTCCGCGGCACCTGCGACCTTGTCGCAGGACGCCTGGGCAGGGCCCGCCGGCAGGGCTATAGTCGAGGCCTTGAACGGGGGACGGCGTGGTGAGATCAGGGCGTGTCGCGGGTGGCTGGCTGATCATCGTCTGCTGCCTTTCGCAGTTCCTGCACACCGTCTACGGCAGCGTCGCCAATATCGCGCTGCCCGATATCTCGCGGGATCTGGGCGCCGGAATCGACTCGCTGCAGTGGGTGGTGAGCGCCTACGTGCTGACGCTCGCGAGCCTGTTGATCTTCGCGGGAAACCTCGCCGATCGCATCGGCCGGCGGCGCGTGCTCGTGCTGGGCAACGTGGTGATGATCGTCGGCTCGATCATCTGCGCCGTCAGCACCTCGGTGCCACCGCTCATCGTCGGGCGGGTTGTGCAGGGTGTCGGCAGCGCCCTGATCGCACCCGCCGGCCTGTCGCTTCTGGCAGCGGCGTTTCCGCAGCGCGCGCAGCGCGCCGTCGCGGTGATGTGGTGGACCACCATCGGCACGGCGTCGCTGGCGGCGGGCCCGATCCTCGGCGGCCTGCTCGTGAAGGATCTCGGCTGGACGTCTGTCTTCTGGGCGGGGGTGCCGCTGGGGGTGGTCGCATCGATCCTCGCGCTCGCGCTCCTGCACGAGTCCCGCTCCGACCGCCCGACCCCCTTCGACGGTGTCGGCCAGGTTCTGCTGACGCTCCTCCTCGCCGCCGTCGCCTTCACCCTCATCGAAGGGGTGCACCTCGGCTGGACGTCCGTGCCCGTTCTCATGGCCATCGCCGTCGCGGTGGCCTCGCTGATCGCACTCGTGCCCTATGAACAGCGGCGCGCAGATCCTCTGCTGCCGCTGCACCTGCTGAGCGACCGACCGTTCGTCACCGCGCTGTCCATGGCAGTGTCGGGGTACCTGGCACTGGCGGGCTTGCTGTTCGTCAACACGTTCTACCTGCAGTCGGAGCGCGGTTTGAACGCCACACAGGCGGGCCTCATGACGATCCCGCTGGCCGCTGGCGCCACCGCGTCGGCCCTCCTGGCGGCGCGCCTGGTGACCCGCGGTCACTCCCGCGCTGCGCTGGTCGCCAGCGGAGTGCTCCTCGCCCTGGGCGCCGGGGGTCTGTGGATGACCGAGCACGCTGCGCTGTGGACCGTGATCGTCCCGTACTTCGTGTTCGGGTTCGGGTTCGGGCTCATCGCCGATCCGGTCAGCGTCACGGCGCTCTCGGAGCTGCCGACGGCCGAATCCGGGCTGGCATCCAGCCTCATCTCGACCTCGAAGCAGACCGGTCAGCTGCTCGGCATCGCCGGCGCCGGCTCGATCCTCGCCGTGGCGGGCGTCTCCTCCGACTCGGTCGCCTTCGACGACATGGGCGGGTGGGTGTGGGCGGTGCTGCTCGCGGCCGGCGTGCTCATCGCCGGGCTCGCTCTCAGCACGCCCCGCGAGCACATCGCGGTGCCCCGCAAACGCGCTGCCGTCCGCTGACCTGCGGTCAACGGGTGGTCCGCGCCCGCCGGCGGCGCCTGGCCGGACGCACCGGCGCCGCAGCCGACGCGTCGGCGCCGTCGGGCGGATCCACCGTGCCGGGGCGGATCGCCTCGATCAGGGCGAGCAGCGACTGGTTGAGGCGGGTCAGCTGGATGATCGCGTCGGCCGCCGGCCCCTCTCCTGTTCCCGGGTCGAGCTCGAACTCGCTGATCAGGTGCGACCGGCCGGGAAGCCGGCCGCGCAGCACGTCTTCGACGGCCACGAAGTTCTCATCGGTGAGCTGCGCCGCCCGAGACCAGTCGGCCCAGTGGCCGGAGCCGACGTCCTGATGAAGGCGTCGCAGGGTGCGGCCGAGCCGACGTTCGTAGTCGAGCACGGACCACAGTGCGGTCAGCTGTGCTTCGATGCCGTCGGAGCGCAACGAGCCGGGATCGCCCCGCAACGGCGCCGCACGGGTCTCCAGTGCGCGCAGCAAACCGGCCAGCTCCCGTTCCCGCTCCGCGGTCTCCCGTCGAGGCGGGCTCGCTTCGCCCGGTCGGTGGGCGAACAGATCGGCCAGCAGCACGCGCGCCTTGTCGACCATCGCGACCATTCCCGCCGCCACCTGAGACCGGGTGCGGGTGGGCAGCAGGAGCGCGGAGACCACGATGGCTACCGCGCCGCCCACGAAGGTCTCCAACATCCTCGCCTGCACCGTCTCGACGCTGAGCGTGCCCATGACGTCGTACATCGTCGCCAGCGCCAGGGTGATCCAGAAGACCATGGCGGCGGACGAAATGGCCCGGGTGAAGGCGACGAAGAACACGCTCACCGCCAGCAGCGGATACGCCCAGACGGGGTCATGGCCTGCCACGATCGCCAGCCCGAAGGCGATGCCCGACGCGGCGACGGTCGCGACGATGCGCTGGATGCTCTTCACCCGGGTCTCACCGTCCGAGCCGCTGATCGTCTGGAAAGCCGGCATCGCCGCCCAGTACTGGTGCGTCGAGGACACCAGAGAGCCGAGGAACAGCGCGACCCCCGTCGCGACAGCCGCCTGCGCGGCCTGGCGATCGGTCGGCAGCAGCGCGCCCTCGCGCGCGGGGGCCGCGGGGTCGGGGGTGGATCCGCGCGACAGCGCACGGCCCTGCTCGGGCTCGACGGACGTCGAGGATGCCTCGGGAGCGCGCGGTTCCGCTGTGTCGGTCTGGGACTCGAGGGCCTTGTCGTCGGCCACCTGCACGCGTCGCAGAAACTCGGCCGCGTAGCGCAGCTGCGTGATCGCGAACAGCACCCGCCGCACATCGCCGGTGAGTCCTGGGGGCAACGCCACGTCTTCGTGCGAGCGCGGGGGCGGAGCCGCCGAGCCGCGGAAAGCGGAGATCTCCGCACTGGTGGCGACGAGATCACCGGCCAGACGTGCGCGCTCGTCGAGCGTGATCGCGATGCTGGGGACGACCGGCAGCAGCGTGAGCAGGTTCTCGGCGGCGAGCTGCACATCGAAGATGCGCATGCGCAGAGCCATCACGCGGGCGGGGTTCATGTCGCCGTCGCGGAGACGGTCGAGGGGCCCGTTGATGTCGTCGACGGTGTGCTCGAGAGCCGTGCGCCCCGAGCGCAGGTCGGCGACCAGGCGCCGGTCCTGCCGCCCCGTGGACACCAGGTCGACCAAGGTGTCGAGCAGATCCTGGATCCGCTCGTAGACCGCGGCGATCCCACCGTGCACCTGCCTCACCGGGGATGCACCCGGAATCGCCTGCACCAGCCAGCTCGCCGCGAGTCCGATGATCGCCGATACGAGGGAGAACACGACGTCCTGCGACGACAGGTGCACGAGCAGGCTGAAGTAGAAGATCTGGAAGAACAGCCGCCCCATCGCTCCCACGCGCGGTCCGAAGCGGCGCATCCAGACGGCCAGTCCCGCAGCCAGCGCCATCGACACGACGATGACGGGCTGATCCCGGGACAGCGTGGCGCCGAGCACGACGGCGAGCGAGACCGGGATGACCGACACCAGGGCGCGGACCGTGCGCGCGGCCGGTGCCGCCTGTGCGGCCGCCGCCGGGGTGGTGAACAGCGCCACCATCGCGGCGAAGACCGCACCGCTGCGGTCGCCGGGCCCGAACACCTGCGAGACGGGGATGACCACCGCCAGCGCCAGCGCCACGGCCGCCAGCGTGCGCAGGGCATCGACCAGACGCGCCCAGCCGGGGTCGACGAACAGGTGGCGGCGGCGCAGCCAGCGCGACAGCCGTGACGGCCTGCGACCCGGGTCGCCTTCCAGGGGCGAAGCCAGAATCGGCACCCGTGCTCCGATGTCGGGGCCGGCGAGCAGCTCCTCCGGCACGGCCGCGTCCAGGGGAATGCCGTCGGGCGTCGCCGCCGTTCCACGGTAGACGGGCTGGTAGTCGAGATCGCGCGACACCAGCGCCAGCAGCCACTGCGCCTGCACTTCGAACGGCAGCCACTGGACGTAGCGCGCATAAGCGTCCGCCGTGTCGGCCGCTGCGCCACCCGTGAGAGCGGTGATGCGCTGCTGCACCGTCCAGAATCTCACCACCCACCGGTCCAGTCCCGCGCTGGGTCCCCGCCCCTCGAGCGTGGCGATCGCTGCGGCGAACTGCTCAGGCGTCACCGGCGGCGGGTTCTGCGGTGCGGTGCGGTGGAGCATGCGCAGGAGCGCCATCCGCAGGTCGAGGAACTGCTCGCTCAACCGCGCGAGCGCCGGCTCCTTGGCCGGGTCGCTCCCCGTTGGGAGGCCCCACCTCAGCGCCCCGATGACCCCGGAGGTCATGTACAGCGAGAACGGCAGCGAGAACTGGTCGCGGCCGCTCTGGAAGTAGTACGCCACCGGGTTCTGCGACAGCCCGTCCGAGTACGCCCCGAGGGAGTCGGCGATGGCGCCCAGCTGGCCGTCCAGCCCGCGCGCCTGGCCATCCGGGAAGAAGGGCGCGAGGGTGTCGACGGGGGCGACGACGCCATGACCGGCGTGGAAGAAGTTCGACGACAGCGCCCGAAGCGATTGGACGACGCCGTAGACATTGCTGAGGAAGGCGATGATGAACGACAGCAGCAGCACGTTGATCATCGCCTCGCTCACCGTCAGCAGGTCGAGCACGGGTCCGCCCGGCGAGATGTTGTCGACGCCGACGGTCGAGAACTGGCCGACGCTCAGGTACAGCGCTCCCCAATAGTCCTGCGGAACGCCGGCGGAGATCTGCAGGGCTCCGGTCAGCATCGCCCCGTAGTAGATGAAGGAGAACCCGAGGATGATGCCGCTGACCCACCACAGGATCGACGCGACGATGAGCAGGCCGGTGACCTGGCGCAGCGCCATCGGACGCCACCGCCGGCGGATCCGCCGCGTCACCGCGCGGATGAGAAGCCACTCCCACCGCACGATGCGGTGGACGAACAGCCCCGCCTCGTCGTAGTTCAAGACGGTGAGGAAGACGTCCAGCAGCGTCGCCGCCAGCACCCCGATGCCCAGGACGATCCAGAAGACCTCCATCACGAGGCTCCTCCCGCGAGTCGATGACCGACCGCAGCGGCGGCCGCCACGAACCGCTCGCGCTCCGCGCCCGCCCCTCCCGTCATCGGCGGGGTGGGCGATGCCGGCGCGGCGCCCACCGGCGCGTCACCGCCCCCGGCGTGTCACAGGGCTCGGCCGATCGCCAGTCCGACGACGGCCAGCAGCACCGTGAGGACCAGCATGCCGAGCGAGTTGGCGAAGAAACGGCCGTAGGTGCGCTTCTGCAGCATGTGCACGGTGTCGACCATCGCGGTGCTGAACGTGGTGAACCCGCCCATCACGCCGCCGCCGAGGATCGTGAGCCACGCGGCATCCAGCACCGAGGAATCCGACAGTCCGGTGAGAAATCCCAGCAGGAGGGAGCCGACGGAGTTGATGACGAACGTGCCCCACGGGTAGCCCGAGGTCACACGGCGCATGATGAGGCCGTCGGTGACGAAGCGGATCGCAGCTCCCAGGCCGCCGCCGACGACAGCCAGGAGGAAGACGCCGAAGGTCATGACGCACCGCCCTTCTTCGCCGGGGCGGGTCGTGCCGGAAAGAGCACGCCTGCCAGCCAGACGCCGATGAAGGCGGTGAGGATGCCGCCGATGAGCGTGCCGAGGGCGTATGCGACCCCGATGAAACCGTCGGTCTCCACCAGCAGCGCGCTGTTGGTGGCGAGCGAGCTGTAGGTCGTGAACCCGCCCATGATGCCGGTGCCCGCGAAGAGCCGGAAGTCGCGGCGGCCGGGCGTCTCCGGAGTGCGTGAGGCGAGCGCGGTGAGAAGGAATCCCAAGAGGAACGGGCCGAGCAGGTTGGCCGTGAGCACGGCCCATTCGTCCCCCCGCTGCTCGGGGATCGCCACGGTGAGGCCGAGTCGCGCGGCCACACCGATCATGCCTCCGAGGAAGACGAAGAGGATCAGCTTGGGCTGCGCGAAGGCCGGTGCGGGGTGGTGCGGTCTGCTGTCTTTTGCATGCTCGATGGCCGTCATGCGGTGAGCATAGGGCGGGCCCGGCGGCCCCACTAGGGGGACGACGGCGGTCCCAGGGCGCCCGCGCGGGGTAAGATGGACGTTCGCTCGCGCCCGCTGCGCGAGGTGGTCGGCCCCTCTGCGGGACCGGTCCGAGGCTCGAAACCTCCGGCATCTCTCACCCAGACCTCCGGAGGTTTTTCCATGTCTACATCGATGTCCGGGCACACCCGCTGGTGGGCCCTTGCGGTGCTGTCGATGACCCAGCTCGTGGTCGTTCTCGACGGCACCATCGTGAACATCGCGCTCCCCCAGGCGCAGGCGGCACTGGACCTCACCGACAGCGCCCGCCAGTGGGTCGTCACCGCCTACGCCCTCGCCTTCGGGGCGCTGCTGCTGCTCGGTGGCCGCGTCGCCGACTACTGGGGCCGTAAGCGCACCTACATGGTGGGCATGGTCGGCTTCGGCATCGCGTCGCTCTGGGGCGGGCTCGCTCAGACGGGCACCGAGCTGATCCTTGCGCGCGGGCTGCAGGGCGTCTTCGCCGCCCTCCTCGCCCCCGCCGCCCTGGCGCTGCTGACTGTCACGTTCCCGTCGGGCCGCGAACGCAACACCGCCTTCGCCGTGTTCGGCACCGTGGCCGGTGCGGGCGCCGCGGTGGGGCTGGCTCTGGGCGGTGTGCTGACGGAGTTCTTCAGCTGGCGGTGGTGCCTGCTGGTGAACCTGGTGTTCGTCGTGATCGGCATCGTCGGCGCGCTGCTGTTCCTGCGCGAGTCCAAGGCCGAAGGCGACAACCGCTACGACGTGTGGGGCGCGGTCACGGTGACCCTGGGCCTCGGGGCGCTCGTCTACGGCTTCAGCCTCGCGGAGTTCGGGTGGGGCAATGTGTCGACCATCGCGTTCCTCGCCGCCGGTGTGGTGCTTCTGGCGCTGTTCGTGTGGATCGAGACGCGCGTGCGCAACCCGCTGCTGCCCCTGCACGTCGTCACCGACCGCGTGCGCGCCGGAGCGTTCCTCATCCAGGCGGTCGCCGGCAGCGTCATGATCGGTGCGACGCTGTACCTGACCTTCCACCTGCAGATCGTGCTGGGCATGTCGGCTCTGGCGGCGGGGCTGGCGAGCCTCCCGCTGCCGCTGGCAACGATGCTGACGGCGCCGATCGTCACCACGTTGCTGGGCCGCATCGGACCGCGCCCGCTCATGATCACGGGCCCCCTCGTGGTGGCGGCGAGCCTGCTGCTGCTCTCGCGCATCACCGGCGGCGCCTATGCCGCGGAGGTGCTGCCCGCGCTGATCGTGATGGGCTTCGGCATGGCGTTCATCTTCGTGCCGCTGCAGAACCTCGCCCTCGCCGGAGTCCCGGCCCACGACGCCGGCATCGCCTCGGCGACCGCGAACTCGGCGATGCAGATCGGCGGCTCGATCGGACTGTCGGTCTTCACCGCGGTGTACGCCGCCGTGGTGGGCCCGCACGGCTCCGGCATCCCAGCCACCAGCGCCCTCGTCGACGGCTACAGCGCGACGTTCGTCGCCGCCGCCGTCGGGATGGCCGTCGCCGCCGTCATCGCGATCGTCTTCGTGCGCAACCGCCGCCCGGAGTCGGTGGCGGTCGACGGCCCGGCTGCCGCCGCGCGCCACTGACGCCACGTCCGGGGCCGGTCCCTCGCGGGGACGGCCCCGACGCCGCGCCCGACGTCGCCAGTAGGATCGCCGCATGATCCAGACCCTCGAGGGCACAATGAACTTCCGCGACGTCGGCGGCATGCCCCTGACCACCGGCGGCACCACCGCTGCGGACGTGCTGTTCCGCTCGGACGCGCTCAGCGCGCTCACCGCCGACGGGCTCGAGCAGCTGGCCGAGAGCGACATCGAGGTGATCGTCGACTTCCGCACGCAGTTCGAGCAGCAGATGGCTCCGAACCGGCTGCCCGCCAGCCGTTCGTTCCGCACCGTGCAGCTGCCGCTGCTGGAGGGCGCCATCACCGGGCTCGCGCAGCAGGCGATGCAGATGGGGCGGCAGTCCGGAGACCCGGATGCCGCGGCGCGGGCGATCGCCGACGCACTGGAACAGCTTCCCACCCTGGAGGAGGTGTACGTCGGCATGCTCGATCACGGTGCCACGGCCTTCGCGGAGGCCGCGCGCGCGGTGGCTGCGCCGACGGACCGCGCGCAGGGGGTGCTGATCCACTGCACGGCGGGCAAGGACCGTACGGGCGTCGCCATCGCGCTCATCCTCGACGCCGTCGGGGTGCAGCGAGACGCGATCGTCGCCGACTACACCCTCTCGGAGCGCAACCTCGCCGGCGTGTGGGCGGACCGGATGTTCGCGACGGTGACGGGCATGGGCGTCCCGTTGACGCCCGCCTTGACGTCGCTGATCGCCGGGTCGCCGGCATCCGCCATCGAGACAGCGCTGGCGTGGGTCGACGAGCGCGGCGGGTCCGCCGCATACCTGCGCTCGGGCGGGTTCGCCGACGACGAGCTCGCCGGTCTCACCGCGCGGCTGCGCGGCTGATCGCGCTCAGACTTCGAAGTCCACCGCGACCCGGTCGGAGCGGATGCCGCCGATGAAAGCCGCGACCTCCTCGTGCGCGGGGTGCACCTGATAGGCGTCGAGCCCGGCGGCGTCGTCGAAATCCGCCACCAGCACGAGGTCCCAGTTGCCGGGAAGATCCAGCGCGTTGGCCCCCGCGCTCATCGACCGCAGCGACGGCACGACACCCACGAGCGCCTCCAGACGCCGTGCTGCCTCGGCTGCCTGCTCGGTTCGCACGGCGGGATCGCTGTCAGCGAGCGCGAATGCCGCGACGTGACGGATCATGGGGAGACCTCCTCTGTCAGCGTGGCGCGCAACCGGTCGGGCGAGACGCGCCAGTGGGCATGCAGCCGGTCGTCAACCAGCACGACCGGGATCTTCTCCCACCACAGCTCATGCAGGGCGGGGTCGTCGAGGATCGAGCGCTCCTGCACATCGATGAGACCATCGGGAAACTCCGCCACGACGGTCTCGATGATCTCCCGCGCGACGTCACAGAGGTGGCATCCCGGCTTCGAGAGCAGCGTGAGGGTGGTCACGTCAGCGCTCGACGGGAAGGCCCGCCGCGATCCACTCGCCGGTGCCGCCCTCGACGTTGGTGGCGTCGTATCCGCGCTGGGTGAGCGCCGACACCACCTGGGCCGAGCGGCCCCCTGACTGGCAGATGACGTCGAAGGGTTCATCCGGCAGACGGTCGAGCAGGCCGCCGATCTGAGACATCGGCAGGTTCACCGCGCCGGGCACATGGCCCGCGGCGAACTCGTCCTCTTCGCGCACATCGATCAGCGGCGTCTCCTGACGGTCGCGCAGCTGCTGGACGGTGATCGACTTCATGACGGTCCTTTCGAACACGAAGCGCCCCCTGCGACGCGATGCGGTCGGGGGCGCTTGTGTGGGATGCCGCTTTACTTCTTGTTGCGGCGCTGGTGGCGAGTCTTGCGAAGCAACTTGCGGTGCTTCTTCTTCGCCATGCGCTTGCGGCGCTTCTTGATGACTGAACCCACGGAAAACCTCGCTATGTCAGGGGTCTGGGTGCGGTGGTACCGAACCCGGGATCGGGCAAATCGTGAAAATGCCTCGGACCAGTCTAGCCGACGTCGGCGATGGGCCGTTGCAGTGCGTCGATCACGGCACTTTCCGGCACGCGGTAGCTGCGCCCGAACCGCACCGCGGGCAGTTCACCGGCGTGAACGAGGCGGTAGACCGTCATCTTCGACACGCGCATCAGCTCGGCCACCTCGGCGACCGTCAGGAATCGCACGTCGGGCAGTTCGACCATCGTTTTCCCCTCACGCTGGACCACACACTCTAGGGGGCGCATGGGACGCGTGTAAACGGATGCGGCTGCTGTTGTCACCGCGGTGCGTGTCAGCGGCCGGGGATCTTGCTGAACACGCTGGCGAAGGCGTGCTTGGCAGAGGCCGCGGCCCGTCCGACAGCGTCGGCAGCCTGCGCGGCGGACTCGGTGAGGGTGTGCGCCTCCTCCGACTCCTCTTCCAGCAGGAAGGGCATGAGCCAGTCGTCGACCGCGTCCAGCGGAGCGGTTGACAGGCTGTAGTAGCGGTGCTGCCCCTCTTCGCGCACCGAGACGAGCCCCGCCTCGCGCAGAACCTTGAGGTGCTTCGACACCGTCGGCTGGCTGACTCCGAGGTCCTGCACGATGCGCGAGACGCTCGTGCCGCCCCGCTCGCCGTTCGTCGACCGCGAGAGCAGCAGCTGCAGGATGTCGCGACGGGTACCGTCGGCGATCACGTCGAAGATATCCGCCATGCAGATAGGTTAGCCGGGCCCCCCGGGGAGTACCATGACACGGATCCGAGAGCGAGGAGGGCGCCGCATGACGCGGCACGAGGTCGGCGGCCGTTCGCGGCTCGACATCCTCGCGGGCCTCCGGTGGCTGCGCGATGAGCTTCGCGACCTCACCACCGCCTCGCCGGCACGCTTCGCGGTGCTGATCTTCGCGGTGCTCATCCTCGTCTTCACTGCGCTGTTCTCGCTGCCCGCTGCGGCGGCCGACGGCAAGCGCACCGCCCTCGCCGATGCGGTGTTCACCGCGGTGTCCACGATCTGCGTGACCGGCCTGTCGACGGTGGACATGGCGACGCACTGGTCCCCCCTCGGCCACGTGATCACCTACATCGGGGTGAACGTCGGCGCCCTCGGCGTGCTGACGCTGGCATCCATCCTGGGGCTCGTGATCTCGAAGCGGCTAGGGCTTCGCGCCAAGCTCATCGCCGCCGGCGACACGAACCCGCTGCGCGCGCACGGCGGTCCGGTCAACGAAGGTCAGACGGTGCGGCTGGGCGAGGTGGGTCAGCTGCTGCGCACCGTGGCCCTGTCCACCCTGATCATCGAAGTCGTCCTCAGCATCCTCCTCTACCCGGCACTGATCACGGCGGGCATCGACCCGCTCACCGCCCTGTGGGAGGCGCCCTATTACGCGGCGATGTCCTTCACCAACACCGGTTTCGTCCCCAACCCCGAGGGCCTGACACCGTTCGCCGACGACTACTTCCTGCTCACCGTGCTCATGGCCGGCGTCTTCCTCGGGTCCATCGGCTTCCCGGTGATCTTCACCCTGTGGCGGCACACCTGGCACGTGCGCCGGTGGTCGCTGCACAGCAAGCTCACGCTCATCACCACCGTCGCGCTCTTCTTCGCCGGTGCGGTCGTGTTCGTGACGCTGGAGTACCTCAACCCGAAGACGTTCGGGGCGATGGATGCCTGGGACACCGCCTTCCAGTCGCTCTTCCTCTCGGCCATGACCCGCTCCGGCGGATTCTCGCTGATCGACATCGGGGAGCTGAACGGCTCGTCGCTCGTCGCCGGATCGATGCTGATGTTCGTCGGCGGCGGGTCGGCCTCGACCGCGGGAGGGATCAAGGTCACCACGCTGGCGGTGCTCGCCCTGGCCGTCTGGTCCGAGGCGAAGGGGCGACAGCAGGTCGAGGCGTTCGGACGCCGCATCCCCAGCGACGTGCAGCGGGTGGCGCTGTCGGTCGTGGCGTGGGGCGCGACGATCGTGGCGCTGTCGACCATCACCATCGCGCAGATCACGAAGGCACCCGTCGAGATGGTGCTCTTCGACGTCATCTCGGGGTTCGCCACCGTGGGTCTGTCGACCGGGCTCACCGCGGAGCTTCCCGACTCCGCGTCCTACGTTCTGGCGGCCACGATGTTCATGGGCCGCATTGGTACAGTGACTCTCGCCGCGGCGGTCGCCGCGACGGCGCGTTCGCAGCTGTACTCGATGCCGGTGGAAAGGCCGATCGTTGGTTGAGCAGATCCGGGGCGACGCCCCCGTCCTCGTCATCGGCCTCGGCCGGTTCGGTGCCGCATGCGCCGGAGAGCTCGATCGCCTCGACCGCGAGGTCCTCGCGATCGACGCGAACCTCGAGCTCGTGCAGAAGTGGTCCGAGCGGGTCACCCACACCGTGCAGGCCGATGCCCGCAACATCGACGCGCTCAAGCAGGTCGGCGCGCAGGACTTCCAGGTCGCCATCGTGGCGACGGGCTCCTCCATCGAGGCATCCGTGCTGATCACCGCGAACCTCGTCGATCTCAAGGTCCCGCAGATCTGGGCGAAGGCGGTGTCGCAGTCCCACGGCAAGATCCTCGCCCGCGTCGGCGCGAACCACGTGGTCTACCCCGAGCGCGAGGCCGGCGAGCGCACCGCGCACCTCGTCAGCGGCCGCATGCTCGACTTCATCCGCTTCGACGACGACTTCGCGCTGGCCAAGATGTACCCGCCGAAGTTCATCCGCGGCGTGGGTCTGAACGAATCGGGCGTGCGCACGAAGTACCGCGTGACCGTGGTCGGCGTGAAGAGCCCCGGAAAGCCGTTCCGCTACGCCGAGGCCAACACGGTCGTCACCAACCACGACCTCATCATCGTGTCGGGGACGAACTCCGACATCGAGCGCTTCGCCGCCCTCGCCCGCTGAGCGGGCCGTCGTCGGCGATCACGACCCGGCGGCGAGCTCTCGGGCCCGGACGAGCGCGGCATCGGTCGCCTCCGCGAAGAGCTCCGCAAGCCCGGCGCCCTGCAGCACGGTGACGGCGCGCTCGGTCGTGCCCTTCGGGCTGGTGACCTGGCGCCGCAACTCCGCCGGGTCCTCGCCCGACGCCTCGAGCAGCGCGGTGGCGCCGACGAACGTCTGCTCGACCATAAGGCGCGCGGAGGCCTCGTCGAACCCCTTGCCCCGCGCCGCGCGGGTGAGCTCTTCGATGAGCAGGAAGACGTACGCGGGCCCCGAGCCCGAGATCGTCGAGAGCGCGTCGATCTGATCCTCGGGCACCTCGATGACGACGCCGACGGTTTCGAAGAGCCGGCGCACCACCGCGACCTCGGCGGGGCCGGCGCTCGTGCCCGCAGCCAGCCCGGTGACGGCCTTGCCGACGAGAGCAGGCGTGTTGGGCATGGAGCGCAGCACCGGCATCCCCTCCCCCAGGATCGACGCGAAGGTCGCGAGGGTCACCCCGGCGGCGAGGCTCACCACGAGGGTGCCAGGACGCAGGTGGGGGGCGATCTCGCGCAGCAGGTCGGGGACCATGGCGGGCTTCACACCGACGAGCACGATGTCGGCGGATGCCGCAGCGTCCACGTTGCCATGCGGGGCGTGCTCGAGCGCGACGCTCGTGACACCGGGAAGGCCCTCGAGGGCCGTCGCCTTGGCCGCCGTGCGGTTGGTCGCCGTGACGTGGGGGGCAAGGCCCGAACGCACGAGGCCGTGCAGCACGGCACCTCCCATCGAACCGGCACCGAGGATCGCGATCGGGGGCAGCGCAGTGGTCATGACGTCATCCTCCCAGACCCCGTGCCGGCCGCGCCGGACGGCGCGGTGGCCATCGGCTGACGACTGCGGCGCGGCTATAGTGACGAAGACGGGCGCGGCCCCGCCGGCCGCTTGCCACCGAGCAGACGAAGGACGCAGGACGCACCATGCAGACCCTCCTCGACGGCATCTCGGCGCGGCTCATCGAGACCGCGCGGCTTTCCGTCAACATCCTGGAACGCACCGGCGACAGCCCCGACACACCGGCCGACCGCACCGTCGTGTTCGTGCACGGCAACGTGGCATCCAGCCTGTTCTGGCAGGAGATCATGCAGGACCTCCCGCGCGAGCTGCGGGCCATCGCCGTCGACCTGCGCGGCTTCGGCGGCACCGACCACGCCCCGGTGGACGCGACGCGCGGCGTGAGGGACTTCAGCGACGACCTTCACGCGACGCTCGAGGCCCTGGGGCTGGGACCGACCCACCTGGTCGGCTGGTCGCTCGGCGCGGGAGTGGTCATGCAGTACGCCCTCGACCACTCCGCCCTCTCACTCACGCTGCAGGCGCCGATCTCGCCCTACGGCTTCGGCGGGACGCGCCGCGACGGAACCCGCCTGACCGATGACGACGCGGGGTGCGGCGCCGGCGCCGCCAACCCCGACTTCGTGCAGCGCCTGAACGACCGCGACAGCAGCGATGAGGCATCCACCTCGCCCCGCAGCGTTTTCCGCGCGTCCTACGTCGCTCCCGACTACCGGACCGACCACGAGGACCTGTGGGTCGCGTCCATGCTGACGACGTCCACCGCGTCGGGGAACTACCCGGGCGACAGCGTGCACACCGACAACTGGCCGGGGTTCGCCCCCGGCACGACGGGCGTGCTCAACGCCCTCGCCCCGCGATACTTCGACGTCTCCGGCATCGTCGACCTCGACCGCAAGCCGCCGATCCTGTGGGTGCACGGCACCGCCGATGCGATCGTGTCGGATGCCTCGTTCGCGGACTACAACAACCTCGGGCAGCTGGGCATCGTTCCGGGCTGGCCGGGAGCGGATGTCGCCCCGGCGCAGTCGATGGTGTCCCAGACCCGTGACGTGCTGGGCGCCTACGCCGCCGCGGGAGGCGACGTCGTCGAGGTCGCCCTCGAGGGCGTGGGGCACAGCCCTCACCTGGAGCGCCCGGCGGAGTTCCGTCAGGCGCTGCTCGCCGCGATCGGATACATCGGCCGGCGCGCCGACCCGGCCCCGCCCACGGAGGCGATCGTCATCGCCTCGTCGGACTGACTCCCCCAGGCAGATGAGCGCATCCGGCGAAGCGATCATCGCCGCGTTCCCTGCCGACATGGGCATCGCGGCGCCGAGTGAGTATTCGCGTCGTCGAGTGAGTATTCGCGGCGCCGAGTGAGTATTCGCGTCGCCGAGTGAGTGTTCAGCCCGACCTGGACACCGGGATCAGGGCTCGCGGCGGGCGCCGAAGAAGGCGCGCAGCAGCGCGGATGCCTCGTGCTCGCGCACGCCGGCGACCACCTCGGCCCGGTGGGGAAGTCGCCGGTCGCGGACGACGTCGTACATCGACCCGGCCGCTCCGGCCTTCTCGTCCCACGCACCGAACACCAGCCGATCCAGATGCGACTGGATGATCGCGCCCGCGCACATCAGGCACGGCTCCAGCGTCACCACGAGCGTGCAGCGCGACAGGTTCCAGGAGCCGAGCGACGCCGCGGCGGCCCGCAGGGCGACGACCTCGGCATGTGCGAGCGGGTCGTGTGTGGCCTCGCGCAGGTTGCGTCCCTCGCCGATGGTGTTGCCGGCGGCATCCGTCACCACAGCTCCGACCGGGATGTCACCGTGCTCTGCGGCCTCGGCGGCAAGAGCGAGGGCGCGATCCATGGCCGCCAGGTCGGTCGCGCGGGCAGGCAGGTTCACATGCCCCAGGCTATTGCCCGGCCGCACCCGACTGGGCTTCGAGCATTGGCGGCGCAGGATGTGGCATCCATGCGGCGCAACCCAGGAAGTAGGCTGGACCCATGCGTGTGCACGTGGCCAACCACCCCCTCATCA